>NZ_JAOCQD020000002.1:964779-1286372 GCF_025290835.2 Aquabacterium sp. OR-4 | reverse complement strand
GTCGATGCTGTCGCCGTCCTTCAGCGGTGCCTTCAGGTCCATCAGCATCACGTGGTAGCCGCCGGGCTTGAGCTCCACCGCCTTGCCGGCCGGCAGCGCCAGGCCGCCGGGCAGGGCGCGCATCTTCATCGTGCTGCCTTCCATGGCCATCTCGTGGATCTCGACCACGCCGGCCGCCGGCGAGCTGACCGAGACCAGCTTGCCGCCGGCCTTGGAGGTGATCTTCATGAAGGCGCCGGTGGCCTTTTGCTGGGCCACGGTGCCGCGCACCCAGGGCTCGCTGACGGTGGTCTGGGCCTGGGCGGCCAGGCTGCTGAAGGCCAGCAGGGCGGCGGTGAGAAGCGGTGTCTTGCGCATGGCTTGGGTGCTCGGGTCGGAAGGGGCCTGGATTGGCCGGTGGGTGGGCTTGGATCGTCGCGGTGGCGCGGGGTTCAACGGCGGGCGAACCAGCGCTGCAGGTCGCGCTCATCCGGTGCGCCCTGCATGAATTGTGGCGCGCGGCCGGGCGCCAGCCAGGCCACTGAAGGCGAGGTGCCGCTCCAGCCCGGCTGCACCGCATGGCGCAGCGCGGCCGCGCTGCCGTCAAAGGCCAGCAGGCGCTGGGCGCGGGCGTAGTGCGGGGCGGCCAGCAGCCTGGCGTCGTCGTCGCCGGGGGCCAGGTCGGTCACCACCACCACCAGGTCGGCCTGCGCGCGCTGGCGCCGCCGATCGTCGGCCAGACGCACGATGGCCTCGGGGCAGACGCCACACCAGGTGGCCGAAAACACCACCAGCATGGGCTGGCGGCGGCGCTCGGCCTCGCGCTGCAGGGCCTGCCAGGCGCTGGCGTCAAAAGACTCCACCGCGCGCGGCGCGGCCGGGCGGCCGGGCTGGGCCTTGGCGTCGGTGGGGGCCTTGGCCTTGGCGTTGGCGGACGGGCTGGCGGACGGGCTGGCGCTGGCGCGGGTGCCGATGCCGGCGCCCAGCAGCCACATCAGGCCGTGGGCCAGCCATTGCCGGCGGCGGGTTTCAGGCGGGCAGCAGTGTGACAACGCGCACTCCCTGGTCTTCGGTATGCCACAGGGCCAGCACGCGGCCGGCGTCCTGGGCCAGGCGGGGATGGTCGGTCTCGCCGCGGCTGCTGCCCAGCGTGCGCAGCGTGAACGTGCGGCCGCCGTCGGCCGACAGCCAGGCGCGCCACTGCATGGCCTGGCCATCAAAGGCGCGCCAGACGATGGCCACGCGCTCGCCCAGCGCGGCCACGGCGGCATGCTCGGCCGCGGCATCGGGCAGCGGGCGGGCCTCGCCCTGCGGCCGGCCCTGGGCATCCAGCCGGCCATAGCGCACCGCGGCCACGCCGGCGCGCTGGCCGAACCACACCGCATGCCAGCCGCCCGCCGCGGCCGGGGCCAGGCCCGGGCCGTGGTGCGGGCAGCCGGCCACCACCCAGCCGTCCAGCGTGGCGCGCACCGGTGCCGGCGCATCGTCGGCCAGGCGGGCCCAGGCGTGGTCGCGCACGTTGGTGGGGAAGACATGGCGCCACAGCGCGGCCAGGCCGCCCTCGGGCGTGGGCGCCAGCGCAATGCGGCAGCATTCGCAGCTGCCATCGGCCACCTTCAGGTCGGGGCCGAAGCTGGCGCCGCCGTCGCGGCTCTCGACGCGGTAGATGGCCGCGCCCTCGTAGCGGCGGCCGGCGGCCTTGGCCAGTTCGAGATCGCGCTTGTCGATCCACACCACATGCAGGCGGCCGCGGGCGTCGAAGCCCACCGCGTCGAAGCGGTGGGTGATCTCCTGCCGGTCGTGGTGCACCGTGACCGGTGGCGCAAAGCTGGCGCCGCCATCGGCCGAGCGCAGCAGGCGGATGGCGCCGGTGAACGGCTTGCTCAGCGGCATGGTGTAGGTGATCACCGCCTGGCCCTGCGGCCCGAAGGCCAGCTTGGGCCAGCTTTCGCCATCGGCGGCAATGCCGTCGCGGCCGGTGTCCAGGCTTTGCGCGGGCGACCAGCTGGCCCCGGCGTCGGTGCTGCGCTGCAGCTGCAGGCGCGTGCCGTCCAGGCGCAGCACCCACAGCGCGCCGTCGGGCGCCAGCGCGGCGCCCAGGCCCAGCGCGGGCCGCGGCCGGCGGGCCTTGGGCGCTGCGCCGCCGGGGGCGGTAGCGGTGGCCGCCGTGGCCGCATCACCATGGCCGTGCTGGGCGGCCGCGCTGCCGGCCCAGGTGGGCAGGCCCAGGCCCAGGCCCAGCCGGAGCCCCAGGCCCAGGCATTGGCGTCGGTTGGTCGTGGTCATCGCATCTCCCAGCGCAGGGCGGTGTGCAGCACGCGCTGCGGCAGGGTGTGGGCCTGCCAGGCGTGGTGGTTGCCAGCATTGTCGATGCCCAGGCTCCACTCCCACTGTGGCGCAAAGCGCCAGCTGGCCTTCAGGTCGAGCTGGTTCACGCGCGAGGTGCCGCCGTAGGTGTCGGGGTGGATGTCGATGTTGGTGTCGGTGTTGAACTGCCGGCCGCTCCAGCGCCAGGCGGCGGCAAACAGCCAGCCGGGCGTGCCGCGCCAGGCCAGCTGCGCGGTGTAGCGCTGCGGCGGCACGCGCAGCCAGCGCTTGCCCACGCTGGCCGGGTTGGCGGCGTTGGCCTCGATGCGGGCCTGTGCCCAGGTGGCGTTGGCGCCCAGATCGAGGCCGCGATGGCCCAGGTCGCGCGCGTCCCACACCAGCTCCAGGCCCTCGGTGAGCACGCGGTCGATGTTGTTGACCCGCGTGACGCTGGGCGTCACCGTGCTGTCGGTCTGGCGCACGATGGTGTCGCGCACGTCGTCGCGAAACAGGCTGGCGCGCAGGTTCTGGCGGCCCAGGTCGAGCTCGGCGCTGAGCTCCAGCGCACGCGCGCGCTCGGGCCGCAGCGCGGGGTCGCTGGTGGTGATGCTGGTGCCGGTCTTGGTGCCGTTGTAGAGCTCGTCGACGTTCGGAAAGCGCACGCCCTTGGCGGCACTGGCCTTGAGCAGCAGCGTGTCGCTGGCGGCCCAGGCCAGTGCCAGCTTGGGGCTGCTGGCATCGATGCGCCGTGCGGCGTAGGTGTTCTGGGCCACCGGCGGGCCGGCGAAATACTGCGCGCCGCCCCAGGTCTCGAAACGCTCCTGGCGCAGGCCGGCGGTCAGGCGCCAGTCGTCGTTCAGGCGCCAGGCATCTTGCGCATACAGCGCGGTGATGCGGGTGCGGCCGAAGTAGCTCTGATCCAGCGCGGTCTCGGTGCTGCGCCAGTCGCTGGCGGTGTTGACGATGTTCTTCAGCGTGTACTCGTTGCGGTGCAGGCCCACGGTGGGCGCATGGCGGCCCTGGCCCCAGTCGCCTGCTACCGGGCGGTAGGTGGCCTGCAGTTCCAGCGTGGTCCAGCCGGTGCCGTCGCGCCGGGTCACGCTGCCGGCGCCGCCCAGGTCGGCCTCGGGCTGGCTCAGGTTGGCCTGGCGGCTGGCGTCCTCGACGATGCGGTACTGCGTGGCCACCACCGAGGCGTTCCAGCCCGTGGCGTGAGTGGTCTTCCAGGTGGCACCGAGCTGGCGGTGGGCCTCCAGCCGCGTGCTCGGCGCGAAGCTGCTGGCCGGCAGGCTGAAGGCGTAGCGGTCGTCGCGCACGCTGCCCAGCCACACGGGCTTGCCGGCTTCGTCGCGCAGCCAGGTGTCGTAGCGCAGATCGCTGCGGCTGCGCCACAGCGACACGCGGGCCTCGACCTCCTGCGTGGGCGACAGCGCCCAGCCGCCGCGCGCGTTGAGCGTGTCCTGCACGCTGTGGTCGATGCCGGTGGCGCCAAACAGCGCGCGCTCGCGGCCGTTGGGGTCGGTGTCGTAGACGATGCCGCTGACGCGGGTTTGCGCCGCCGGCGTGGCAAAGGCGCCGCTGGTGCTGCCGCGCACCGCATTGGCATAGCCCATCGGGTGGCCCTGGCTGTCCTGGTGCTGCAGGCCCAGCACCCAGAACAGGCCGTTGTCATGGCGCATGGCCAGGCGCGCCGAGGCCTGGCCGGCGAGGTAGGTCTCGGCGCTGGCGTACTCCTGGAAATCCTGCTGCGACAGGCGCAGCGATGCCGAAGCCTCGAAGCCGCGCGGCTTGCGCTCGGTCATCACCAGGGTGGTGCCGATGCTGTTGCCCGGGTAGATGGCCGAGAACGGGCCGTACAGCGCATCCACCCGCTCCAGTGCCTCGAGGTTGACCATGTTCCAGCGCGGCGCGTCGAAGCGCCCGAGGAAGTTGCTGATCAGGTAGCCGTCCACATAGACCAGCGCGCGCCCGGGCTGCAGCACGCCGTGGCTGCGGCCGCCGACGTTGGCATTGCGGTCGCCCAGGTAGCGCTTGCGGATGGCCGTGCTGGGCAGCATGCGGGCGGCATCTTCGGGGTTGAAGAGGTTTTGCTCGCGCAGGTCTTCGGCGGTGATGCTGGCCGTGCTGCTGGGCAGGTTGGGGTCGAGCGCGGCGCGCGTGCCGGTGATGACCAAGGGCTGTACCTGGGCGTCGGTGGCCACGCCCTGGGCGTGGCTGCTGCCGGTGGCGGCGGCCAGGCAGGCCAGGGCGATGAGGTGCAGCGGCGGCCGGCCGGGGTGGGCAGTGCAGGAGGGGGGCATGGCAATCTGAACAGGGCGGTTCGTGCCCGCCAGGCGCGCGGCGATGCCGGCAAGCCGATGCGCAGCAGCGCAGGCGGCGCAGGCCGGTGGCCGGTGACCGGGCGTGGCAGCGACAACATGGGCCCGGCCGTGCCGCGGTGGCGGCGACTGGCCGGAGGGGGAGGGAGGCAGTCGCCTGGCGCGCAGGGGCTGCCCTGGCGCCGGACTGCAGGCCGGCAGGGCCGGGATCAGCCCTTGAACCGGCGAGGATCAGGCCTGCGGTGGTGCCCGGGCCTGCGCGGCCGACCACGCGAACAGCGGGCGCGGCGCCTGCAGAAACAGCGGTGGCAGCACCTCGCCCAGATCGGCCGGCAACCACCGCATGGGCGCTGCCGGCGGCGGCGCCGATGCCGCCTGCTGCAGCAGGCACACCGGGCAATGCTCCAGCGACGGCGCACCGGGCTCGGAGCCACCGGCGGCCCCTTCCACCGTGCACACCACGCCCCAGGGGCTGGCCTGGGCCTGCAGCGCATGCAGCAGCCGTGACACGGTGGGGGCCGCAAAGGCCAGCACCAGCATCGCCAGGGCGATGTGCGCGCGCAGCGCGTGTCGACGAAGAAGCCAGTGCATGCGCGGCAGTGTAGTCAATCGCTGCGGCGGCTGTCCTTGATCCAGTTCGTCTGGCCGGCTGCCGCGGCGTGCCGGCCGGCCACCTGCAGCAACTGCGCCACCACCGCCACGGCCACCACCTCGGGCTGCTTGCCGGTGACGCCCGGCACGCCGATCGGGCAGGCCAGCGCGGCCACGCGCTCGGGTGCCACGCCGCGATCCAGCAGCCGGCGCTCGAAGCGCGCGCGCTTGGTGGCCGAGCCGATCAGGCCCACCCAGGCCAGGTCATCCGAGCGCAGCGCCGCCGCGCAGATGGCCAGATCGAGCTCATGGCTGTGGGTCATGATCAGCGCCAGGCTGCCGGGCGCGGCAGCCTGCACCTCGGCGGCGGCGGGCTCGACGCACAGGTGCTCGATGTGCGGTGGCAGCGCGGCCTCGGCCGGGAAGGCCTCGTCGCGCTCGTCGATCCACATCACCCGGCAGTCGATGCCGGCCAGCAGCGCCACGATGGCGCGGCCCACATGGCCGGCGCCGTACAGCTGCAGCGTGAACAGCGGCACCGGCAGCGGCCAGGCGGCCAGCGCGGCGGCATCCAGCGGCCCGTCACGCAGCGTGAGCGCACCGCCGCAGCACTGGCCCAGCGTGGGCCCCAGCGCGATGTCGCGCTCGGCGGCCGGCTCGCCCAGGCGCAGCCGCACGCGTGCCTGCTGGATGGCCTGCCATTCGAGATGCCCACCGCCAATGGTGCCGGCCACGGCATCGGCGGCCACCAGCATGCGCGTGCCGGCCTCGCGCGGCACCGAGCCACGGTGGCGCAGCACCTGCACCACACGCGCAGAGCGCCCGGCGGCCAGCCAGGCGGCGGCGGTGGCGCGCAGCGCGGCCTCGGTCATGCCGGCGCGCGCCAGTCGCGGCGCAGCAGCGCGTACTGCGCCAGATCGTGAAACTGCCCGCCCCAGCGCGCCACCTCGCGCAGCAGGCCTTCGCGCTGGAATCCCAGGCCCGACACCAGCGCTATCGACGGCTGGTTGTCGGGATGGATCTGCGCCTCGATGCGGTTCAGCGCCATGGCCTCGAAGCCCCAGGCCATGGCGGCGGCCAGGGCCTCGCACATCAGGCCCTGGCCGCGGGCATCGGCGGCCAGCTCGTAACCGGTGCTGCATTTGGCCCAGTCGCGGTTCCAGGCAAACAGGCCGCAGCTGCCGATCAGCCGGCCATCGCTGCGGCGCGCGATGCCCCAGCGCACGCCGGGGTTGGCGGCCAGGCGCCAGCTGGCAAACCGGGTGATCACCGCCGCGGTGGCCGCCAGATCGGCCGGCGCATCGGTGCCGAACCAGCGCATCGCTTCGGCATCGGCATGGATGGCATGCAGCGCCGGCACATCGGCGGGCAGCAGCTCGCGCAGCAGCAGGCGCGGTGTGTGCAGCGTGGGGAAGGGCGGGGTTGGGTCGCTCATCGTCAGTTGGTGGCCGTGCCTGGGTCTGGGGTCTGCCGCAGTTGCGCCGGGTCGTAGAAGAACTGCTCGTGGATGATCTGCTCACCCTGCCAGCGCTGGTAGGCCAGCTCTTCAATCTGCCTGGCCTCGCCGCCCGGGGTCTGGTAGTGGATGCGCCAGCGGATGACCACCCGGTCGCCCGCCATCAGCACCGGGTGGATGCAGCGCATGCGCATCTGCTGCACGCTGGCCAGGGCCCGTTGCTCGTGGGCGATCAGCGTGTCGCGGCCGCAGCGCGGTGGGCCCTGGTTCTCTTGCGTGCAGGCGTCGGGGGCATAAAAGCGGGCCAGCGCCGCCAGGGTGTCGCCGGCCTCCACGGTGGCGATGAACTGCGCAAGGGTGGCGGCCGCCGGGCCGCCCGCGGTGGCGTCGCTGCCGGGCAGCGCAGCGGGCTGGCCGCCGTGGCCGTGTGGTGCCAGCGGCTCGGTGCTCATGGCAGCCCGGCCCCTACCACGTTCAGCGCATCCAGCGCGTCCAGCACCGCCTCGGGCGTGGCCGGTGCGCGCAGCGGCGGGTGGCTGCGGTGGCCGCCGGCGGCCGAGATGGCGTCACGGATCGCCAGAAAGGCCGAGAAGGCCAGCAGGAGCGGGGGTTCGCCCACGGCCTTGCTGCGGCCGATGGTGTCGGCGGCATTGGGCTGGCCATACAGGCGGGTGTTGAACACCGCCGGCACGTCGTTGGCCGTGGGGATCTTGTAGGTGCTGGGCGCGTGGGTCATCAGCCGGCCGGCGTTCTTGCCACCGCCCGGGCTGCCATCCATCGGCTGCCACCACAGCTCTTCCATCGTCAGCCAGCCCAGGCCCTGGATGTAGGCGCCCTCGACCTGGCCGGTGTCGAGCGCCGGGTTGAGCGATGCGCCCACGTCATGCAGCAGATCGGCGCGCAGCACGCGGTGCTCGCCGGTGAGGGTGTCCACCTGCACCTCGCTGCAGGCGGCGCCATAGGCAAAGTACTGGAAGGGCTCGCCCTGCAGCGTGTCGCGGTTCCAGTGCAGGCCGGGCGTGGCGTAGTGGCCGTCGCTCCACAGCTGCACGCGGGCCAGGTAGGCGGCCTGCACCAGCTCGGCCCAGGCCAGGGTCTGCCCGTTCTCGGCCCGGGCCTGGCCGCCGGCAAAGTGCACCGCCTCGGCACGGCCGCCCAGGCGCTGGGCCACCAGGGCGGCCAGGCGTACGCGGATCTGCCGCGCGGCATCTTCGGCGGCCTTGCCGTTCAGGTCGCTGCCGGTGCTGGCGGCGGTGGCCGAGGTGTTGGCCACCTTGCTGGTGTCGGTGGCGCTGCAGCGCACGGCCTCGAACGCGATGCCGAGGGTGTGCGCCACCACCTGGGCCACCTTGGTGTTGAGGCCCTGGCCCATCTCGGTGCCGCCGTGGTTCACCAGCACCGAGCCGTCGGCGTACACATGCACCAGCGCGCCGGCCTGGTTGAAGTGCGCCACGTTGAAGGCGATGCCGAACTTCACCGGCGTGAGCGCCAGGCCTTTTTTTAGCACCGGGCTGGTGGCATTGAAGGCGGTGATGGCCGCGCGCCGTTCGGCATAGGCGCAATCGCTGGCCAGTTGCTCGACCAGCGGCGCGATGATGTTGTCGCGCAGCACCTGGCCATAGGGCGTGACGTTGTTCGACGTGGTGCCGTAGAAGTTGGCGCGGCGCACATCCAGCGCATCGCGGCCGAGTGCGCGGGCGATGTCGTCGATCACCATCTCGATGGCCAGCGCGCCCTGCGGGCCGCCGAAGCCGCGAAACGCCGTGTTGCTCTGGGTGTTGGTCTTGGCGCAGTAGCCGTGCGCGGCCAGGTGCGGCAGCCAGTAGGCGTTGTCGAAGTGGCACAGCGCGCGGGTCATCACCGGGGCCGACAGGTCGGCCGAGTGGCCGGCGTTGGACACCATGCTGACCTCGGCCGCGCCGATGCGGCCCTCGCCGTCATGCGCCACGCACCAGCTGAAGTCGAAGGGGTGGCGCCGGCCGGTGATGGCGAAATCGTCGTCGCGGTCGGGGCGCAGCTTCACGGCGCGCTGCAGCTTTGCCGCGGCCACGGCAGCCACGCAGGCAAACAGCGCGCTCTGGCTTTCCTTGCCGCCAAAGCCGCCGCCCATGCGCCGGCAGCTCACCTGCACGCGGTGCGCCGCCACGCCCAGCGCATGGGCCACGGCGTGCTGCATCTCGCTGGGGTGCTGGGTGCTGCAATGCACCTGCATGCCGCCGTCTTCTTGTGGCACGGCCAGGCTGATCTGGCCTTCGAGGTAGAACTGCTCCTGGCCACCCAGCGTGAACCGGCCCTGCGTCAGCTGCGTGGCCTGGGCCAGCGCCGCCGGGGCATCGCCACGCACCAGGTGCATGGGCGGCACCACGTACTGCTGCGCCGCATGGGCCTGGGCAGCGCCCAGCACCGCCGGCAGCGGCGTGAGGCTGAGCACCTGCGGCGCCAGCGCGGCGGCGCGGCGCGCGGCCTCACGGGTGCTGGCGATCACCGCAAACACCGGCTGGCCGACATGGCGCACCGTGCCCTCAAGCCCGCCGCCGGGCGTGCGCTGCAGCTCGGCCAGGATGGGGTCGTCGTGCACGATGGCCCCGCAGTCGTTGGGGCCCGGGATGTCGAGCGCGGTGAGCACCGCCACCACACCGGGCTGGGCCTGCAGGCGCGCCAGGTCGATGGCCGTGATGCGGCCATGCGCCAGCGGCGACAGGCCCAACGCGGCATGCAGGGTGCCGGCGGGCTCGGGCAGGTCGTCGGTGTAGGGCGCGGCGCCGGCCACGTGCAGGTGGGCCGATTCGTGCGGCGGGCATGTCGGCCCCTCGGCCGATGCGTACATCGGCCGGTCCCCCGAGGGGACCGCGGGCCGGCTTGGGAGCGGCCCGGCGCTCGGCCCGCGCGCTTCGGTCGGGTTCATGCGGCCTCCCACACCGTGGTGGCGCTGGCGGGCAGCGGATCCACCGGCCGCGTTTCCAGCCAGAGGCGCCACATCAGATTCGCGGCGGTGCGCTGGCGGTGTGCGGCGCTGGCGCGCAGATCGCTCAGCGGCTGGAAGTCGTGCGCCAGCGCGGCCATCGCGGCGCGGGCGGTGGCGGCGGTCCAGGGCTGGCCGATCACCGCGGCCTCGGCCTGGCGCGCACGGGCCACCGTGGCGGCCAGGCCACCGAAGGCAAAGCGCGCCTCGGCCACCGTGTCGCCCTGCAGCCGCAGGTGCAGGCCGCAGGCCAGGGCCGAGATGTCGCAGTCGAACCGCTTGCTCAGCTTCCAGGCGCGCAGCGTGTCGGCCGGCTGTGGCAGCGGCACGGCAATGGCCTCGATGAACTCGCCCGGCTGCAGCGCATGGCGCATGTAGCCCAGGTAGAAGGCCTCGAGCGGCAGGCTGCGCGTGGCCGTGCCCAGCCGCAGGTGCAGCGTGGCGCCCAGCGCCATCAGCACCGGCGCGCCATCGCCGATGGGCGAGCCGTTGGCGATGTTGCCGCCCAGCGTGCCGGCCTCGCGCACCGGCCGCGAGGCAAAGCGCCGGCCCATCTCGGTGGTGGCCGGCCAGTGCCGGGCCAGCGCTGCCCAGGCGGCCTGCAGCGAAGCCCCGGCGCCGATGTGCAGCGCGCCATCGGCCACGTGGATGGCCTGCAGCCCGGCCACGGCGCCCAGCGAGATCACGTGCTCGAAGCGGCGCAGCTGCTTGTTCAGCCACAGGCCGATGTCGGTGCAGCCGGCCAGCAGCGTGGCCTGGGGGTGTTGCTGGCGCAGCGCGGCCAGCTGGGCCACGCTGCGGGGGGCATGAAAGGCCGGGCCGGTGGCGCCGTCGGGCGCGGTGCAGGCGGGCAGCTGCAGCGGCGCATCGGCCTGCAGCGCACGCAACTGGGCGGCCAGCGCGGGCGTGGCCAGGCGGGGCAGGGCGGCGGGGCTGGCCAGCGCCTGCTCGCCGGCATCGAGGATGGGCCGGTAGCCGGTGCAGCGGCACAGGTTGCCCGACAGGTCATCGGCCAGCTGCGCCCGCGTGGCGGCCAGGCCCGCGGCCGCACAGCGCTCGGCCGTGCCGGCCAGCGACATCACGATGCCCGGTGTGCAAAAGCCGCATTGCGCGCCGTGGCAGGCCACCATGGCCTGCTGCACGGGGTGGCTGCCGCCCAGGTCTTCCACGGTCAGCAGGGCCTTGCCGTCCAGCGTGGGCAGCCACTGGATGCAGCTGTTGACCGGCTTGAAGCGCACATCGCCCTCGGCATCCAGCTCGCCCAGCAGCACGGTGCAGGCACCGCAGTCGCCCTCGTTGCAGCCCTCCTTGGTGCCGGTGAGGCGCTGCTGCTCGCGCAGCCAGCCCAGCAGCGTGGTGGTGGCCGGCAGGCCCGACAACTCGCGCAGCGCGCCGCGGTGCACAAAGCGGATCGGCCGCGCCGCGGCCGCCTGTTCGTCAGCGGGACTGGAAGTTGCTGGTGCGGCGGATTCGGGCATCGGGAAACACGGCGTCGGGCCATGGCAAAGCAGGGTCGCTTTCACGATAGCACTTACCATTCCTGGCCAAGGCGTCAGGTTTTCGGCGCCCGCCGCCGCCCGGGCCCGGGCCCCTGGCCACAGCCCCTGCCACGCCGCTACCCGAACGCCCCCGCGCACCCCTGCCGATGACCCCCACCGCCATCCGCGCCGACCTGCTGGACTTCCAGGCCGAGCCCGGCCTGGACGAGCGCGCCAGCCCGGCCGTGCGCTGGCGGCCCGGCCACTGGCTGCTGATCAACGGCGATGGCCGCATCGCCGCGGTGCAGGCCGAGGCGCCAGGCGACGACTGGCACAAGCTGGACCACACCGGCCGCCTGCTGCTGCCCGGCTTCATCGACACCCATGTGCATGCGCCGCAGCTGGATGTGATCGCCTCCTGGGGCACCGAGCTGCTCGACTGGCTCAACACCTACACCTTTCCGGCCGAAGCGGCGTATGCCGATCCGGCCGTGGCCCATGCCGGCGCCGAGCGCTTTCTCGATGCGCTGCTGGCCCATGGCACCACCAGCGCCGCGGTGTTTGCCACCGTGCACCGCATCAGTGCCGATGCGCTGCTGGCCGGTGCGCAGGCGCGCGGCATGCGCCTGATCACCGGCAAGGTGCTGATGGACACCCACGCGCCCGACACGCTGCGCGACGACGTGGTCCAGGCCGAGGCCGACTGCGAGGCCCTGATCGCCCGCTGGCACGGCCAGGGCCGGCTGGCCTATGCCGTGACGCCGCGTTTTGCCGCCACCAGCAGCGAGGCCCAGCTGGCCATGGCCGGGCGCCTGCTGGCCCGCCACCCGGGCCTGTACCTGCAAACCCATGTGGCCGAAAACCGCGCCGAGGTGGCCTGGGTGGCCAGTCTGTTTCCGCACGACCGCAGCTACCTCGGGGTGTACGCCCGCCACGGCCTGCTGACCGAGCGCGCCGTGCTGGCCCACGGCATCTGGCTGGACGATGCCGACCGGCGCCAGATGGCCGACGCCGGCGCGCAGATCGCCTTCTGCCCCAGCAGCAACCTGTTTCTGGGCAGCGGCCTGTTCGGCTGGGGCGCGGCGCGTGCCGCCGGCGTGAACGTGAGCCTGGCCAGCGACGTGGGCGGCGGCACCGCGCTGTGCCAGCTGCGCACGCTGGCCGATGGCTACAAGGTGCAGGCCCTGGCCGGCCAGCGCGTCACCGCCTGGGCGCTGCTGCATGGCGCCACGCGCGGTGCGGCGCAGGCCCTGCGCCTGGGCCACGAGCTGGGCAGCCTGGAGCCCGGCGCGGTGGCCGATGTGTGCGTGTGGGACTGGGCCTGCGGCCCGGTGGCGCAGCGGCGCGACGACATCGCGCAGCAGCGCGGCCCGACGGTGGCCGATCTGCACGAACGGGTCTTTGCCTGGCTCACGCTGGCCGACGAGCGCAACCTGGTCGAGGCCCGGGTGGCCGGGCAAAGCCGGTTCCAGCGCGGCCCGGTGCCGGCCTGAGCGCGGCGTGGGTCAGGACACAATTCAGCCGATGCCGCCAGCCACGCCCCCTGCGCCGCCCGAAGTGCTGCCCGAAGTGCTGCCCGAAGTGCCGCCCGAAGTGCCGCACGCCGCAACGCCCGCCGCCCGCACCCCGGCCGTGCCGCCGCGGCTGGCGCTGCGCGGCATCACCAAGCAGTACCCGGCGGTGCGCGCCAACGACGATGTGAGCCTCACGGTGGCGCCCGGCCAGATCCATGCGCTGCTGGGCGAAAACGGCGCCGGCAAGAGCACGCTGATGAAAATCGTCTACGGCGCGGTGCGGCCCGATGCCGGCCAGCTGCTGTGGAACGGGCAGCCGGTGCAGATCGCCAACCCGCAGGCCGCGCGCGCGCTGGGCATCGCGATGGTGTTCCAGCACTTCTCGCTGTTCGACACCCTCACCGCGGCCGAGAACGTGTGGCTGGGCCTGGACAAGGCGCTGCCGCTGGCCGAGGTCACCGAGCGCATCCGCCAGGTGGCGCGCGACTACCGGCTCGAGGTCGATCCGCTGCGCCCGGTGCACAGCTTGAGCGTGGGCGAGCGCCAGCGCGTGGAGATCGTGCGCGCGCTGCTGGCCCGGCCGCAGCTGCTGATCCTGGACGAACCCACCTCGGTGCTCACGCCGCAGGCGGTGCAAAGCCTGTTCATCACGCTGCGCCAGCTGGCGGCCGAGGGCTGCGCCATCCTCTACATCAGCCACAAGCTCGACGAGATCCGCGCGCTGTGCCACCACTGCACCGTGCTGCGCGGCGGCAAGGTGGTGGGCGAGGTGAACCCGGCGCAGCAAAGCAATGCCAGCCTGTCGCGCCTGATGATCGGTGCCGAGCCGCCGCCGCTGCAGCACCGGCCGGCCGTGCCGGGGGCCGTGGCCTTTGCCGCGACGGGCCTGACGCTGGCCGCCGTGGATGCCTTCGGCACGGCGCTGCAGGATGTCTGCCTTGAAGTGCGTGCCGGCGAGATCCTGGGCCTGGCCGGTGTGTCGGGCAATGGCCAGCAGGAGCTGCTGCGCGTGCTGTCGGGCGAGGACACCCGCGCCGCGCCCGCCGCCGTGATGCTGATGGGCCGGCCGGTGGGCCATCTGCCGCCGGCCGCACGGCGCAGCCTGGGCCTGCATGCCGTGCCCGAAGAACGCCTGGGCCGCGGCGCCGTGCCGGGCTTCAGCCTGGCGCAGAACACGCTGCTCACCCGCACCGAGGGCCTGGGGCCGCTGGGCTGGATCACGCCGGGCAGGCTCAAGGCGCTGGCCGAGCAGCTGATCGCGCGCTACCAGGTCAAGGCCGGCGGGCCCGAGGCGCTGGCGCGCAGCCTGTCGGGCGGCAACCTGCAGAAGTTCATCGTCGGCCGCGAGATCGATGCCGTGCCCAAGGTGCTGGTGATCGCCCAGCCCACCTGGGGCGTGGACGTGGGCGCCGCGGCGCAGATCCGCCAGGCCCTGCTGGCGCTGCGCGATGCCGGCGCGGCCATCCTGGTGGTCAGCGAAGAGCTCGACGAGCTGTTCGAGATCAGCGACCGGCTCAGCGTGATGGCCCGCGGCCGGCTCTCGCCCGCGCTGCCGGTGGCCGAGGCCACGGTCGAGCGCATCGGCAGCTGGATGAGCGGGCTGTGGGACGACGCGCCGGCCGCGGCCATGCCGCAAGGGGCCGCCGCATGATGCGCCTGGAGCCGCGGCCGCAGCCTTCGCGTGCCATGGTGCTGGCCTCGCCGCTGCTGGCGCTGCTGATCACCGTGCTGCTGGGCCTGGGCCTGTTTGCGGCGCTGGGCAAGAGCCCGCTGCAGGGCCTGGCCATGTTCTTCTGGGAGCCGGTGAAAAGCGCCTATGCCTGGAGCGAGATCGCCGTCAAGGCCACGCCGCTGGCGCTGATCGGCCTGGGCCTGGCGGTGTGCTACCGCAGCAATGTGTGGAACATCGGTGCCGAGGGCCAGTTCATCCTGGGCGCGGTGGCCGCCGGTGGCGTGGCCATGCAGGCCGGGCCCGACAGCCCGCGTGCCTTGCTGCTGCCGGCCATCCTGGCCGCCGGCGTGCTGGGCGGCATGGCCTGGGCGGCCATCGTGGCGCTGCTGCGCGAGCGCTTCAATGCCAGCGAGATCTTGGTCAGCCTGATGCTGGTGTACGTGGCCGAGCTGCTGCTGCAGTACCTGGTGTACGGGCCCTGGAAAGACCCCAAGGGCTACAACTTTCCGCAGACCATCAGCTTTCTGGCCGTCACCAAGCTGCCCAGGCTGGTGGAGGGCTTTCGTGCCCACATCGGCGTGTGGTTCGCGCTGGCCGGCGTGCTGGCGGTGTGGCTGCTGCTGTTTCGCACCTACGCCGGTTTTCAGCTGCAGGTGGGCGGGCTGGCGCCGGCCGCGGCGCGTTATGCCGGTTTTTCAAGCCGCCGCGCGCTGTGGATGGCGCTGCTGCTGTCGGGCGGCCTGGCCGGCCTGGCCGGCGGGCTGGACGCCATCGGCCCGCTGGGCCAGCTCACGCCCTATGTGCCGGCCGGCTACGGCTTTGCGGCCATCATCGTGGCCTTTGTCGGCCGCCTGCATCCGGTGGGCGTGGTGGCCGCGGCGGTGCTGATGAGCATGTTCGTCATCGGCGGTGAGCTGGCGCAAAGCCGCATGGGCCTGCCCAAGAGCATCTCGGGTGTGTTCCAGGGCCTGCTGCTGTTCACGCTGCTGGCCTGCGACACGCTGATCCATTACCGAATCCGGCGCAAGGTGGCCCCACCCCGAAGCGCCTTTGGCGCTCCCCCCCAGGGGGGCGCCGCCAGCAGCCCGGCAGAGCCGGCTCTGCGGCGGCCGCTGGGTTAAGGCTGCACACCATGGAAGCTGTTGCCCTGCTGATCGCCGCCACGCTGAACGCCGGCACCGTGCTGGCCCTGGCCGGCCTGGGCCTGCTGCTCAACGAGCGCGCCGGCGTGGTGAACCTGGGTGCCGAGGGCATGATGCTGGTGGCCGCCATTGCCGGTTTTGCCACCGCGGTGGCCACCGGGTCCACGCTGGCCGGCCTGGCCGCCGGCATGCTGGCCGGCGCGCTGCTGGCGGCGCTGTTCGGGCTGCTGGTGATCTGGCTCAACACCAATCAGTACGCCACCGGCCTGGCGCTCAGCCTGTTTGGCGCCGGCTTCTCTGCCTTTGTGGGCCAGCGCTTCACGCAGGAGCGCCTGAGCGCACCGCCGCGCTGGGACATCCCGCTGCTGGCCGACATCCCCTTCATCGGCCCGGCGCTGTTCAGCCACCATGCCATGGTGTATCTGGCGGTGCTGGGCACGCTGGCGCTGGGCGCGTGGCTCAACCGGTCGCGCGCCGGCCTGGTGCTGCGCGCGGTGGGTGAATCGCCCGAGTCGGCGCATGCGCTGGGCTACCCGGTGCGGCGCATCCGCCTGGCCGCGGTGGTGGCCGGCGGCGCGCTGTGCGGCCTGGCCGGCGCGCATGTGAGCACCGTGTACACGCCGCTGTGGGTGGAGGGCATGATCGCCGGCAAGGGCTGGATCGCGCTGGCGCTCACCACCTTTGCCACCTGGCGGCCGCTGCGCGTGCTGCTGGGCGCCTGGCTGTTCGGCGGCGTCACGATGCTGCAGTTTCACCTGCAGGGCGAGGGCGTGCAGATCGCCAGCCAGTGGCTCAGCATGCTGCCCTACCTGGCCACCATCGTGGTGCTGGCGCTGATCTCGCGCAACCCGGCCTGGATCAAGGCCAACATGCCCGCGTCGCTGGGCAAGCCCTTCCACCCAGGCGCCTGAATTTCACCGACGGAGAGACCCCCCCATGACCGACAAGACCAAACGTTCCCTGCTGGCCCTGGCTGCGGCCGGTGCCGTGGCAGCCCTGGTGGGCTGCGGCAAGAAGGAAGACGCCGCCCCGGCCGCGCCGGCGGCTTCTGCCCCGGCCTCGGCCGCCGCCGCCTCGGCGCCGGCCGCGCTGAAGATCGCCTTCGCTTACGTGGGCCCGGTGGGCGACGGCGGCTGGACCTTTGCGCACGACAACGGCCGCAAGGCGGTGGAGGCAGCCTTCGGCGCCAAGGTGCAGACCATCGGCGTGGAGAAGGTGCCCGAGGGGCCCGATGCCGAGCGCGTGATGCGTGACCTGGCCGGCCAGGGCTACACCATGATCTTCGGCACCACCTTCGGCCACATGGAAAGCATGCTCAAGGTGGCGGCCGACAACCCCAAGCTGAAGTTCGAGCACGCCACCGGCTACAAGACCGCCGAGAACCTGCGCACCTACGACAGCCGCACCTACGAGGGCGCCTACATGGCCGGCATCGTGGCCGGCAGCATGACCAAAACCAATGTGCTGGGCGTGGTGGGCTCGATCCCCATCCCCGAGGTCATCCGCAACATCAACAGCTTCACGCTCGGCGCGCAGAGCGTGAACCCGAAGATCAAGACCAAGGTGGTGTGGGTCAACGAGTGGTTCAACCCGCCCAAGGAGACCGAGGCCGCCACCGCGCTGATCGACGGCGGCGCCGACGTGCTGATGCAGAACACCGACTCGGCCGCCGTGCTCAAGACGGCTGAAGAAAAAGGCAAGCGCGCGGTCGGCTGGGACTCGGACATGAGCGCCTACGGCCCCAAGGCCCACCTGGGCTCGGCCATCATCAACTGGGGCCCGTACTACACCAAGGCCGTGGGCGAGATGCTCGAAGGCAAGTGGGCCACCGGCCAAGCCTGGTGGGGCGTGAAGGAAGGCGCCATCGACTTCGTCTCGGTGGCCGCCGACGTGCCCGAGGCCGCCAAGAAGAAGCTCGAGGAGGTCAAGGCCGGCCTGAAGGACGGCAGCTTCGTGATCTGGAAGGGCCCGCTGGTCGACAACGCCGGCAAGCCGGTGCTCGAGAAGGACAAGGTGGCCGACGACGCCTTCCTGGGCGGCGTGAAGTTCTACGTCAAGGGCGTCGAAGGCAAGGTGCCGGGCGAGGGCAAGTAAGCCGCCTGCGGCACCCCGCGCCGCGGATTTCTGGATCTGCGGGGTAGGGATCTCTCGATACCCGCGCCGCACGCCGCCGGGGCGATCAAGCCCGGCGCGGCGGCGTCGATAAACCGGGCACGATCCATCCGCTGCGGGTGCCGGTCGCGTGCCCGCATCGGGCAGGCGCGGCGGCCGCGGCGACCCGCCCGACCATGCCCGATGCCCTGATGCCGACCGCGCACGACCCCCTGGTGGTGGCGCTGTCCTTCCTGGTCGCCCTGGCTGCCTCGTATGTGGCGCTGGAGCTGGCCCGCCGCGTGCGCAGCCCCGACCGGCTGCTGGCGCTCGGCTGGGGCCTGGGCGGCTCGATGGCCATGGGCACCGGCATCTGGGCCATGCACTTTCTGGGCATGCTGGCCTTCGAGCTGCCGGTGGCGGTGGGCTATGCGCCGCTGCCCACCGCGCTGTCGTGGCTGGCGGCCGTGCTCGTCTCGCTGGTGGCCATGCTGGCCGCGGCGCGGCCCGATCTGGGCCGGGCCGGCCTGGCCGTGGCCGCGCTGAGCATGGGCGGCGGCATCTGCGCCATGCACTATATCGGCATGGCGGCGCTCGATTTCGCGCCCGGCATCCGCTGGCACCTGCCCACCGTGGCCGCCTCGGTGGCCGTGGCGGTGGGCGCCTCGGCGGTGGCGCTGGGCCTGTTCATGCGGCTCGATGCGCTGACGCCGGGCGGCAAGCGCCGCGGCCAGCTGCTGGCCGCCGCGGTGATGGCGCTGGGCATTGGCGGCATGCACTACACCGGCATGGCCGCGGCGGGTTTTCCGGCCGGCGCGGTGTGCCTGTCGGCCGGCCAGCTGCGAGGGGACGGCATGGCCCTGCTGGTGGCCTTTGCGTCGATGCTGCTGCTGGGCCTGACCTTCTTCTCGTCGCTGCTCGAAGAGCGCATGCAGCACCGCGCCGCCAAGCTGTCGGACTCGCTCAGCGCCAAGAGCGCCGAGCTGCAGCGCGCCCTGCTGCACGACCCGATCACCGACCTGCCCAACCGCCTGCTGTTCGAGGACCGCCTGGCCCAGGTGGTGCGCCGCTGCGAGCGCGACCAGCAGGGCGTGGCGCTGCTGGTGGTCGACCTCGACGGTTTCAAGGAGCTCAACGACCAATTCGGCCATGCCGCGGGCGATGCCACGCTGCGCCAGGTGGCCCTGCGGCTGCGCCGCCTGGCGCGCCAGGCCGACACGCTGGCCCGTCTGAGCGGCGACGAGTTCGTGCTGCTGCTCGATGGCGCGCCCGACGCCGCCGCCGTGCACGCCGTGGCGCTGCGCGTGCAGCGTGCGCTGCAGGAGCCGTTTGCGCTGCACGGCCAGGAGGTGCAGCTGAGCGCGGCCATCGGCATGGCCCTGCACTCGGCCGATGCCAGCTTCGACAAGCTGCTCACCTGCGCCGCCACGGCCATGGTGGAAGCCAAGCGCCAGGGCGGTGCGCGTGCGCTGTTCTTTGCGCCCGACATGGACAGCGAAACGCGCGAGCTGATGGCGCTCAAGCGCGACCTGCGGCGCGCCATCGAGCAGCCCGGCCGCGGCGAGCTGAGCCTGCACTACCAGCCCAAGGTGCAGGCGCTGGATGGCCGCCTCACCGGCGTGGAGGCGCTGCTGCGCTGGCAGCACCCGGAGTGCGGCGCGATCAGCCCGCTGGTGTTCATCGACCTGGCCGAGCGCTTCGGCCTGATCGAGCCGCTGGGCGACTGGGTCATCGACGAAGCCTGCCGCCAGATGGCGCAGTGGCGCAACCAGGGCCTGGCGCTGCGCGTGGCGGTGAACCTGTCGATGCACCAGCTGCGCCAGGCCGGCCTGGTGGCGCATGTGCAGCGCGCGCTGGCGCGCCATGGCCTGCCGGCCGAGCAGCTGATGTTCGAGATCACCGAATCGACCGCGATGACCGACATCGACACCACGCTGCGCGTGTTTGCCGAGCTGGCGCAGCTGGGCACCGAGCTGTCGATCGACGACTTCGGCACCGGCTACTCCAGCCTGGCCTACCTGCGCCGTCTGCCGGCCGTCCAGCTGAAGATCGACCGCAGCTTCGTCAAGGACCTCGACAGCAGCGCCGACGCGCGCGCCATCGTCGAGGCCGTGGTGCGCCTGGCCCATGCGCTGGGCCTGGCGGTGGTGGCCGAGGGCGTCGAGACCGAAGGCCAGCGCCAGCAGCTGTGTGCGCTGCAGTGCGACGAACTGCAGGGCTACCTGTTCAGCCGGCCGGTGCCGGCGGCCACGGTGTCGGCCTGGGCCGAGGGCGAGCCGTGCCCGCCGCTGCTGCGCCTGGGCCTGCCGGCGTGGGCCGGGCGGCCACCCGTGGCCGCCGCGGCCACCATGGCCGGCATGGCCGCCACGGCCGGCCGGCGGCCGCAGGGGCCGGTCAAGACGGTGAGCTGAGCTGAGCCTCTGGCATCCGTGCGGTGGGTCACCCGGCAGCGGCCGCGGTGCGCTTCGTGCTTGGGTAGCATCCCGAATCCCCATCGGAGCCCGTCAGATGCACCAGCCCTTGCGCACACCTTGTTCACCGCCCCGCGACGGGGCGTTGCTGCCCCATCGCGTGGCCGGGCGGGTTTGACATGCCGATCGACTTTGCCCGCATTCCGCGCGACGCTCTGCCTGCGCTGCTGCGCAGCGCGCCCAAGGCCGAGCTGCACATCCACATCGAGGGCTCGCTGGAGCCCGAGCTGATCTTCCAGCTGGCGCAGCGCAACGGCGTGGCGCTGGCCTACCCCGGCGTCGAAGCCTTGCGCGCGGCCTACGCGTTCACCGATCTGCAGAGCTTTCTCGACATCTACTACGCCGGCGCCAGCGTGTTGATCCACGAGCAGGACTTCTTCGACATGGCCTGGGCGTACCTCGAGCGCGCCGCGGCCGATGGCATCGTGCATGCCGAGCTGTTCTTCGATCCGCAAACCCACACCGCGCGCGGCATCGAGATGGGCACCGTGATCCGCGGCCTGCACCAGGCCTGCGAGCGCGCGCAGCAGCAGCTGGGCGTCAGCGCCAGCCTGATCCTGTGCTTTCTGCGCCACCTCAGCGAAGAAGACGCGCTGGCCACGCTGGAGGCGGCGCTGCCGTTTCGCCAGCTGTTCGTGGGCGTGGGCCTGGATTCGAGCGAACGTGGCCACCCGCCCGAGAAGTTTGCGCATGTCTTTGCCCGCGCCCGCGCGCAGGGCCTGCACTGCGTGGCCCATGCCGGCGAGGAAGGGCCGCCGGCCTACATCGAGGGCGCGCTCGACGTGCTGCAGGTGCAGCGCATCGACCATGGCGTGCGCAGCCTCGAAAGCCCGGCCCTGGTGGCCCGGCTGGCCGCCGCGCGCGTGCCGCTGACCGTGTGCCCGCTGTCGAACGTGAAGCTGTGCGTGTTCAAGACCCTGGCCGAGCACAACCTGCCGGCGCTGCTGAACGCGGGCCTGTGCGTCACCGTCAACAGCGACGATCCGGCCTACTTTGGCGGCTACCTCAACACCAACCTGCTGGCCACCTTTGAGGCGCTGCCGCAGCTGGGCGTGCGCGAGGCCTACCAGCTGCTGCGCAACAGCTTCGAGGCCAGCTTCGTGCCGCCCGCGCAGCGCGACCGCTGGATCGACGCGCTCGACACCGCCTTTCGCGCCGCTGCGGTCTGAGCGCGTCGCGTCGCGCTGCGCCGCTCAGGCCGCGCGGTGGGCCTGCAGCACCGGTGCCAGGCGCGCATGGGCTTCCAGCGCCAGCAGCCGGGCGTGGAAGTCGGGGCGCTCGGCCAGCAGGTGCTGGCGCGCGCCCGACCACTGCGACACCACCACCGCCAGAAAGGCCAGCGCGCCCGGCGTGGCTGCGGCATCGAGCAGCAGGCCGAACTGATCGGCAAACAGCGCCCAGCGCTGGTGCAGCTGGGCCCGCGCCGCGGCGCGCACCGCAGCCACCGCGGCCGGCGTGCTGTCGTGCGTCCATTGCGCCGGGTAGTCGCTGATCGATACCGCCGAGTAGCAGTTGGCGGCGATGTAGACCAGGCCGTGCAGGTGCCTGGCGCGTGCGCCCGGCTCGGCCGGCAGCAGGCCCGACTGCGGGTGCAGGCTGCCCAGGTGGATCAGGATCGCCGCGCTCTCGGCCATGGCCGTGCCGTCGGGCAGGCGCAGCGTGGGGATCTGGCCCAGCGGGTTGTGCTGCCGCAGCTCGGCCAGGGCCGAATCGGCCTCCCACGACGCGGCGCGCACCACGCGGTAGCCCAGGCCGGCGGCCTGCAGGGCCATCTCGATGGCCGCCGAACCCGAGCCGGGGCTGCCGTAGAGGATGTGTTCCATGCCGCCACTGTAGCCCGGTGCCTGGGCGCCGCCGCCGCGCCGGGCGGGTGCAATGTCCCCACGCAAAAATGCATCGCGGATGCAGGTACGCTCCCGGCACCTGCGCAACCCTGCCCGCGAGCCCCTCTGATGACCGATGCCTATCCCCATGTTCAGCTGCTGATCGCCAACCAGTGGGTGGATGCCGCCAGCGGCAAGACCCTCGACGTGCGCAACCCCGCCACCGGCCAGGTGATCGGCACCGTGGCCCATGCCGGCGTGGCCGACCTGGACCGCGCGCTGGCAGCGGCGCAGGCCGGCTTCGAGGTCTGGCGCTTCACCAGCGTGTACGAGCGTGCCGCGGTGATGCGCCGCGCCGCCGCGCTGCTGCGTGAGCGCGCCGAAGCCATCGCCCGCGTGCTGACGCAGGAGAACGGCAAGCCCCTGGCCGAAGCCCGCGTGGAGGTCAATGCCGGCGCCGACATCATCGAGTGGTTTGCCGACGAAGGCCGCCGCGTCTACGGCCGCCTGGTGCCGGGGCGCAACCTGGGTGCCCAGCAGATGGTGCTGAAGGAGCCGGTGGGCCCGGTGGCGGCCTTCACGCCCTGGAACTTTCCGGTCAACCAGATCGTGCGCAAGATCGGCGCGGCGCTGGCCACCGGCTGCTCGTTCCTGTGCAAGGCGCCCGAGGAAACACCGGCCGCACCGGCCGCGCTGCTGCGCTGCTTTGTCGATGCCGGCATCCCGCCCGGCGTGGTGGGCCTGGTGTTCGGCAACCCGGCCGAGATCAGCAACTACCTGATCCCGCACCCGGTGATCCGCAAGGTCACCTTCACCGGCTCCACCGCCGTGGGCAAGCAGCTGGCGGCGCTGGCCGGCCAGCACATGAAGCGCGTGACCATGGAGCTGGGCGGCCATGCACCGGTGATCGTGGCCGAAGACGCCGATGTGGCGCTGGCCGTCAAGACCGCCGGCGCGGCCAAGTTCCGCAATGCCGGCCAGGTGTGCATCTCGCCCACCCGCTTTCTGGTGCACCGCAGCCTGGTGGGCGAGTTCACCGCGGCCTTTGCCAAGCAGGCCCAGGGCCTGAAGCTGGGCGACGGCCTGGCCGACGGCACCACGCTGGGCCCGCTGGCCAACCCGCGCCGCGTGACCGCCATGGAGCAGATCGTGGCCGATGCCCGCCAGCGGGGCGGCGAGATCCTCACCGGTGGCGAGCGCGTGGGCAGTGCCGGCAACTTCTTCGCGCCCACCATCATCGGCGGGCTCGACACCGCGTCCGACCTGTTCAACCTCGAGCCCTTCGGCCCGGTGGCCGGCGTATTGGCCTTCGACACGCTGGACCAGGCCATCGCCGAGGCCAACCGCCTGCCCTACGGCCTGGCGGCGTATGCCTTCACGCGTTCGGTCAAGAACGTGCAGCTGCTGAGCCAGCGGGTCGAGGCCGGCATGCTGTGGATCAACCAGCCGGCCACGCCCTCGGCCGAGCTGCCCTTTGGCGGCATCAAGGATTCGGGCTACGGCACCGAAGGCGGCCCCGAGGCGCTGGAGGCCTACCTCAACACCAAGGCGGTGTCGGTGGTCGGCGTCTGACAAGGTGTGAATGAACCTGCTGCGCGGGCCCCTGGTGGCCCGGCACGCAGGGCCATGCAAGGCCACGCAAGGCCAGCTCATCGTGCATTGGATTGACTTGTCACCGCTCGGTGACTAGAGTTGTCACTCATTGGTGACTTGAGGCCTGCACGATGCAACGACGCGCGTTTGTCCGCCTGGTGGGCGGTGGGGTGGTGCTGGGCGCCGTGGGCGGCCTGGGCGCTTGTTCCGGCCGCTTGCCGGCCGAGGCCATTGCCGCCTGGCAGGGGCCGGGGGCCGAGCCCGACCTGCGGCGCTGGATCCTGTCCCACGCCATCCTCGCGCCGCACTCGCACAACCTGCAATCGTGGCTGGTGGATCTGCGCACGCCCGGCGAGATGCTGCTGCGCTGCGACCCGCAGCGCCTGCTGCCCGAGACCGACCCGTTCTCGCGCCAGATCATGATGAGCCACGGCTGCTTTCTCGAGCTGCTGGATCTGGCCGCACGCCAGCGTGGCCAGCGCGCGCAGATCACGCTGTTTCCCGAAGGCACCTACGGCCCCGACCAGATCGACGCCCGGCCGGTGGCCCGTGTGCGCCTGGTGGCCGAGCCCACGCTGGCGCCCGACCCGCTGTTCCAGCAGATCCTGTCGCGCCGCACCAACCGCCAGGTGTACGCGCTCGAGCGGCCGGTGCCGGCGCCGGCCTGGCAGGCCCTGGCCGAGGCGGTGCGGCCGCACCCGCTGCGCTTTGGCTTCATCGGCAGCGATCAGGCGGGCGCGGCCACGGCGCTGCAGCGCCAGCGCGAGGTGGCGCGCCAGGCCTGGCGCACCGAGCTGGTCACGCCGCGCACCCTGCTCGAGTCGTACCGCTGGCTGCGCATCGGCGCCAGCGAGATCGCGCGCCACCGCGACGGCATCTCGATCACCGACCCGATGCTCACCGCGCTCGACCGCCTGGGCCTGTTCAACCGCCAGCAGGCCCCGGCGCCCGACGACACCGCCATCCGCACGCAGCTGAAGGACTTTGACGCCAAGATCGCCTCGGCCCCCGGCTTTGTGTGGCTGGTGAGCGAAGGCAACAGCCGTGTGGTGCAGATCGAGGCCGGGCGGGCCTGGGCGCGTGTGCAGCTGGCCGGCACGGCCCTGGGCCTGGCCATGCATCCATTGCAGCAGGCCCTGCAGGAGTACGCCGAGCAGGCCCAGGCCCATGCCGAGATCCACCGCCTGCTCGGCGCCGAGCGGCCCTCGCACACCGTGCAGATGTGGGCGCGCGTGGGCCATGCCGAACCGGTGGAGCCGGCGCCGCGGCGCGGGCTGGACGCGCAACTGGTGCGCGGATGAGCCGGCCGGGCCGCACGCCCGCACCTGCGGCCTCACAGGGCACACCGGGAACGCCTGGCAGACAGTCACCCAGGGCACGCGCCACCGCCGAGCCACGCCCGCGCGACCGGGCGGCCACCGAAGAGCGCATCCTCGGCGCGGTGGGCGAGGTGCTGGCGCGTGACGGCTTTGGCGGCATCGGCGTCACCGCCATCGCCCGCCAGGCGGCGGTGGACAAGGTGCTGATCTACCGCTACTTCGGCAGCCTGCCCGAGCTGCTGCGTGCCTGGGGCGAGAGCAGCCGCTTCTGGCCGCGCGTGGCCGATCTGCTGGGCCCCGAGCCCCAGGCCCTGCTGGCGCTGCCGGCGGCCGAACGTTATGCGCGCTTCTTCGAGCACTTTGTCGACGCGCTGCGGGCCCGGCCGCTCACCGTGGCAGTTTTGGCCGGCGAGGTGCACGAGCGCAACGAGCTGACCGCCATTCTTGAAGCCGAGCGCGAGCAATGGGGCGCCGAGGCCGCGCATGTGCTGGGCGGTGCCGAGTGGGCGCAGCGCCCCTGGCTGCAGGGCGTGACCCTGCTGCTGGTGGCCGGCGTGCAGCACCTGCTGGTGCGCAGCCGCCAGATCCGCGTGTTTGGCGGCCTTGATCTGCACGACGATGCCAGCTGGCAGACGCTGAAGCAGTCGCTGCGCGCACTGGCCGCCTTGATGCTGGCCGACGAGCCGCCCGCGGCCGCGCCAGCGCCGGTGCCCCGGCGCACCCGGCGCTGAGCCCCGCGCCCGGCGGCGCTACACCGAGCGAAACACCGGCGAGCGTGCACGCTGGGCATCGGCGGCCGACAAGAAGCGCTCGGTGTGGATGTCGCGCTCGAACAGCCGGCCCTGCATCAAGCTGCTCAGGCAGGCATCGATCATGGCCGGCGGGCCGCACAGATAGGCCTTGTGGCCGCTGAAGTCATGGCCGAAGTGCGCGCCGGCCACCTCGTGCACCAAGCCGCGGGCGCCCATCCAGCCGCTGCCGGCCGGCTCGTCCGACAAGGCCGGCAGGTAGCGCAGGTTGGCATGCGCGGCGGCCAGCGCCTGCAGGCGCTCGTGCAGGTACAGCTCGCTGCGCTGGCGCTGGCCGTAGACCAGGGTGATCGGCAGGCGGCAGCCCTGTTCGAGCAGATCCAGGATCATCGCCAGCGGGCTCGAGAGCCCCGAGCCGCCGGCCATGAACAGCAGCGGCCGCCCATCCGGCCCGTGCGCCGAGCGGCGCACGAAGAAACGGCCATACGGCCCGGCCAGCGGCAGGCGGTCGCCCACGGCCAGCTGCTGGTGCAGCCAGCCGGTGCAGGCGCCGCCGGGCACCTGGCGCACATGCAGGTCCAGCAGATCGGCGCGCGAGGGCGGGCTGGCAATCGAGAACGCCCGCCGCTGCGCCAGCGCCGGAATCTCGAGGTTGATGTACTGCCCGGCCTGAAAGCGCATCGGCCGCTCGAGCTGCAGGCGCAGGATGCGCACGCTGAGCGAGGCCTGCTCGATGGCCACCACCCGGCCCACATGGTCCTGCACCGGCAGGGCCAGCGCATCGGGCTCGTCGTCGATCTCGGCCTCGATCACCAGATCGGATTGCGCGTGTGCGCAACAGGCCAGGGCCCGGCCCTCCTCGCGCTCGAAGTCCATCAGCGCGAAGGGCGAGGCCTCGCCGTGCTCGACCTCGCCTTCCAGCACGCGCACCTTGCAGGTGGCGCACAGGCCGTGGCAGCAGGCATGCGGCAGCCACACGCCGGCACGCAGGCAGGCGTCGAGCAGGGTCTGGCCCTCGGCCAGATCCAGCGTCTGGCCGAGGGGTTCGATGCGCAGTTGAAAGCTCATGCCGCAGCGCCCCGCCGTCAAAAGGCCGCGCCGGCCAGGCCTGCCAGGCCCGGCGTGCGAAAGCGCAGCACGGCCTTGTGGCCCAGGCCGTTGTCGGCCAGGCTCTGGTCCATCGCGGGCGTGAAGCGCTCGCCCGAGCGCAGCCACTCGGTGGCCGCCCAGTCGATCTGCGCAAACTGCGGGTGCTGGCCATACAGGCCGGGCAGCACCTGCTGCACCAGCGCACCAAAGGGCATGCCCGGCGGCACCGGAATGCACAGCGGCGTGGCGAACATCAGGTGCTGGTCCCAGCCGATGTTGAGCAGCTGCTGGCCGTGGAAGTGCTCCACGCTGTCCTTCATGCTGCCGTGGTAATCGGGCGAAATGGCCTGGACGGTCATGGTTGAAAGTCTCCTTGTGCGCTGGGGCGGGCCATGCGGCGATCAGGCCGGCTGGCGCTGCGGCGGGGTCTGCGGGGCGGTGTGTGGCGGGGTGTGTGGTGGGGGCGGCGTGGCGGCCTGCGGGGTGGGCTGCGGGGCGCTCTGCATCGGGTCATGCATGCTGGCCGGGCGCTGGGTCCAGCGCTCCCAGTTCTGCGCGTCCACATGGCCGTGGAAGCTGCCGCCGTCCACGCCGGCCGTGATGCCCATGTAGCGCAGCGCCTCGACCAGCGGGTTGAAGCCGGGCGCGCCGGGGTTCACATCGGGCAGGAAGTAGCTGCCCTGGTAGATCTGGTGCACCGGCAGATGGGCGTGCACGTACTTCTGCGGCTCCTTGGCAAAAATCTCGCGGCAACCGTCGCTGCAGCAGTGGAATTTTTCGCCCAGGTAGCTTTCTTCGCGGTAGCAGATCTGCGTGGGGTCGTCGGGCTCGGTGAACAGCAGCGGCCACTGGCACACCTGGCACAGCTGCGGCAGCGTGGCATTGGCAAACGGTGTGCCGGCCGCTTCCAGTGCGGCCCAGTGCGCGTAACGTGGGCGGTAGTACCGGTCGAAGGTATCGGGGTACTTGGCCGACAGCCACTGCTGCTCGTCCTGGCTGGGCAGCCACACCGCAAAACCCGCCGCATGCCTGAACTGGTAGAAGGTGCTCCACAGCTGGTGGCTCACATGGGCCTTCTCCTTCACCGTCACGTCGGCGTGGCGGGGCGGCCGGATGCCGTAGCGCGCCAGGTCGGCAAACAGCGCGCCGCCGTTCTGCTCGTAGTAGATCTCCCAGGCCTCGGCCCAGCTCATCACGCGTTTGGGCAGCATGTAGTCCATCATGGCCGCCACCAGGCTCAGCAGGCGGTAGCCGCGCCAGAACCACTTGTCGATCCAGCCCTGCACGATGGGCACGTTGGCCGGGTCTTGTTCGAGCAGGAACTTGATGACCTCGATGCCCAGCGTCATGTGCCGGGCCTCGTCGCTTTGCGCGCTGAAGCCGAAGCTCACCGTGGACATGTCGCCGTTGTAGGCCGCGCCCGACATCCAGGGCATGAACACCAGGTTGGTGAGCACGTATTCGAACGCGAAGCAGATGCCCACCACGAACTCGAAGGGTCCGCTGGACACGGCATCTTCAAAAAAGCTCTTGGGGATGCTGAGGTACCAGGTGCGGTCGTACTGGTGCGGAAACTCGCTCATGCCCGCGAAGTACTTGCTGTAGTGGCTCAGCGCGTGGGTCTGGGTCTGGGCATGGCGCAGTTCGTCGATGGCCTGCATTTGCGCGGCAATGCGCGCGGCCGTGCCCGGAAACTCGCGGCCGATGATGTTGAAGCCGCGGTGCGAGGCGTACTCCATGCCGACCACGCCGTTGATGAACAGCTTGAGCGCCTGCACGTAGCGCACATCGCTGACATTGAACTGCGCGTTGTTCTGCTGAAACGCATCCAGGATGGCGTAGAGCTTGCGCTCCTTCTCGCCCTGGTACTTCCAGTAGGCGTCCATGGTCAGGCGAAAGGGGTCTTCCCACTGCTCCCAGTCGTGGATCTTGATGCCCTCGAACTGCGCGTGGCGAAACACATCCTCGGGCTTCTGGTAGCTGGGCTCCCAGCCCAGGTCGCGCGTGAGCAGGGCGTAGTTCTCCTTGAGGCTGAGCTTCCTGGCCGCGGTCTTGGCGGCTTCAGCGGTGGGGGTCAGGGTGGCTGGGTTCATGGTGTCTCCTCGGTGTCTTGAATCGGCGCGATCAGGCGGCGCGCCAGAGCAGGGTGAACTCGTCGTCGGTCTCGTCGATCTCGCCCGACAGCGAGACCAGGTGGATGTGAACCTCGCGCAGATCGAAGGCCCGGCCCATGGCCTCTTCGATGCTGGCGCGGCACACGCGCAGACGGCCGGGGGCGGTGAGCTTGACCAGGCCGGGCAGTTCGTCCACCACGGCCAGCGGGTTGTCGGCGGCAATGGCCTGCACGATGGGCAGGGTGTCGTTGTTGGCCTGCAAGGCGATGAACACTGGTTGCTGGCTGGTGCGCACGGCGGCCGGTGGGGTGGCGGTGGTGGTGGTCATGCAAGGCTCCTGCAGGTGGGGTGGTGGCGGGGCATCACGGCGTTCAGGCGTTCAGGCGCTCAGGCGTCCAGCCCCAGGCGGGCCAGGCGTGCGCCCAGGTCGGCATCGGCCTCGCGCAGCGCCGGGCCACCGTCGCGGCCCATCGCGGTTTCAGCCAGCGGCGCCAGGGCGGCGCCAAAGGCCTCGCGCCACTGGCGCGCCCAGGCGCTGATCAGGCTGCGGTTGGCCGCGCTCTCGGCGGCGCAGGTCTTCAGCACCGCATCCACCCAGCGGGCATGTTCTTCCTGCCAGCGCAGCGGAAAGTCCAGCACCGTGGCCAGCGCCGTGCCGTGCTGGCTGGCAAACCAGGCCTCGTAGCGCTGCAGCAGCGTGCCGTACACCAGGCCATCGGCCACCAGGGCCTGGGCCACCAGGGCCTCGAACCAGTCGCGCCGCACGAACACGTTCTCGATCTCGCGGCGCAGCGGCTGCCAGGCGGCATCGGCCATCCAGCGCTGCTTGGCCCGGGCCAGCGAGCTGCCGGTGTTGCCATCCAGCAGCAGGCCGATGCGCGACAGGTGCTGGGCCATGCCCAGGCGGTCCATCACGCCCATGGCCGCGGCCTGGGTGATGGCCGTGCCCCAGCCGTAGGCGGCCACCTCGGCCAGGTTGGTGTTGCCGCCCCATTCGAAGTGGCGCAGCGGCA
The DNA here is from genome assembly GCF_025290835.2 of Aquabacterium sp. OR-4. Classification (NCBI taxonomy): domain Bacteria; kingdom Pseudomonadati; phylum Pseudomonadota; class Betaproteobacteria; order Burkholderiales; family Sphaerotilaceae; genus Pseudaquabacterium; species Pseudaquabacterium prasiolae. The sequence goes on along the minus strand of NZ_JAOCQD020000002.1, from coordinate 1,256,691 downwards.
GCACCGTGGCCAGCACCGACTCGCGCGCCGCCTCGGGCAGGCTGCTGAGCAGGCCGCGCCGCTCGGCCAGGTCCAGCTGCCGGTCGGCCGCCTCCTGCATGCGGCTGCGGGCGATGGTGTAGCTGCCGTAGTAGTACTGGCGCGGGTCCTTGGCCGCGTACCAGTCGTGCATGGCCACGGCCGTGCGGCGCGGGTCGTAGATGTCGCGCCCGGGGTCCCACAGCGGCTTGTAGTGGAAGTTCAGCTCCGACTGCAGCTGGTAGGTGCCTTCCTGGTAGCGGCTGGCCGGCTTGTCGCCAAAGCGCCGCGCGATGTGGCCGAAGGTGTGGCGCAGCGGCTTGACGCTTTGCACGCGGATGTCGACGGTCATGGGCTTGTCTCCTCTCTCGTGGCTGGGTGCGGGTTGGATGGGGTGAACCGGGTAGCGCGGGCGTGGGCTACTCGGCGAGGCCGGGCCGGCCGTGGCGCCACTGGGCCTGCTCGGCGGCCAGCGCGGCGGCCTGGGCATCGCCGATGCGGCGCACCTGCTGCTCGGCGCAGAAGGCCTCGAAGGCCGGGCGCGGCAGGATCAGATCCACCGCCAGATCGGGCGTGCCGATGGCGAAGTCGAACTCCACAAAACCATCGGGCCGGTCGCGCGTGATGCGCACCCAGCGCTGGCTGGGATCGGGCGCGGCGGGCGCTGCGGGTGCGGCGGTGGCGGCAAAGTCGGGCATGGGCATGGCGGGTCTCCTGGCGCTGGGGCGCGCGGCCTGCCGGGTGTCTGGCATTGCGCAGGCGGCGGGCTGGCCAGGTTTCAGTGCGAAGCCCGTGCCATGCCGGGCCGGTGGCCGAGATTCCGCGGGAAAGCCCCAGGCTCCAAGGCTCTGCCGGGCCGGCGGGCGGCCGCCGGAGCGGGCCCCGGCCCGCGGCATGCCGCCCATGCTGCGCTGCGGTGTTGAAAGCTGCGCAGCCAAGCCGGCCTGGGCGTCGGCCGGGGTGTGCAAACCTGTGCAGGCCGCGCGGCTGGCGGCGGCCGGGGCCTGCGGCGTCTACTGGTAGCGGCCTTCGGCGGCCATCATCCGCGCCAGCAGCCGGCGCACGCGCACCGGCGCCACATCGCTGCTGATCAAGACCGGGTTCAGTGCAAAGAAGTCGCTGCTGCCCATCTCGCGGTGCACGGCCTCGATGATCGGGCCGTCTTCGTTGACGAAGGCGCCGTGCATGGCCTGGATCTTCATCTGGTTGAACTCGCCATCGTCCACCGCATGGTTGCGGCGGGTGGCAAACCAGTAGTGCGTGTGGCCCTCGCTGGCTGGCGTGCAGGTGTGCACGTCGTACTGGCCGGTGGTGCTGTCCAGGGCCAGCGGCGCGGCCTCGTCCTGCGTGGCGCCGATCACCAGGCGGATGGTGGCCGGCGCATGCCAGGTCACCTCCACGAAGTGCCGTGCCGGCTCGGCCGGTTGCGGCAGAAAGTTGGCAAAGATCAGCATGGCCGGCTGCTGCTGCCATTGCCAGCGCACGCTGACCGTGCCGTTCTCCTCCTTCACCGGCGGCACCAGCGGCGACAGCTGGCCGCGCGTGCTGATGATCTCGCCATGCACATGGTCCACATGGCTCAGGTCCATCACGTTGTCGATGATGAGCTCGTAGTGGGTCTTCATCGGCATGTAGGTGAAGGCGATGCCGGTGTCGGGGCCCACGTCCAGCGGGCTGAAGTCGGGCAGCTTCGTGGCGTCGGCCGGGGCGTCGCCCATCCAGATCCACACAAAGCCGTGACGCTCCAGCAGCGGGAAGCTGCGCACCCGGGCCGCGGCCGGAATGGCGCCACTGCCATGCGGGTTGTGGGTGCAGGTGCCGCTGCAATCGAAGCGCAGCGCGTGGTACCTGCACACCACGTCGTCGCCATGGCGCTGGCCCATCGACAGCGGCACAAAGCGGTGCGGGCAGCGGTCGTGCAGGGCCACCGGCTGGCCGCTGGATGTGCGGTAGAGCAAGACGCCGGTGTCGAGCAGCTGGCGCGAGAGCATGCCCTCGGTGGGCAGCTCGGTGGCCAGCGCTGCCGCGTACCAGCAGTTCAGCAGGTAGGGCGTGGCCGGCTTGCCCACGGGGTTGCCGCTGGGGTGCAGCAGGATGCTGCGGGCGGGGGAGGCGGTGGTGGTGGTGGTGCTCATGAGGTGTCTCCTGGTGGATGAGCGTGGTGAAAAGCCGCCCCGGGCTGAGCCCGGTGACGGCGCGGAAAACGCAAGCCCGGGCGCTGCAGAGCTCAACGCCAGGGCCTGGCTCAGCGGCCCGGCGCCGGGTCTGCCCAGCCCAGCGGTGCCAGCACCAGCTGCGCCGACAGCGCGCGCGAGCAGCAGGGCGTGAAGCGGCGCTCCAGCGTGTGCTCGTGCTCGCCATAGACCATGTCGCGGTGATCGGGCTGGCCGGCCAGCACCTGCACGCAGCACTGGCCGCAAATGCCCTGCTCGCACGACAAGGGGATGTCAATGCCCGCGGCGATCAGCGCCTGCGCCACGCTGTGCTGCGGCGCCACATTCACCCGCTGCCCGCTGGGCGCCCACAGCACGCTGAGGCCTTCTGGTGCGACGGCCGGTTCATCACGGCCTGCGGGCACTGCAGCCGGCGCGGCGAAATGCTCCACCACCACGCGGCCATCGGCCCAGCCCAGCTGTCGCGCCGCGCCCTGCACCGCGGCCATGAAGCCCGTAGGCCCGCAGGCAAAGGCCAGCGCTTGCGGCGGCTGGCGCGCCAGCAGCGCGGCCAGATCCAGCGCCGGGCCGGGCCCATCCACATGCACCTGCACGCAGCCGGCCCAGGGCGCCGTGCGCAGGCGCTGCGCAAAGGCCAGGCGCGCGGCGCTGCGCACGGCCACATGCAGCTCAAAACTCTGGTCAGCCGCCCACAGCGCCTCGGCCATGGCCAGCAGCGGCGTGAGCCCGATGCCGCCGCCCAGCAGCAGTGTGTGCGGCGCGGGGCGCAGCGCAAAGGCATTGCGCGGCGGGCCCACGCTGAGCACATCGCCCACCTGCACCTGCTGGTGCAGCCAGCGCGAGCCGCCGCGCCCGGCCGGCTCGCGCTGCACCGCCACGCAGTAGCGCTGGCGCTCGGACGGCGCATTGCACAGCGAGTAGCAGCGCACGCGCGGGCCGCTGACGGGCGCATCGGCCGGCAGGTGCACATCGATGTGCGCGCCGGCCTCGAAGGGCGGCAGGTCGGCGCCCGCCGGGTCGCGCAGCTCGAAGGCCAGCACGTCTTCGGCCACCACGTCGCGCCGGGCCACCTGCAGGCGCAGCGTGGCCGGCTTGGCATCCACCATGGGCTTGTCTCCTTGCATTGTTTGGCAGCGGCCAATGCAAGCCACGGGCCACCGCGCCAGGCTGTTGATTCCTGGACATTCGCACTCGCACCAATGGCCCCGGGCGCCGCGGCGCTTCATGATTCCAGGCAACCGGGCGCGGGCCGTTTCATGGGCTCAGCAAGCAGTCGGCCATGCAGGAGCGCGCGCGATGAACCAGAGCCTTGGCCCCAGCCAACACACCCAGACCCTGGCCGCGCAGCTGCGCTTCTCGCCCGAGGCCGGGCACATCCAGCTGTTCGACCAGCGCATGCTGCTGATGCATGCCAGTGCGTTTGCATCGCTGCGGCGCGAGCTGATGGCCAGCCTGGGCCAGCCCAAGGCGCGCGAGCTGCTGATGCGCCTGGGCTGGCAGCAGGGCTTCGAGGACGGCCAGCGCGTGCGCCGCATGGTGGACGCGCAAACGCCCCAGGCCCTGGCCGAGGCGCTGGCCCTGGGGCCGCGGCTGCGCGAGATCGAAGGCTTTGTGCGCCACCAGCCGATCGACGAGATGCGCATGGACATCGAGCGCGGCCAGTTCTGGGGCGATTTTTTATGGCATGGCAGCTGGGAGGCGCAGGCCCATCTGGCGCACAGCGGCGTGAGCGGCGAGCCCGCCTGCTGGACCATCGTGGGCTATGCCGATGGCTACAGCACCGCCGTGGCCGGCGTGCCCATCCACTGGCGCGAGGTGGAATGCGTGGCCATGGGCCATGCGCGCTGCCGCGTCATCGGCCGGCCACTGGCCGAGTGGGAGGCGCAAGACCGCCAGCCCGGGACCCAGCCGCATGCCAGCTACCTGCGCATCGACAGCTTCGTGGGCACGCCTGCGCAAGAGCTGGCGGGCTTTGTGGGCGCCTCGGCCGGCTTCAATGCAGTCGCTCACCTGGTGCGCAAGGTGGCGCCCACCGACAGCACCGTGCTGTTCAAGGGCGAAAGCGGGGTGGGCAAGGAGTGTTTTGCCCGCGCGCTGCACCAGATCAGTCCACGCGGCGCGGGGCCGAAGCCGGGGCCGTTTGTGGCCATCAACTGCGCCGCCATCCCGCCCGATCTGGTGGAGGCCGAGCTGTTTGGCGTGGAGCGCGGCGCCTTCACCGGCGCCGACCGGCCGCGGCCCGGCCGCTTTGAGCGCGCCGAGGGCGGCACGCTGTTTCTGGACGAGGTGAGCAGCCTGGCCCTGGCCGCCCAGGGCAAGCTGCTGCGCGCGCTGCAGGAGCGCGAATACGAGCGCGTGGGCGGCACCGAGCTGCGCCGCGCCAACGTGCGCATCGTGGCCGCGGCCAATGTCGACCTGCGCGACGAGATGGCCGCCGGGCGTTTTCGGCGCGACCTGTTCTACCGCCTCAACGTGTTTCCCATCGAGATACCGCCGCTGCGCGAGCGGCGCGAAGACATCCCGCTGCTGGTGGCGCTGTTTCTGCGGCGCAGCAGCCAGCGCCTGGGCAAGACGGTGCAGGGCCTGGGCCCGCGCGCCTATGCCGCGCTGTGCGACTACGACTGGCCCGGCAATGTGCGCGAGCTTGAAAACATGATCGAACGCGGCGTGATCCTGGCCGACGAAGGCGGCCAGCTCGACGTGCAGCACCTGTTTGCCGGCGGCGAAGAACTGCGCGGCCAGCCCACCTGGGGCCTGGGCGGCAGCGGGGCGCTGGAGTTGGCGGGGGCGGCGCCCGAGGCCGCGGGCGGCGGATCAACCGCGCCTGCCGGCACCCCATCATCCCTGGCCGATCAGCTGCTGGCCTCGTTGCCCTCGTTCGACGCCATCGAGCAGTTGCTGCTGGACCGGGCGATGGCGCAGTGCGAGGGCAATGTGTCGGCCGCAGCGCGGCTGCTGGGGGTGGGGCGGGGGCAGATGGACTATCGGTTGAAGAAGCGCGAGAGAACCGAGCCCATGTGAGCCGCGTGGTTCCGCCATGGCGAGGCCATCAGGCTTTCGCCGACCAGGAGGCCTTGGCGAGGCGATCTGGGCTCGACCATGCAGCGCGTCTGCAATACCTTGGCCCGCATGAAGACCGCCTCGAGCGTGCCCAGTACACCGAAGACCTGGCACGGCAGACCGCGTACTCGAAGCCATCGAATCCATCGAAGCGCCCTTGCTGGCGCTGGCCAGGCCGCCATTTCTGTTCCGCAAGGTGGCGGGCTCGCGCTCGGGTCTGCGCCGTGAACTGGTGAACGCGTTCGGCGCATCGGGCCATGTGCTGCAGTACGAAATCGCCTCGCCCCAGCCGGTGGGGGTGCTGGCCGTGCGGCATCGGTTGGAGGGTGAAGGCCACTGACAGCGCGCTGCGTTGCCAACTGCTGCGGTGCCAACCCCGCCGTCAATCACCGAGTTCGGCAAATTTGCCTGCCACCCCCTGCGCCAAGCCCTTCAATCGATAGATCAATTGCGACCGGCTCAAACCCAGCAGCCGCGCGGCGGCCGACTGGTTGCCACCGGTGGCTGCCATGGCCCGCCGCACCAGTTCGGCCTCCAGCGCATCCAGCGGCACCTGGGCTTCGCGCCCACCAGCGCACCGTCCGGCCAGCAGGTCTTGCACACGCTGGCCCAGGGTGTGGGCCTCGCCGAGGTCGTCGCGGCACGGTGATGCTGTCGATCCCTCGTCTGCATCGTTCAACGCTCCCGCCCGGTTGCGCAGGCTGCCATCGCGCTGCAGCGCCAGCCAGTCCGCGGGCAGTTGCTCATCGCCCAGAAACAGCTGCGGCGTGTCGATGGCGCCGCCGTCGCTGGCCAGCACCACGCCGCGTTCCACCAGGTTCTCCAGCTCGCGGATGTTGCCGGGCCAGTGGTAGGCCAGCATGGCGTCGATGGCCCGGCCGGTGAAGCCGCTCACCTGGCGCCCGTCGCGCCGGTTGTACTGGTGCAGGAAGTGGTTCATGAACACGGGGATGTCTTCGCGCCGCTCGCGCAGCGGGGGCACGCGGATGGGCAGCACGTTCAGCCGGTAGTACAGGTCTTCGCGAAAGCGGCCGGCCTGCACCTCGTTCTTCAGGTCCAGGTTGGTGGCGGCCACCACGCGCACATCCACCGGCATCGTGGCCGTGCCGCCCACCCGCTCGATCTCGCGCGCCTGCAGGGCGCGCAGCAGCTTGCCCTGGGCCGTCCAGCCCAGGATGCCGATCTCGTCGAGAAACAGCGTGCCGCCGTGCGCGCGCTCAAAGCGGCCCGGTCGGCTGGCCAGCGCGCCGGTGTAGCCGCCCTTGTCCACGCCGAACAGCTCGCTCTCGATCAGCTCGTCGGGGATGGCGGCGCAGTTGATGGCCACGAAGGGGCCCTGCGCCCTCGGGCCGATGCGGTGCAGGGCCTGGGCCAGCACCTCCTTGCCCACGCCGCTTTCGCCGAGGAACAGCACGGTGGCCCGGGTGTCGGCCGCGCGCCGCACCATGTGGCACACGGCATTGAAGCCGGCCGAGACGCCCACCACGGCGCTGTCGCCCAGCAGGTGGCGGGCGGCGCTGGGGGCGGCACCGGGCTCAGGCGCCGGCCCCGTGGGCAGCGCGGCCACGCCCTGGCTCAGCGCATCGGCGCGCAGGTGGGCCAGGTCGTCGGCGGCGTCGGCGGCATCGCCCCAGGCTTCGGCGGGCCGCCCGACGATCACGCAGTGCGGCGCGCCCTGGGCGCGGCACTGCAGCTCGCGAAACACCACCGGCCGGCCCATGAAGCGGCTGACAAAGCCGCTGGCATAGCCCACCTGCTGCCAGCAGGCGGTGTGGCCCACGATGCCGTACACCTGCACATGGGCCTCGGCCTCGGCGCTGCCATGCCAGTTGAATTCACCCAGGAAGTGGCCGGCCTCTTCGTCCAGCTCCAGCGTCACGGCCTCAACCCGCGCCACGCCTTCCAGCATGTGCAGTTGCGGGCCGATGGTCACGGCCTCGGCCGGGCGGTCGCTGCAGCGCAGCTCGCGTGCCAGCTCGGCATCGTGGGCGCCGCAGTTGTAGCCCATGCGGGTGATCAGGCCGCGGGCCCTGTCCAGCCCCAGGCTCTCGATCAGCTCCTGCCGCAGCACGCCCATGGCGCTGTTGTGCAGCAGCAGCATGCGCTGCTGGTTGAGCCAGATGCGGCCCTCGCGCGCATCGAAGTGCAGGCGCGAGACCAGTTCGTCGGTGGGCGACAGCGCTGCGCACGCGCAGCCCACGGCTTGCAGCGCGGCCATCGGTCGCTCTCCTGGTTGGGGTGGGTGTGGCCCGGCTCAGAACGCGAACACCGCCTTCAGCCAGGCTGCCGTGCCCTGGGTGTGCCAGCGCGCGCCGCTTTCCTTCAGCACACGCGCTTCCAGCGACCAGCCGGCGGGCGACTGGTAGCGCACCGCCGGGCCGAAGGCCATCACCTTGGTGCGCACGCCATCGGCCACGGTGGCGCCGCCGGCCTGGTCGTCGGTGGTCTGGTGGATCAGGCTGCCTTGCAGGCCCAGCTGCCAGCCTGGGGCCACGTGGAAGCCCAGGTTCCAGTCGGCATGAAGGTATTGGCCCGAGCGGTAGTCGGTGTCGCCGTTGCGGCCATTGATGCTGTAGGTGATCTTGGCCGAGACATCCAGCTGCGGTGTCAGGTACGAGAAGCCGACGATGGGCCGCCAGGTGGTGTAGTGGTGGCCCAGGTTGACGCCGCGGTTCTTGTCATAGGCGCCGGTGGGCAGCACCACGTCGAGTGCGGCCACGTAGTGGAACGTGGGCGTGTGCCAGGCCACGAAGGGGCCGGCCTCGATGTCGCCCACGCCGCTGCGGCTGTCGCTGTTGCCGGCGGCGCTGAGCTTCACCCTGGCCAGCGGCACGATCACGTGCCAGCCCAGATTGCCGCCCAGCACCTGGGTGGGCAGCACCTGCACGAAGCGGCCCACCACGGCATCGGCCGTGACCTTGAAGCCGGGCACGGCCGAGTCGCCCGCGCCGTTGTTGAAGCGCGTGCTCTGGTAGTGGTTCAGGTACACCAGGCCGTAGCTGCCGGGCGGGGGCAGGGCGCCGGCGGTGAAGCCTTCGGCCCCGGCGGCGGCGCTGGTCAGGCCGTTCTCGGTGGCCTGGGCGGCACCGGTGGCCAGCCAGCCGATGAGGGCCACGGTGGCGAGCTGGACGGCGGCGCGCGCGCGAACGCCTGCCTGCATCTGGAACTGCATGCTTGTCTCCTGTTGATATTCTTCAAACAACGCGGCCGAGGACCCCCATGGCCCGCGGCGGGTTCAGGGCAGCCCGTGTCTGCGGCCTGCATCCATGAACAAGGTGCTGCCGGCCAGGGCATCGGCCTCGCGCGCCAGCAGCAGGGTGATGGCCCAGGCGATCTGCTCGGGCGTGGTGAAGGCGCCAATGGCGGATTCGGCGCGCATCTGCGCCAGCACCTGGGTGGTGGCCAGGCCATCGCGCTCGGCGCGCGAGGCGGCCACGCGGTGCAGGCGCTCGGTATCGGCCGGGCCGGGCGCCAGCAGGTGGGCGGTGATGCCGCGCGGGCCATGGGCCCAGCTGAGCTGGCGCACCAGGTTGGCCAGCGCGGCATTGGCCACGCCGGCGGTGGCGGCATAGGCCGTGGGCTCGAAGCCGTAGTGCCCGCCTATGGCCAGCAGGCGCGATCCGGTGGCCAGCCGGTCATCGGCCGCGCGCACCAGGCGCATCAGGCCGGCCACCTTGATGTTGACCGCGTCCACCACGGCGGCCGTGGATGCTTGCAATACGCCGCCGGCCGTGGCCACGCCCGCGCCCTGCAGCAGCAGGCGCACGGGGCCTGGCAATGGCTTGAGTGCGGCGGCGATGGTGGCGATGGCGCTGTCATCGCCAATGTCGGCCTGGCAGGCCCGCACGCCGGGCACGCTGTGGGCCAGGGCTCGCAGTGCATCGGCATGGCGGGCCACGGCCAGCACCTGCAGGCCGTGCTGCACCAGCCTTTGCGTGATCACCGCACCCATGGCGCCGGTGGCGCCAACCACCACCGCGATGCCTTGCTCGGCAGCCATGGCGTCAGGCCGCCGCTTGCGCGCTGGCCTGGGTGCCGGCCTGGGCGCCGGCCTGGGCGCCGCGCACCACGTCCTTCAGCAAGCCGCGCTGCTTGGCCAGCGTCATGGCGGTGTCCTCGATCATGTCTTCCTGGCCGGCGATCATCTTCTTGTGGCCCAGGGCCACCAGGATGTCGCGCGCCGGCACGCCAAAGCGCGCGGCGGCCCGCTTGGCATGCAGCAGAAAGGTGGAGTACACGCCGGCAAAGCCCAGCGTGAGTGAGTCGCGGTCCACGCGCACCATGTGGTCCATCATCGGCACGATGATCTCTTCGGCCACGTCCATCAGCTGGAAGAGATCCACGCCGGTGTCGATGCCCATGCGTTCGCACACCGCCACAAACACTTCCAGCGGCGTGTTGCCGGCCCCGGCGCCCAGGCCGGCCACCGAGGCATCGATGCGGCTGGCCCCGGCGGCGATGGCGGCGATCGAGTTGCTGATGCCCAGCCCCAGGTTGTGGTGGCCGTGGAAGCCGATCTCGGTCTCGGGCTTCAGCGTCTGGCGCAGCGCATCCACCGCGGCCGTCACGTCGTCGGGCAGCATGGCGCCGGCCGAGTCGGTGATGTAGAGGGTTTGCGCGCCGTAGCTTTCCATCAGCTTGCCCTGGGCGGCCAGGCCCTGGGGCGAGTTGAGGTGGGCCATCATCAGAAAGCCGGTGGTGTCCATGCCGAGCTTGCGCGCGCAGGCGATGTGCTGGGGCGAGGTGTCGGCCTCGGTGCAATGCGTGGCCACGTGCACGCTGCGGGCGCCGCAGTCGTAGGCGCTGTGCAGCTCGCGCATGGTGCCCAGGCCGGGGATCAGCAGCACGCTCACCTTGGCCTGCTTCAGCACCGGGCACACGGCGCGCAAGTATTCTTCGTTGCTGGCCAGCGCAAAGCCGTGCTGCAGCGAGTTGCCGCCCAGGCCAGCGCCATGGGTCACCTGGATCAGCGGCACGCCGGCGGCATCGAGCGCGCGGGCCACCTTCACCATCTGTTCCACGCTGATCTGCTCGCGCTTGGCATGCATGCCGTCGCGCAGGCACATGTCGTGCACCAGAACCTTGCGGCCTTTGAGATTGCTTGTCATGGTTTGGATCGTCCTCAGGCAGTAGCCGCCTCGGCCACCACAGGCTTCAACGTGATGCTGCCGGCCAGGATCTCCTCGGCAAACATCTCGGCGGTGCGGCAGGCGGCGGCGGTCATGATGTCGAGGTTGCCGGCGTAGGTGGGCAGGTAGTCGCCTAGGCCCGCCACCTGCAGAAACACCGCCACGCGCTTGCCATCAAACAGCGGGCCGTTCACCAGGCGGTAGCCGGGCACGTACTGCTGCACCTGCTCGATCATGGCCAGCACCGAGTCGATGATCCGGGTCTGATCGGGCTCGGTCTCGCACAGGCAGTTGATGGTGTTGCGCATGATCATCGGCGGCTCGGCCGGGTTGATGATGGCCAGGGCCTTGCCCTTTCTGGCGCCGCCCACCTTCTCGATGGCGGCCGAGGTGGTGTAGGTGAACTCGTCGAGGTTGGCGCGTGTGCCCGGCCCGATCGACTTGCTGGCCAGGCTGGCCACGATCTCGCCATAGGCCACCGGCTGCACGCGGCTGATGGCATGCACGATGGGGATGGTGGCCTGGCCGGCGCAGGAGATCATGTTGACGTTCATCTCCACCTGGCCCACATGCGCGGCCAGGTTCACGGTTGGCACGCACAAGGGGCCGATGGCCGCGGGCGTCAGGTCCACCATCAGCACGCCCAGCGCATTGAGCTTGCGCGAGTTCTCGGCATGCACATAGGCGCTGGTGGCGTCAAAGGCGATCTGGATGCCATCGGCGGCCACATGCGGCAGCAGGCCGTCCACGCCCTCGGCGGTGGTCTTCAGGCCCATGTCGCGGGCGCGCTGCAGGCCTTCGGATTGCGCGTCGATGCCCACCATCCACACGGGCTCCAGCACGGGGCTGCGCTGCAGCTTGTAGATCAAATCGGTGCCGATGTTGCCGCTGCCGATCAGGGCGCAGCGGATCTTGCGGTTGGGTGTGGTCATGAGAGATTTCCAGTCGTCATTCGGGAGTGATCCGGGCGTCGCGGATGACCTTGCCCCAGCGCGTGTTCTCGTCGGCGCGTGAAGCTGGTGCGCGGGTGGTACGGCAGCCTGGCCAGCAGCTGCGGCGCGATGGCCAGGCTGCTGATCACAACCACGCCCAGCGTGTAGCCATCCGATGCTTGCCGCGCAGCCCGCGGCGGGGGCGTTGTCAGCGGGCGTTAGCCCAGGCGGAAGCCCACGCTGCCCAGTTCTTGAAAGCGGGCGCAGACGTGGTCGCCCGGCTGCACCGCAATGGCCTCGGTGATGCCGCCGCTCATCACGAAGCTGCCGGCCGGCAGGCGCTCGCCGATCTCGTGCAGCACCTTCACCACCAGGGCCACGGCATCGGCCGGGTGGCCGGCCACGGCGGTCGACGCGCCCAGGGCGACCGGCTCGCCGTTTTTCTCGAGCACCACGCCCAGCGTGGCCAGGTCCACATCGGCGGGAAGGCGGGCGCGGCCACCGGTGACATAGCGCGCCGACGAGCTGTTGTCGGCCACCACGCTTTGCAGATCGAACTTGAAGCCGGCAAAGCGCGAGTCGATCACCTCGATGGCGGGCACGACAAAATCGGTGGCGGCCAGCACCTGCGCACGCGTGACATCGGGGCCGGCCAGCTCGGCCCGGGTGACGAAGGCCACCTCGCACTCCACCCGCGGGTGCACCAGGTCATGCGTGGCCACCACCGAGTTCTCGGGCCTGAAAAAATCGGCCAGCAAGAAGCCCACGGTGGGCACGCGCACGCCCATCTGGTCCATCTTGGCCTTGGAGGTGAGGCCGGCCTTCCAGCCCACTTGGCGCCGGCCCTGCGCCACCCAGCGGCGCAGCAGCTGCAGCTGCACCGCATAGGCATCGCCCAGGGTCATCGCGGGGAAGTCTTCGGTGAGCTTGGGGATGGCGGTGGCGCTGGTCTGCGCGGTCTCGATGCGGTCGGTTAGCTGGGCGATGTGGGCATCACTCAGCGCGCGCTGCATGGTGAGCGGGTTGTCGGTCATACAGCGGCCTTTCCGTGGAAGCGTGCGCGGCAGGTGCCCAGCCCGCCGATGGTGCAGACCAGGTCGTCGCCATCGGCCACCGGCAGCAGCGGCGATTGCGAGCCCGAGAGAATGACCTCGCCCGCGCGAAAGGGCAGGCCCAGCCGGCCCAGCGTATTGGCCAGCCACACCACGGCATTGACGGGCGAGCCCTGCACGGCCGCGCCCACGCTGGTGGCGTGCAGTGCGCCATTGCGCTGCAGGCTCATGCCGGCCAGCTGCAGATCGAGCTTGCGCGGGTCGCCCTTGGCCTGGCCCAGCAGAAACACGCCGCAGCTGGCGTTGTCGGCCACGGTGTCCTGGATCTTGATCTTCCAGTCGCGGATGCGGCTGTCCACGATCTCGAAGCAGGGCGACACATAGGCGGTGGCGCGGATCACGTCGGTGGCGGTGATGCCGGGGCCGACCAGATCGTGCGCCAGCACAAAGGCCAGCTCGGCCTCGGCCTTGGGCTGGATCAGGCCGTTCAGGTCGACGCCATCGCTTTCGGAGCACACCATGCCGCTGGTGAGCTGGCCGAAGTCGGGCTCGTAGACGCCCAGCATGTCCTGCACCGGCTTGCTGGTGACGCCGATCTTCTTGCCGATGATGGTTTCACCGGCCTGCACGCGGCGCGCCACCATGCGGCTCTGGATGGCGTAGCCGTCGGCCACGGTGATGGCTGGAAAGCGCTCCAGCAGCGGCGCCACGGTGGCGCGGGCGCGCCAGGCGTCGTACAACGCGTCGCCGCAGGCTTGGATGAGGTCAGGGGTCATGTGCGAGGCCAAGTTCAGAGCTTGATGCAGACGTTTCTGAGGTCGGTGTAGAACTCGAGCGAGTGCACGCCGCCTTCGCGGCCGATGCCGCTTTGCTTGCTGCCGCCAAACGGCGTGCGCAGGTCGCGCAGGAACCAGCTGTTCACCCAGGTGATGCCCACCGCCACCGCGGCGGCCATGCGGTGCGCGCGCTTCAGGTTCTCGGTCCAGATCGTGGTGCTCAAACCGTAGCGGTTGGCATTGGCCAGCACCACCACCTCGTCTTCGCTGTCGAAGGGGCGGATGTGGCAGCAGGGGCCGAAGATCTCCTCGCGCACCACGGCGGCGGTTTCGGGCAGGCCGGTCCAGATGGTGGGCTGCACCCAGGCGCCTTCGGCCAGCAGGCCGGGCAGGTCGGGCACGCCGCCACCCGTCACCACATTCGCGCCTTCGGCCACGGCCTTGGCGTAATAGCTCAGCACCTTGCGCCGGTGCTCCTGGCTGATCAGCGGGCCGTAGTTGCTGCCGGCATCGCCGGGGCGGCCGTACTTCACCGCCTCGCAGCGGCGTTTGAGCGCAGCCACGAAGCGCTCGAACAGCGGCCGTTCCACATACACGCGCTCGGTGCCCAGGCACACCTGGCCGGTGTTCATGAAGGCCGAGCGGAAGATGCCTTCCACGGCGGCATCGAAGTCGCAATCGGCAAACACGATGCCGGCGTTCTTGCCGCCCAGCTCGAAGCTCACGTCGCGGATGCCGTCGGCGGCGGCCTTCATGATGGCGGTGCCGGTGCGCGTCTCGCCGGTGAAGGTGATGGCGTCCACGTCATCGTGGCGGGTCAGCTGCTCGCCGGCCGCATCGGGGCCGAAGCCATGCACCACGTTGTACACACCGGGCGGCACGCCCACGGCGTTCATCACCTCGCCCAGCAGCGTGGCGGAGGCGGGGGTTTCTTCGCTGGGCTTGACCACCACGGTGTTGCCGCAGGCCAGCGCCGGGCCCACCTTCCAGGTCATCAGCAGCAGCGGCGCGTTCCAGGGGCTGATGACGCCGATCACGCCCTTCGGTCTACGGATGGCGTAGTTCAGCGCGCCGGCGCCGTCGGGCGTGTCCATCACAAAGCTCTCGGCCGGCACGTTCTTGACGATGTCGGCAAAGATCTTGAAGTTGGCCGCGCCGCGCGGCACGAAGGCGTGGGCGATCACATGGTGGGGCTGGCCGGTGTCGGCTTCTTCAGCCGCCACGAAGTCGTCAAAGCGCCGGGTGATGCCATCGGCCACCGCGTGCAGCATGGCCACGCGCTGGTCGGTGGGCATGCGGCCCCAGGGGCCGTGCAGGGCGGCCTGGGCGGCGGCCACCGCGGCGTTCACCTCGGCCTGGCCGCCTTCGGCCACCTGGCCCAGGCGGGTGTTGTCCAGCGGCGAGCGCTTGTCGAAAAGCTTGCCGCTGGCCGAGGCCACGAACTGGCCGTTGATGAAGTGCTGGAAGGTCTGCATGGTGCGGGGCAGGGGTTGGCGGTTGGGGTGGCCGGGCGTGCGCGGCGCAGCCGTTGCGGGCCTTGGCGGCCGCGTACGTCAGATGCCAGCTGGTTCAGGAGCCGCTGGCGGCGGGTGCCCGCCGGGCCAGCTCGGCGGCGCGGGCCTGGCTGGCCGGCACACCGCCGATGGCCCAGCGCTCCGGGTGCACATGGTCGATCTGCACCCGCACGCGCTGCGGGTCGCCGCCCAGCACGCGGGCCACCGCGGCGCTCAGGTCGGCCATCACGCGGTGCAGCGTGGCCACCGGCCGGCCTTCCATCAGCGCCATGCGGATCAGCGGGATCTCGGCCTCGGCGCGTGGCACGCCGCGCGCCAGCACCTCGTCGGCCGGCTCGCCGGCCAGGGCATAGAGCCCGGGGTCGACCTCGGTGATCCACACCTGCAGGCGTTCGGGCGGTGCGTCGATGGCCTGCGCAAAGGCCATCGAGGCCTCGCGCAGCAGCTGCTTGAGCACCGGCCGGGGATGACCGGCCAGCACGTGGATGTTGGCGACTGGCATGAATGAAGCCTTGCAAGGGGTCCGGGGTGGAGCGGGTTCAGCCGCGCAGCAGCGGGATGCGCCGCCGGGCTCAGGTCACCACGGTCAGGAAGGTCTCGTGCATCTTGCGGTGCGCCACGTCGAGGCCGCCGCCTTCGCCAAGGCCTTCCCAGCTCCATTCGATGGGCGGCAGGTCGGGGTAGGACGAGTTGCCGCCCGAGAAGGTCTCGAAGCGGTTGCCCGACGGGTCCCATGCATAGATGGTGCCGCCGCGCGTGATGCCGTGGCGCGTGGGGCCGATGTCGACCTTGATGTCGTTGGCGCTCATGATGTCGGCGGCGCGGAACACGCGGTCGATCGACTCCATGTAGAACGACACATGGTGCAGCTTGCCCGGCTCGGGGTGCACGACAAAGGCGATGTCATGCGCCTTGTTCGAGCAGGCCAGCCACAGCGCGCCCTTGACATCGGTGCCGGGCAGGGTGACGTACTCGGCCAGGTGAAAGCCCAGCACCTGGGTGAAGATCTCCAGCACCTGGTCGACGTTGGGGCCGTAGAGCAGGGCGTGGTCCATGCGCATCGGCGCAATGCCCTGGTCGAAGCGCGCGCTGTAGGGCTTGGGGTCCTTCTGGCCCAGCGCGCTGCCGGCAAAGGTCTTCTTGGCATACAGCTCGATCTGGTGGCCGCTGGGGATCTCGAAGCGCACGCGCTCGCCGGTTTCCATCAGCTCGCCGGCCGGCAGGCGCGAGGTGCGCAGGCCGCGGTCGCGCAGGTCGGCCTCCAGCTTGTCGAGCGTGGCCTCGCTGTCGACCTTGAAGGCGAAGAAGTCCATGCCCGCGCTGTCGGCCTGGCGCAGCACCACGCTGTGGTGATCGCGCTCGTCCCAGGCACGCAGGTAGACGCGGCCGCTCGCATCGCGGCCCATCTCCTCGAGACCCAGTACGTCGCGGTAGAAGGCCACCGCCTCGCCCATGTCGAGCACCCGGATCTGCACATGTCCCGGGCGCAGCACGCCTGTCATTGCCATGGTTCTTGTCTCCTGTCGTCGCCTGCTGGATGCGCGGTGGTTGTGGACGACGCTGTGGCCGCCGCGCTGAATGTGCAGCCACTGTAGGCAGCCGGTGTGGCCGGCGTCCAATACCATCGAAGCCCGGTTGACCATACCCGGCAAGCATGGCTGCGGCTACTGGTTGCTACCAAGTGGTATCAGCGGCGCGGCTCGGCCACAATTTGGCGCTGCCCTGCACCCGCCCTGCCGCGTCCGCGCCGGCCGTATCGACGTGGATCTGCGCCATCTCCGCTACTTCGTGTGCGTTGCCGAAGAGAAAAAAATCGGCCGTGCGGCCGTGCGCCTGCACATCTCGCAGCCGCCGCTCACGCGCCAGATCCAGCAGCTGGAAGAGCAGCTGGGCGTGCTGCTGTTTCGCCGCACCCACCGCGGCGTGGAGCTCACCGATGCCGGCCGCGTGTTCTACGACGATGCCCGCAACATCCTGGGCCTGACCGAGCGCGCCATCGAGCGCAGCAGCAAGGCTGCGCAGGGCCTGCTGGGGCGGGTCGATCTGGCGATCTTCGGCTCGGGCATCTTTGGCGCCATTCCGCGGCTGATCCGGGCGTTTCGCGAGGCGCATCCCGAGGTCAGCATCTTCCTGCACAACATGGTGAAGGACGAGCAGATCGACGCTTTACGCCAGCGCCGCATCACGCTGGCCTTCAACCGGCTGATGCGGCCCATCGACGGGCTGGTGAGCGAGACCCTGCTGACCGAGCCGCTGTACGTGGCCCTGCCCTCGGGCAGCCCGCTGACCGCACGCACCGCGGTCGCGCTGCAGGAGCTGGAGCAGGTGCCGCTGGTGCTGTACCCCACCGGCTCGCGGCCCAGCTTCATCGACCGTGTGCACGAGATGTGCCGCAGTTGCGGCTTCACGCCGCAGGTGGCGCAGGAGGTGGGCGATGTGGTGCATGCCGTGGCCCTGGTGGCCACGGGCTTCTCGGTGACGGTGGTGCCGCAGTCGGCCACCTCGATGGCCATGCCGGGCATTGCCTACCGGCCGCTGCACCACCCCGCGGATTCGCGCGTGGACCTGTGCTGCATCTACCGCGACGACGACGACTCGCCGATCCTGCAGTCGCTGCTGGCCTCGATGCGGCGCGAGGCGGCGGCGCTGCAGTAGCCGGGCCACACGCCATTCCGGGCCACCGCGCATGCAAACCCCTGGGCTGCAAGCCATGCCATGCAGCCCAGGTATCGCGCCGCAGCGCCCAAGGGTATTGGACAGCGCGCGGCAGCGCCGCCAACATGCCACCACCCCCGACACACCGACGATGCGGCGCGCACGGTACGCCCGCACATGGAGACCGGCTTGCAGAAATTTGACGTCCTGATCGAGGACACGGGCGAGCACTTCGCCTGTGCTGACGCGCGCTCGCTGCTCGAAGGCATGGTGGCGCTCAACCGCAAGGGCATCCCGGTGGGCTGCCGCAACGGCGGCTGCGGCGTGTGCAAGGTGGCCATCCTGCAGGGCGAGGTGGCCACCCGCGTGATGAGCCGCGCCCATGTCAGCGAAGACGACGAACGCCACGGCCGCCTGCTGGCTTGCCGCGTGGCGCCACGATCGGACATCCGACTGGCCGTGCTGGGGCCGATGCGCAAGAGCGTGTGCCGGAACTCGGCAGCGCCAACCAACGGCGCTGGGGCCGAGCACTGCACCGAGCGGTCACCGGGCCACTGATCCGGGCCTGCAACACCCACCGCTTGCGGGTGGCTGGACGCGGACATTGCTACTTGGGCCGTACACACAAAAGCCCGACGATGATCGTTATGCAAACTGCCACCGATGATCAGCGAGCAGCGTGCGGCGCGACCGCGCCGCACGCTGCTCAGCAACAGCCAGAGCTGCGACGCGCCGGGACGGGGGCGGCCACGATCGACGCCAATGCCGGCACCGCCGCCGGCGTGGCGCACCCGCAGCCGGCTTCGCCCTCGGCCTTGCGCTGCTCGTCCAGCACGCAGCAGGCCGCGGCATCGCGGGCCGGCGGGCCGCCGCAGCAGGCCTCGCCCGCTGCCGCCTCGGTGTCGGCGCCGCTCACGCTGCACACGCCGGTCTCGGGCAGGTTCAGTTCCACACGGTCGGCGGCCTGCAGGTCGCCGGCCAGCGCCGCCACCACCGAGCGCGCCTGCTCAAAGCCGGTGGCCATCAGGAACGTGGGCGCGCGGCCGTAGCTCTTCACGCCCACGGTGTACAGGCCGGGCTCGGGGTGGCTCAGCTCGCGGTGGCCATGCGGGCGCACCGTGCCACAGCTGTGCAGGTTGGGGTCGATCAAGGGGCCCAGGGCCTCGGTGGATTCCAGCCAGGGGTCGAGGCGCACGCGCAGTTCGCGGGTCAGGCCCAGATCGGGCCGCTGGCCGGTGGCGCAGACGATCTCGTCGATGCCCTCCAGCCGCTGCTCATGCCCTTGCGCATCCACCCCCAGCACGGTCAGCGTGCCGGTGGCACCGGGCTCGATGCGGGTGATGCGCAGGCCGGCATGCAGGGCCAGCGCGCCGCTGTCGCGCAGCTGCCGCAGCGCCGTGCCCAGCGCGCCGCGCGCCGGCAGCGCATCGGCCGCGCCACCGCCGAACACCCGTGTCAGTGCGGGCGAGCGCACGGCCCAGGCCAGGCGCGTGCCGGGCGCCTGGGTGGCCAGCCGGGCCAGGTCAAGCAGCGCATGGGCGGCCGAGTGGCCGGCGCCCACCACCAGCGTGTGCTTGCCGGCATAACGCGCACGCTCGGTGTCCAGCACATCGGGAATGCCGTAGCGGATGCGCGCGGCGGCCTCGGCCTCGGCCTCGCCGATGGCCGGCAGCCCGCCCGCGCCCAGCGGATTGGGCTGGTGCCAGGTGCCGGTGGCGTCGATCACGGCGCGGGCGCGGATCTCCAGCGCCTGGCCCCCGTGCAGCGCACGGATCACGAAAGGCGCGTGGTCGCGCCCGGCGCTCTTGACCTTGTCGAAGCCCTCGCGGGTGATGGCGGTCACGCGCGTGGACAGGCGCAGTGCCGCGGCCACTTCCGGCAGGCGCGCAAAGGGGGCCAGCACCTGCTGCACCACCTCGGCGGCCAACGGCAGCGCCTCAGGCGGCGGCGCCTGCCAGCCGGTGGGCGCCAGGTGCGCGGCCATCACCGGATCGATGTTGTAGCGCCAGGGCGAGAACAGGCGCACATGGCCGTAGTCCAGCAGGCTGGCGCCCACCTGGGGTGCCGCTTCCAAAATCACGAAGGGCAGGCCGCGCGCCAGCAGCTGCGCCGCCGCGGCCAGGCCCACCGGGCCGGCGCCCAGCACGGCCACCGGCAGGCCCTGCAGCGCATCGGCCGCCACCGGCGGCTGCAGCATCAACTGCAGGTAGTCGGCGCTGGCCGGGCACAGGCCCTGGAACTCGGCCGACTGCTGCAGCGCCGCCGGCGCCTGGGCCCGGTCGGCCAGCGTGAAGCCAAGCTCCTCGAAGAAGCGCCGCGCGGTGGTGGTCAGCAGCACCATCTGCGCAAAGCCGCGGCGGCGTGCCTCCTGCATCAGCAGCGCCACCATCTGCCGGCCGATGCCCTGGCGCTGCAGCCCGGGTGCCACCGCCACCGAGCGCAGCAAGGCCACCTCGCCGCGCGGCTCCACGCCCGCGCAGCCCACCGTCTCGCCCCCGGCCTGGGCCAGCACGAACGTGGCGAGGTGCTCGCGCGCGCCCTGCAGCGGCAGGCCGTTGGCGCGCAACAGGGCTTCAACGGCGGGCCAGTCGGCCGCCTGGGCCTGACGCATCGTGATGGAAGACATGGTCGATCCTCGGTGGATGGGTGGGGGTCAGCACCCGCAGGTGCCAGACGGCGGCGTGGCTGCCGCGCGCGGCGCGCCGGCGCAGCAGTTGTCGGTGAGGTAGCCCAGCAGCGCGCGCATCTGCTCGAAGCCAGCGCGGTAGATCACGAAGCGGCCGTTCTGCGCCTGCGTCACCAGGCCGGCCGCGGCCAGCTCCTTGAGGTGGAAGGCCAGGTTGGTGGGGCCCACACCCACGGCCTCGGCCAGGGCCTTCTGGGCCAGGCCCTCATGGCCGGCCACCACCAGGGCGCGAAAGGCCTCCAGGCGCACCGGGTGGGCCAGCGCGGCCAGGGCTTGAACGACTGATGCTTGATCCATGAATTCAATAATAGTTGAATCAACGGACTTGATCAAGCGCAGTACGCAGAGGCCGCTGACGGCGCAAGCTGGAACCCCGGACGGAGACCCCTGCATGAGCGCCCTCACCTTGTCCCGTCGTACCCAGCAGATGGCGCAGCAGCACCCGCGTGCGCTGCTGCTGCTGGCGGCGCTGGCCTGGTGGCTGCTGTACCGGGCGCTGAACCCGGCCTCCGAGGCACTGGTGGCGGCGCTGCCGGTGGCACGCGATAGCCACCTGGGCAGTGCGCTGCAGTTCTTTCTGTACGACACGCCCAAGGTGCTGCTGCTGCTCACCGCGGTGGTGTTCGTGATGGGCATGGTGAATTCGTTTTTCACGCCCGAGCGCACGCGCGCGCTGCTGGCCGGCCGTGGCGAGGGCCTGGCCAACGTGATGGCCGCCAGCCTGGGCGTGGTGACGCCCTTTTGCAGTTGCTCGGCGGTGCCGCTGTTCATCGGCTTTGTGCAGGCCGGCGTGCCGCTGGGCGTGACCTTCTCGTTCCTGATCTCTGCACCCATGGTCAACGAGGTGGCGCTGGCCCTGCTGCTCGGCCTGTTCGGCTGGAAGATCGCCCTGCTCTACCTGGGCCTGGGCCTGGCGGTGGCCATCGGCGCGGGCTGGATCATCGGCCGGCTGAAGCTGGAGGCGCAGCTGGAAGACTGGGTGCGCGAGATGCCGCGCGTGCCCGCCAGCGCCGGCCACGACGACCTGGCCCTGGCCGGGCGCATGGCCGCCGGCCTGGACAACGTGCGCCAGATCGTCGGCCGGGTGTGGCCCTACATCCTGGCCGGCATCGCCATCGGCGCGGTGATCCACGGCTGGGTGCCGCAGGACTTCATGGCCGCCATCATGGGCAAGGACGCCTGGTGGTCGGTGCCGCTGGCGGTGCTGCTGGGCGTGCCGATGTACACCAATGCCGCCGGCATCATCCCCATCGTGCAGGCGCTGCTGGCCAAGGGGGCGGCGCTGGGCACGGTGCTGGCCTTCATGATGAGCGTGATCGCGCTGTCGCTGCCCGAGATGATCATCCTGCGCAAGGTGCTCAAGCCGCGGCTGATCGCCACCTTCGTGGCCGTGGTGGCCACCGGCATCCTGGCCGTGGGCTTCATCTTCAACGCGGTGCTGTGACGCGCCGCCCGGCCTTCCTTCACGTCACGGCCAACATCGGAGCATCTCATGGACATCAAGGTACTGGGCAGCGGCTGCGCCAACTGCCGCAACACCATCGCGCTGATCCAGCAGGTGGCACAGGACAAGGGCGCCACCATCACGCTGGACAAGGTGGAGGCCCTGCGCGACATCGTGGGCTATGGCGTGATGGCCACGCCCGGCGTGGTCATCGATGGCCGCGTGGTGCATGCCGGCGGCGTGCCCAGCCGCAGCAAGGTAGAGGGCTGGTTCGCGGGCTGACCCAGCGGCGGCCCGGCCGGGCCGCATTCTTCAGCGACCCGCCTCGTACCAGGCCTTGCTGCGGTTCACCACGCGCACCACGGCCAGCATCACCGGCACCTCGATCAACACGCCCACCACGGTGGCCAGCGCGGCGCCCGATTCAAAGCCGAACAGGCTGATGGCCGCGGCCACCGCCAGCTCGAAGAAGTTGCTCGCGCCGATCAGCGCCGAGGGGCAGGCCACGCTGTGCGCCTCGCCCAGCCGGCGGTTCAGCCAGTAGGCCAGGCCGGCGTTGAACAGCACCTGGATCAGGATGGGCACGGCCAGCATCGCGATCACCAGCGGCTGCTGCAGGATGGCCTGGCCCTGGAACGCGAACAGCAGCACCAGCGTGGCCAGCAGCGCCGCGATCGACCAGGGCCCGAGGCGCGCCAACATGGCCTCCAGCGCCGCCGGGCCACGCGCCAGCAGCGCGCGCCGCCAGGCCTGGGCCATGGCCACCGGCAGCACGATGTACAGCAGCACCGAGATCAGCAGCGTGTCCCAGGGCACGTGGATTGCCGACAGGCCCAGCAGCAGGCCGACGATGGGCGCGAAGGCGAAGACCATGATCAGGTCGTTGAGCGCCACCTGGCTCAGCGTGAACAGCGGATGGCCCTGCGTGAGCCGGCTCCACACGAAGACCATGGCCGTGCAGGGCGCGGCGGCCAGCAGGATCAGGCCGGCCACGTAGCTGTCAAGCTGCGCCGCGGGCAGGTGGGGCGCGAACACCTGGCGCACGAACAACCAGGCCAGCAGCGCCATCGAGAACGGCTTGACCGCCCAGTTGACGAACAGCGTCACGCCGATGCCGCGCCAGTGCGCGCGCACCTGGTGCAGCGCGCCGAAATCCACGCGCAGCAGCATGGGCACGATCATCACCCAGATCAGCAGGCCCACCGGCAGGTTGACCTGGGCCACCGACATCGCCCCCACCGCGCGCACCGGCCCGGGCAGAGCCTGGCCCAGCGCGATGCCGGCTACGATGCACAGCGCCACCCAGAGACTGAGGTAGCGCTCGAAGACGCTCATCGGCGCCGGCGGTGGCGGGCAGGACGGCAGGGCGTCGGCGGCCATGGCGTCAGCGCGTGCCGATGTCGTCGATCTCGCGCTGGATGGCCAGCCCGTCCAGCGCGGCCAGCGGCAGGGCCAGCATCAGCTCGATGCGGCGCTTGAGCACCACCGCAGTGTCCCAGAACAGCCGGGCCCGCTGCTCGTCGCTGCCCTCGCCCGCGGCGGGATCGGCCACGCCCCAGTGCGCCGTCATCGGCTGGCCGGGCCACACCGGGCAGGTCTCGCCGGCGGCCTTGTCGCAGACGGTGAACACGAAGTCCATCACCGGGGCCCCGGGCTGGGCGAACTCCGACCAGTCCTTGCTGCGCAGCCCCTCGGCCGGCACATGCATGGCCGCCAGCGTGCGCAGGGCCAGCGGGTGCACCGTGCCGGCCGGGTGGCTGCCGCCCGAGTGGGCGACGAAGCGGCCGGCGCCCAGCCGGTTCAGGATGGCCTCGGCCATGATCGACCGGGCCGAGTTGTGCGTGCAGATGAACAACACGTGGTAGAGCTTGTCAGACATGCGCGAACTCCTGTCGGGTGGGATGCAGCGAAGAACACTCAGCACTGCGGGCAGCTGCTGCTGCCGGGCAGGCCGCAGACGGTGGGATCGGTGCCCGAGGCCTGGCAGCAATGCGCGGTCAGGTAGGCCATCAGCGCGTCCATGCGGCCGAGGCGCGGGCGGTAGATCAGGTGGCGGCCCTCGCGCTCCTGGCTCACCAGGCCGGCATGGGTCAGCTCCTTCAGGTGGAAGGACAGCGTGGAGGCCGGCACATCCAGCGTGGCCGCCAGCGCGCCGGGGGTCAGGCCTTGCGCCCCGGCGCCCACCAACGCGCGGTAGATGCGCAGCCGCGCGCCCTGGGCCAGCGCCGCCAGCGCGGCCACGGCGCCCGCCTCGTCAAGCGCGGCCACGGCCGCGGCCCGCTCCGGCACCGGGGCTGACGCCTGCTGCAGCGCGCCGCGGCCGGCGCTCACTGGGGCACCTTCAGGCTGCGCCTTGCGGTATTCGCCCTTGGGGCGGCCCGTCGGGCTCATGGCTGGCTCCCGGCGGCCGGCGCGACGGCAGCAACCGCGATCTGCCGCTGCAGGGGCAGGCCCAGCGTGATCACCCAGCAGCCGAGCAGCATCAGCGCCGAGCCCATCAGCGCATACAGCAGCCCGCCCCACTGGTACAGCAGGCCCGACAGCAGCGTGCCGAAGAAGCGGCCCAGCGCGTTGGCCGCGTAGTAGAAGCCCACGTCCTCGGCCGCCTTCTCCGAGCCGGCATAGGCCAGCACCAGGTAGGAATGCACCGAGGAATTGACCGCGAACACAAAGCCGAACAGCCCCAGCCCGGCCACCACCACCCATTGCAGCTGCGCCACCGGCCAGGCCACGCAGGCGGCCAGCGCCAGCGGCACGGTGACCAGCAGCGCCGACCAGGCGCGCGCGGCCGGCACCTCGGTGCTCAGGCCATCGGCGCTGCGGCGCACGAGGGCCGGCGCCAGCACCTGCACCAGGCCGTAGCCCACGGTCCAGGCGGCGACGAAGCCACTCACCATCGTGAAGCTCCAGCCCGCCGCGTACAGGAACACCGGCACGCCGACCACGAACCACACGTCGCGCGCGCCGAACAGCACCACCCGCGCCGCAGCCAGCAGGTTGATGCCCCGGTTCTTGGCGAACAGCTCGCGCGCCGAGGCCGAGGCCTTCTGCCGGCCCATCAGCGGCGGCACGAAGCCCAGCACGCCCACCAGCACCAGGGCCAGCAGGCCGGCCATGGCCCACAGCGCCTGCTGGAAGCCCAGCCCCTGCAGCAGCACGCCGCCCAGGAACAGGCCCACGCCCTTCATCGCGTTCTTGCTGCCGGTGAAAAACGCCACCCACTTGAACAGCGTGCCCGAGGCCTCGCCGGCCGTGGCCTTGATGGCCGCCTTGCTGGCCGTCTTGGTGAGGTCCTTGGCCACGCCGCAGACGCCCTGCGCCATCACCACCCAGGCCACCGACAGCGCCGCCGACCAGGCCGGCGACAGCGCCGACATCAGCAGGAAGCCGCCGATCTCGGTGGCCAGGCCCACGGCCAGCATGCGCTGGATGCCGTGGCGCGTGGCCAGCCAGCCGCCCACCAGGTTGGCCACCACGCCCATGGCCTCGTACAGCAGGAACAGCAGCGCCAGCGTGAACGGCGAATAGCCCAGCCGGTGGAAGTGCAGCAGCACCAGCATGCGCAGCGCGCCATCGGTGAGCGTGAAGCCCCAGTAGGCCGCCGTGACGATGGCGTAGTGGCGCGCACCGGGGTTCATCGGCCGGGCCCGGTCACAGGCCGCACTGCTGCATGTGGCAGGCCAGGTCCACCATGCGGCAGGCATAGCCCATCTCGTTGTCGTACCAGGCGTAGACCTTCAGCAGCGTGCCGTCGGTGACCAGCGTGGACGGGGCGTCGACGATGCTGCTGCGCGTGTCGCGCGCATAGTCGGCGCTGACCAGCGGCCGCGTCTCGTAGCCCAGGATGCCGGCCAGCGCGCCGCTGGCGGCCTCGGCAAACAGCTGGTTCACCTCGGCGGCCGTGGTCTCGCGGCGCAGCTCGAACACGCAGTCGGTGAGCGAGGCGTTGAGCACCGGCGCGCGCACCGCGTGGCCATCGAGCTTGCCCTTCAGCTCGGGGTAGATCAGGGCGATGGCGGTGGCGCTGCCGGTGGTGGTGGGCGCCAGGCTCAGCATGGCGCTGCGCGCGCGGCGCAGGTCCTGGTGCGGCGCGTCGACCATCAGGTTGGTGTTGGTGGGGTCGTGGAGGGTGGTGATCTGGCCATGGCGGATGCCCAGGCCCTCATGGATCACCTTGACCACCGGCGCCAGGCAGTTGGTGGTGCACGAGGCGGCGGTGACGATGCGGTCGCGCGCCGGCTCGTACAGGTGGTGATTGACGCCGACCACGATGTTGAGCACGCCGCCCACCTTGACCGGCGCGGCCACGATCACGCGCTTGGCGCCGCGGTCGAGGTGGCCCTGCAGCGTCTCGGGCGTGAGGAAGCGGCCGGTGCACTCGAGCACCAGATCCACGCCCAGGTCACCCCAGGGGATCGCGGCCGCCGTGGCGTGCGACGAGAACGACAGCCGCCGCTCGCCGATGCGGATGGCCGCGGGGCCCTCGACCGCAAAGTCGGCGCGCCAGCGGCCCTGCACGCTGTCGAACTGCAGCAGGTGGGCGGTGGCCTCGGCGCCGCCCTTCAGCTCGTTGAGGTGCACCACCTCCAGCCGGTGGCCGGCACGCGGATCGTCGTGCGGACGCTCGGCCGCGCCCAGCGCGGCGCGCAGTGCCAGGCGGCCGATGCGGCCCAGGCCATTGATACCCACCTTCATGGCATGCACTCACTGATCAGATCAACAAAGAAAGCGCAGACAACGACGCTTCCACAATAGTCGAATCATAGGCCGGGCACATGACACGTGCGTGACGGCCAGCCCGGGCCGCCGCCCCCCGCCGGCGTGCGGGCCGCGCTCAGATCGGGTAGATGATCGAGTTGGGGATCAGCTCGCTGTCGTAGATGCATTCGCGCGAGGCAAAGCGCAGCCCGGCCGGTGTGCGCACCACCAGGTCAAGGTAGCGGCCCACGTTGAACACCGTGCTCGGCTCGGACAACTTGGTGCGAAACACCGCGTAATTGGCCTCGCAGCGGATGCGCCCGGGCTGCACCTCGTGGATCAGCGGCAGGCCCACCACATGCCGCTGGTAGTAGGGGTCGTGGTAGAGCGTTTCCTGGATGCCGTAGACCCGATCCTTGAGCATGGCCTTGCTGCTGAAGGCCAGCGTGGCCAGCGGAAAGCCGCGCTCGTGGTTCTCGCGCGGCTGCAGGCGGTAGCAGGCGTCGTCGGTGAAGAACTCGGGCCACAGATCCCACTGGCCCGAATCGACCGCCCGGGCGTAGTCGGCGTAGAGCTGGGTCAGGGCCAGCCAATCGTCAAAGGGCAGGGTTGCCGCCACGCCGGGTGCTGCCTCGCTGCTGGTTGCCATGCTGCTGGTTGCCTCGCTGCTGGTTGCAACGCTGGGTGTCGCCATGTTCATCAGGCCTCCATCACCTCGCGCCAGTAGCGGTACATGCCGCGGATCAGGGTCTCGGTGACCATGTGCTCGGTGTCTTCCACGCCATGCCCGCCCAGCTCGGCCAGCGCGCGGTGCCAGGGTTTGCTCTCGAAGGCCTGCTGGCTGAATTCGATCACCTCGCCGTCGTCGGCCGAGACAAAGCCGGCCGGCCCGAACAGGTTGGCCTGGGTCAGGCGGCGCCGGGTCATGGCCTCGTCGTCGTCGTCGAAGCCGAAGTGCGTCCACACGAAGTCGAAGCTGCCATGGCCATTGGGCTTGATGTGGCGGGTGGACACGCTGTTGACCTGCTGCTGCAGGATCACGCTGGGAAACAGCGTGGTCATCACCGCGGTGGGCGCCGGGCTCTCGCCGTCGGGCCCGGCCCACCAGGCCTCGGGCACGATGTCGATGAAGCTGGGGTCGTGCAGGCTCATGCCGGCCTTGAAGCTCGACACCTCGGTCACCGCCCCGGCCTGGCCCGCCGCGCCGCGGGTGGACACCATGGCCGCATGGCGGTGCCGCCGGTCCATGCGCAGGCGCGACTTGTTGTCGGCGCGCCAGAGCCCGAAGGTCACGAACCAGGTGTGCAGCAGGCCCGGGTGGTAGGGGTCCTTGATGTTCTCCTGCATCAGCTTCCAGTTGCCCGGGATGCGCTGGCGGTTGTAGCCCAGGATGCGCAGCGCGCGGCCGTTGAACAGGCGGTCGTAGTAGGCCAGGATGGTGGGGCCGAGAAAGTCCTCGAAGGGCTCGACCTGCGGGTCGAACGATGCAAACACCACGCCGCCGCGGCGCGCCACCTGCAGCCGGGTGAGGCCATGGTCGCCGGCCTTGAAGTCCTCGGGCATGCCGCCCAGCATCTGGCCGTCCTGCTTGACGCCGCGGCGCAGCGGCACGCCCTGCAGCCGGCCCTCGAGCGAATAGCGCCATTGGTGGTAGGGGCAGACGAACTGCTGGCGCTTGCCATGGCGCTCGCGGCAAAAGCGCATGCCGCGGTGGGCGCAGACGTTCTCCACCACATGGATCGCGCCGCCGGCATCGCGCACCATGATCACCGAGCGCTCGCCGATCACCGTGCGCTTGAAGTCGCCGGCCTGCGGCACCTCGGCCTCCAGGCCCACATAGCACCAGTGGCCGCGGTAGAAAAAGCGCTCCGGCTCGCGCCGGTGCAGCGCGTCGCTGGTGTAGGCGCCAAACGGGATGCGCTGGGTGCCCGCACCGGTCTCCCACAGCGGCAGCCCGGCGTCCGGTACGGGGGGCTGGCTCATGGCGGGTCTCCTGCGGGATGGGGTGGGGCGTGGCGGGGTGGGGTGGGGTCGGGCGCGGCCGCATCATGGCCGGCAGTGCCCAATCAATCCATAAAATGAAGTGAATGTGCCGTATCACGGTGTGTGATGAGGTGGCATGGAGCTGTCCGACATCGACCTGAACCAGCTCGTGCTGCTGCACCAGCTGATGCAGGAGCGGCGCGTCTCGCGCGTGGCCGAGAACCTGGGCATCAGCCAGCCGGCGGTAAGCAACAGCCTGGCCCGGCTGCGCCGGCAGTTTGCCGACGACCTGTTCGTGCGCACGCCGGGCGGCATGATGCCCACGCCGCTGGCCGAGCAGCTGGCCGGGCCCATCGGCCAGGCGCTGGCGCTGATCCATGCCGGGCTCAACCCGCAACGTGCTTTTGCGCCGGCGCAGGTGCAGCGCCGGCTCACGCTGGCGATGACCGACATCGGCGAGATCGTGTTCCTGCCCCGGCTGCTGGCCCGGCTGCGCGAGCAGGCACCGGGCATCACGCTGAACACGGTGCGCACCACGGCGGCCAGTCTGCGCGAGGACATGGCCAGCGGCCAGGTCGATCTGGCCATCGGCCCGCTGCCGCAGCTCAAGGCGGGCTTCTACCAGCGCCGGCTGTTCAAGCAGCGCTATGTGTGCCTGTTCCGCCAGGGCCATGCGCTGGATCGCCGGCGCGTCGGCCTGGCTGACTTCAAGGCCGCCGAGCACCTGGTGATCGTGTCGGCCGGCACCGGCCATGGCCGGGTTGACACGCTGCTGCAGCGCGCCGGCATCGAGCGCCACACGCGCCTGACCGTGCCGCATTTCGTCAGCGTGGGCCACATCCTGCAGCACTCGGACCTGGTGGCCACGGTCACCGAGCGGCTGGCGCAGTGCCTGGCCGGGCCGTTCGCTCTGAGCTGCCGGCCGCACCCCGTGGCGCTGCCCGAGGTGGCCATCCAGGTGTTCTGGCATGCCACGCAGCACCGCTCGCCGGCGCACCAGTGGCTGCGGGGCCAGGTGTTTGAGCTGTTCGGCGAGCCGGCCGCCGGTGCGGCGGCCTGAGCGGCGGCGGCGCCGGCGCCTCAGGCCGGGCGGCGGCGCGGTGACGCCAGCGCGCTGGCCACCGAGGCCAGCCCGCGCTGCGACAGCGCGAGCTCTTCGAACAGCCAGTCGCGAAAGGACATCAGCGGCGGCCAGTCGCGGCGCGCCCGCGGCATCACCAGCCAGTAGCCGTCGTCGTCGGCATCGGCCGCCAGGCTGGGCCCGGGCAGGCGCTGCAGGCGGCCCGCGGCCAGGGCATCGGCGGCGAACATCTCGCGCACCAGGGCCAGGCCCAGGTCCTGCTCGGCAGCCTCGGCCACCAGGCCGGCATCGTTGGAGCTGGCCACCACCTGCAGCGCGCGCGTCGGCAGTGCGGCACCGGCGGCTGCAAACCAGGCGCCCCACTTGGCGGCATCGCCCAGCAGCGGCTCGCCGGCCCATTGCGCCAGCGGCAGCCGGGCCACGCGGCGGGCCCGTGCGGGCGTGGCCACCGGCACCAGCCGCCACTCGGGCAGGCGCTCGCACAGCAGGCCGCGCCAGCGGCCATGGCCGTAGCGCAGCGCGGCATCAAAGCCTTCGGCGGTGAGGTCCAGCGTCTGCATCGAGGCGTGCAGGTCGACCGCGATATCGGGATGGCGTTCGCGCCAGCGCGCCATGCGCGGCAGCAGCCAGCGCTGGGCCATCGAGTTCATGGTGGCCAGCCGGATCAACTGACCCGCGGCGCCGGCCGCACGCTCGGCGGCGCGCTGGCCGGCCTCGAGCTGGGCCAGCGCCGGCTCGGCCGCGGCCAGCAGGGCCTGGCCCGCGGCATTGATCACCAGGCGCCGGCCCCGCCGCTCGAACAGCGCAAAGCCCAGCTGTTGTTCGAGGTGGCGGATCTGTTGGCTGACCGCACCGTGCGTGAGGTGCAGCGACTCGGCCGCCGCGCGCAGCCCGCCCATGCGCGCCACACGCACAAAGGCTGGCAACGGGTTGAGCGGCAGGTGGGCCATGCTGGATAGTAAACCTCACCACCGCGTGCAGAAGCTTTCGATTTTCATGGCGGCCGGCAGCCCGTAGCCTGCGCAGCTTGATCCAGCCGGGAGCCGCCCATGACCGCCAGTGCCTGCCCACCCACCGCGCCCGGGCCGTGGCGGCCGCTGCAGTGGCTGCGTGCCTGGCCGGCACGCGCTGCGGCCTGGGCTTGCCACCGCCGCCACCGGCGGCAGTGCGCTGCGCCAGGCGCCGAAACGCCGGTGCAGGAGCAGGAGCAGGAGCAGGAGCAGGTGCAGGTGCAGGTGCAGGTGCAGGTGCAGGCGGAGGCGCCGATGCCGGAGCCGATGCCCCGGCCCCCCGCCGCGGGCCGCATGCCGGCCTGGCTGCGGCGCGACATCGGCCTGCCGGCCGAGGCCGCTGGCCACGAAGCGCTGGCCGCCACGCGCGAGCGGGTGATGCTCAAGAGCCATTGGCTGGGCGGTGGTTGACCCGCGCCGGCGGCGGCTGACCCGCGCCACGGGCCGGCATCGCGCTGCCCGATGCCGGGCATCGCCTGAATCGATTTCCGCGCGGCGGGCGCGCTGCCTAGGATGCCGGCCTTGTGCTGTCACCCCGCCTGCTGCCGATGCGCCACGCCACTGAACACACCGGGCCCGCCGCGGCCTGCCGGTTTCCGCCCGACGAGCGCGGCTTTCTGCTGACCGAGCCGCGCATCGGCCTGGGCGTGGTCGAGCGGCTCGAGCAGGCCGGTGTGCATTCGCTGGCCCAGCTGGCGGCGCTGGGCCCGGCCGTGGTGGTGCGGCGCATCTGCGAAGGTCAGGGCTCGCTGGCCTGGGCCAACCGGCGCCGGGCGCTCGAGCGCGCGCTGCTGCGCTCGCGCCAGATCGGCCTGTGCCCGGCGCCGGCCCTGGCCTAAGCGCGGCTCGGCCGCAACCGCCGGCGCTGCCGCCTACGCCTGCAGCGCCACCGCCTGCAGCTGCTCGCGCAACCAGGCCAGCGCTGCGTCTTGCGCCTTCAGCCGGTTCCACTGCGCCACCAGCGTGAGCGGCGGGATCTCGAAGGGCGGCGCCAGCAGGCGCACCGGCAGCAGCCGCGCATACATGCGCGCCAGCCGGGTGTGCATGGTGGCGATGCGCTGCGTGCCCACCACCAGCAGGGGCAGCGCATTGAAGCTGCTGGCGCTGGCCACCACCTCGCGCTGTGCCTGGTGGGTGGCCAGGAACCAGCTCTCGAAGGTGGGCACGCGCAAGTCGCCGAACTGCGCCGCCACATGGCGCGCGGCCAGGTACTGCGGCAGGCCCAGGGCCTCGCCCTGCAGGTGAAAGCCGGTCCAGACCACGCAGCTGTAGCGTTCGGTCAGCAGCTCGCACTGCGGGTGGTCGGGGCTGGCATTGCGCTCGGGGTAGATCGCCAGGTCGACATCGCCGCGCTCCAGGCGCTCGACATTGCTGTTGCCCAGGCTCACCACGTCGATCGACACGCCGGGCGCCAGTGCCTCCAGACGCTGCGACAGCGGCGTCAGCAGCACCGTGGTGGCGTAGTCGGAGGCGTTGATCACGAAGCGCCGGCGCAGCGCGGCGGGCTCGACCGCGCTGCCGCTGGCCAGCGTGGCCTGGGCACGCAGCAGCAGCTCGCGCACCGGCTCGCGCAGGCTTTGCGCCAGCGGCGTGAGGTGCATGCCGCGGCCGGCGGGCACCAGCAGCTCGTCCTGGAAGTGCGCGCGCAGACGGCCCAGGGCGCTGCTGGTGGCCGAGGCGCCGAGGTGCAGGCGCTCGGCGGCACGGCTCACGCTGGCGGTCTCGAGCAGCGCGTCGAGCGTGATGAACAGGTTCAGGTCGAAGTGGCCCAGGCGCATGGGCCAGCATTTTGAGTGCAGCGCGCGAACCGTTCGATGCCGTCAACAGCAGGCGTCGAAAGGAATTGATGGTCAGCCTGCCAGGCCCTGCCTAGCATGCGCCCCCAGAACACCCAGCATCAGCCCGCCAGGCGGGACAGGAGACACGGCCGGCCATGACCGAATCATTGACCTGCGCCATCGGCCCGCTGCGGCCGCACCACTTCGGCATCAGCGTGCCGCAGCTCGAGGCCGCCATCGCGTGGTACGAGCGCATGCTGGGCTTCAGCGTGGAACAGCGCCTGCACATCGCCAAGATTCCGGCGCACATCGCGTTCTTGAAGCGCGGCGATTTCCGCATCGAGATCTTCGAGGTCGACGGCGCCGCACCGCTGCCGGCCGAGCGCCGCGTGCCCAACCTCGACCTGAAGACCCATGGCAACAAGCACATGTGCTTCGAGGTGCCCGATGTGCCGGCCGCGGTGGCCGCGCTGCGCCGCGCCGGCGCCGACATCGCCTTCGAGCTGAGCGTGGACGGCAACCCCACGGCCTTTGTGCGCGACTGCGCCGGCAACCTGATCGAGCTGCTGCAGCCCTTCGAGAGCCGGCCGGCCCAGGCCGTGGCGGCGGCCTGAGGCGCCGGCCCGCCGCTGCGGGTGAACCCTCAGTATTGCCGGCCCCGATGCGGCGCATCCGCACAAACGATTTCCCGATCGCGGGCCGTCTTTCTAGCATCGGCGCCGATCCAGCCTGAACATTTTTCGGAGACAGTCCCGTGACCGTGCAGATCATCAAGGCCGGCAAGCCCGCCGCGCACAAGGCCGACCTGAACGCCCAGGTGCGCGCCACCGTCGAGGGCATCCTCACCGACATCGAGGCACGCGGCGATGCGGCGGTGCGCGAGTACAGCGCCCGCTTCGACCACTGGTCGCCGGCCAGCTTTCGCCTCAGCCAGGCCGAGATCGAGGCCTGCATCGCCAGCCTGCCGGCCGCCACGCTAGACGACATCCGCTTTGCGCAGGCGCAGATCCGCCGCTTCGCGCAGATCCAGCGCGACAGCATGCAGGACGTGGAGGTGGAGACCCTGCCCGGCGTGGTGCTGGGCCACCGCAACATCCCGATGAACTCGGTGGGCTGCTACATCCCCGGCGGCAAGTACCCGCTGATCGCCAGCGCGCACATGAGCGTGCTCACCGCCAAGGTGGCCGGCGTGAAGCGCATCGTGGCCTGCGCGCCGCCCTTCGACGGCCGGCCCTGCCCCGAGATCGTGGCCGCCATGCACCTGGCCGGCGCCGACGAGATCTACTGCCTGGGCGGCGTGCAGGCCGTGGCCGCGATGGCCATCGGCACCGAGAGCCTGCCCAGCGTGGACATGATCGTGGGCCCCGGCAATGCCTATGTGGCCGAGGCCAAGCGCCAGCTGTTCGGCCGCGTGGGCATCGACCTGTTCGCCGGGCCGACCGAGACCCTGGTGATCTGCGACGACACGGTCGACGCCGAACTGGTGGCGGTCGATCTGCTGGGCCAGGCCGAGCACGGCCCCACCAGCCCGGCCTACTGCATCACGCGCAGCAAGACCATCGCCGAGCAGCTGCCCGCCGCCATCGAGACCGTGCTGGCCCGGCTGGACACCGCGCCGATCGCCAGCGTGGCCTGGCGCGACTACGGCGAGATCATCCTGTGCGACACCCAGGAGGAGATGCTGGCCGAGGCCGAGCGCCTGTGCAGCGAGCATGTGCAGGTGATGACCGACGACCCCGACTGGTTCCTGCAGCGCATGACGCGCTACGGCGCGCTGTTTCTCGGCCACCGCACCAACGTGAGCTATGGCGACAAGGTCATCGGCACCAACCACACCCTGCCCACGCAGGGCGCCGGCCGCTACACCGGCGGGCTGTGGGTGGGCAAGTTCATCAAGACCCACACCTACCAGCGTGTGCTGACCGACGCGGCCAGCGTGATGGTGGGCGAATACTGCGCCCGCCTGTGCGGCTACGAGCACATGAGCGGCCACCAGGAGCAGGCCGCCATCCGCGTGCGCCGGCTCAAGGCCGCGGCCGGCGCCCAGCAGCCGTGATGAGCGGCACCCTGGCGGGCCAGGTGGCCGTGGTCACCGGTGGTGCCGGCGGCCTGGGCGAGGCCATCTGCATGGCCCTGGCGCAGGCCGGCTGCAGCGTGGTGGTGGGCTACAACAGCTCGGCCGACGCGGCCCGCGCGCTGGCTGCGCGCCTGCCGCTGGCGGCGCAGGTGCCCGCGTTGCAGGCCCACACGGCGCTGCCGGCGCCGCAGGCCCACACGGCGCTGCCGGCGCCGGTGACCGATTCGACCGCGCTGGCCACGCTGGCCGACACGCTGCGCCAGCGTTATGGCCGCTGCGACATCCTGGTCAACTGCGCCGGCACCACGCGCTTCGTGCCGCACCCGCAGCTCGACGCGCTGGACGATGCGCTGTTTGACCAGATCCTGGCCACCAACATCCGCGGGCCGTTTGCCGCGGTGCGCGCGCTGCGGCCGCTGCTGGCGGCGCCGCGCAGCGATGGCGGCACGGGCCTGGTGGTGAACATCTCGTCGATCGCCGCGGTCACCGCCATGGGCAGCAACATCGCCTACTGCGCCAGCAAGGCCGCGCTCGACAACATGAGCAAGAGCCTGGCCCGTGCGCTGGCGCCGGCGGTGCGCGTGCTCAGCGTCTCGCCCGGCCTGGCCGACACCGATTTCGTGAAAAGCATGGACCCCGCCTGGCGCCACGAGCAGGCCGGCCGCACGCCGCTGCAGCGCCTGGCCGGCCCCGACGAAGTGGCTGCCGCCGTGCTGGCCTGCGCCACGCACCTGAGCTTCAGCACCGGCACGGTGATCGCCGTGGACGGCGGCCGGCCGCTGGCCTGAGCCGCCCCCTGACATTCGACCCCGGAGACAAGCGCCCCATGAAACTCGCCACCCTGAACAACGGCCGCCGCGACGGCCGCCTGGTCGTGGTCTCGCGCGACCTGCGCCACGCCACCGACGCCGCCCCGGTGGCCGCCACCATGCAGCAGCTGATCGAGGACTGGGACGCGCGCGCCCCCGGCCTGCAATCGCTGTACGAGATGCTCAACGCCGGCCGCGGCGTCGAGCACTTCGCCTTCGACCCGGCCCAGGCCATGTCGCCGCTGCCGCGCACGCACCAGTTCGTGGATGCCTCGGCCTTTCTGAACCACGGCAACATCATGGAAGAGGCCTACAAGCTGGACGTCAAGAAGACGCCCGGCATTCCGGTG
The DNA here is from genome assembly GCF_025290835.2 of Aquabacterium sp. OR-4. Taxonomy (NCBI): domain Bacteria; kingdom Pseudomonadati; phylum Pseudomonadota; class Betaproteobacteria; order Burkholderiales; family Sphaerotilaceae; genus Pseudaquabacterium; species Pseudaquabacterium prasiolae. Next base: position 1,221,465 of record NZ_JAOCQD020000002.1, on the reverse strand, counting down.
CTGGTGCAACGCCAGAGCGACGACTTCTGCGGCCCCTGCGACGACTACCCACTGCACAGCGAGGCCGACAACGGCGACTTCGAAGGCGAGTTCGCCGTGGTGATGGCCGATACGCCGATGGCCAGTCCCCCCGAGGCCTGCGCTGCGCAGATCCGGCTGGTGATGATCCTCAATGACGTGAGCCTGCGCGCGCACCTGTTTCGCGAGCTGCAGATGGGCTTCGGCTTCATCAATGCCAAGCCGGCCACGGTGTTCGGCCCGGTGGCCGTCACGCCCGACGAGCTGGGCGAGGGCTGGGGCGCCGATGGCCGCATCCACCTCGAGATGCGGGTCAGCCGCAACGGCCAGTGGTTTGGCCACCCCAACGGCCGCGAGATGGACTGGAGCTTTGGCGAACTGCTGGCGCGGCTGGCGCTGAACCGCAACCTGCGCGCGGGCACCATCCTGGGCACGGGCACGGTCAGCAACCGGGCCGCGCGCGAGGTGGGCTCGGCCTGCCTGGCCGAAAAGCGGGCGCTGGAGAAGATCACCACGGGTGATTCGAGCACGCCGTTCCTGACGTGGGGCGACCGGCTGCGCTTCGAGGTGCTGGGTGCCGATGGGCAAAGCATCTTCGGCGCGATCGATCACCGGTTCGTGCCGTTCAAGGCGGGCGCGTAAATGAGCGCTTATGACATTGTCGCAATGGGCGCGGGCCACAACGGCCTGGTGGCCGCTGCCTACCTGGCCAAGGCCGGCAAGAAGGTGCTGGTGCTCGAACGCAAGGCCTACCCGGGTGGCGGCGTCAGCACGCGCCAGCTCAACACCCCTGGCTACTGGCATGACGAGCACAGCAGCGTGCACATCATGATCCAGGGCAACCCCATGCTGCGGCAGGACGAGCTGGGTCTGCTGTCGAAGCACGGGCTCAACTACCACTACTCACCGGTGCCGCACGCCACGATCTTTCCGGATCAGAGCGTGCTGTTCACCTACAAGGACGTGGACAAGACCTGCGAGTGCTTCGCCAGGATCAGCCCCAAGGACGCCGAGACCTACCGGAACTTCGTGAAGATGAGTTCCGAGATCCTGAAGGTCTTCATGCCCGGCCTGTACAGCCCGCCGCCGCCGCTGGGCGAGCTGGTGGCCATGCTCGACCGCAGCGACGAAGGCCGGCTGATGCTGGAGTACATGACGCGCGACTGCCTCAGTCTCGTGAATGATCTGTACGAGAGCGACAAGATCAAGATCCACCTGCTGCGCCTGGTCAGCGAGAACCTGCAGCACCCCAACGAGCTGGGCACCGGCATGGGCGTGCTGCTGATGCCCGGCATCATCCACACCTATGGCGTGAGCCAGCCGGTGGGCGGCAGCGGCAAGCTGACCGAATCGCTGGTGCGCTGCATCGAGAGCTTCGGCGGCGAGGTGCGCTGCCAGGCCGAGGTGGCGCAGATCCTCACCAGCGGCGGCCGCGCCACCGGCGTTCGCATGGCCGATGGCGAACAGATCCTGGCCAAGGACGCGGTGATCGGCGCCATCCACCCGCATGTGATCCGCAAGTTCGTCGAGGGCGTGCCCGAGCCGGTGATGAAGAAGGCCGAGCGCGCGCAGCTGGCGCCGTTCTCCATCATGGTGAGCCACTACGACCTGAAGGAGAACGCGCAGTACCACGCCGACCCGCAGGTGGGCTACGCCACGATGCTGGAGTTCATGGCCACCGACCGGCTCGACGAGATGCTGGCCGACTTTGACGACCTCAAGCGCGGCCTGATCACCGAGCGCCGACTGTGCGCCGGCGGCGATGAAAGCATTGGCGACAAGAGCCGCGTGCCGGCCGGTGCCGGCATGTTCCACGGCATCACCTTTGCGCCCTACACCGTGACCGACAAGCGCTGGAGCCACCAGCACTGGGACGAGTTCAAGGAAGAGATCGGCGATCTCTCACTCGCCCACTACCGCCGATTCGTCAAGAACCTGACGAGCGACAACATCATCGCCCGCAGCATCGTCAGCCCGGTGGATCTGGAGCGCAGCAGCCCCAACAGCATGATGCGCGGCGACCTGCACGGCGTGGCGCCGTACTTCCACCAGAGCGCGGGCGCCCGGCCCACGCCCGACCTGGGCCAATACACCGTGCCGGGCGTCGAGCGGCTGTTTCTGGCCGGGCCCTCGCAGCACCCGGGCGGCGGCGTCTACGGCGCCGGCCGCGCCACAGCCATCCAGGTGTTCGAGGCCCTGGGCATGGACTTTGGCAGCGTCGCCGCCGGGGCCCGCCAGGACAGCGCCAACTCCAAGCTCATCGCCGAAGCCAAGAAGGACGGCATGGTGCTGCGTGGCGCCGCCAACGAGGAGCTGATGCACGTGGAGGCCATCGAGCGCGTGGGCGACGAGCTGGTGATCAAGGGCAAGAGCTTCGGCACCATGCCGATGCAGGCGCGGCTGGATGCGGCCTCGGCCCGCGCCGGCCTGAAGCTGCTGGGCCTGGGCAAGCTGGCCTTCCTGGCCACGCTGCCGTTCCGCTCCGGCCCGAAAGAGTGATGCCATGACCCATGTCGTCGTCACCGGCAGCGAGGGTTTCGTGGGCCAGGTGCTGGTGCAGCGCCTGCTGGCCCACGGCCTGGGCGGCCAGCGCGTCACCCGCCTGAGCCTGATGGACGTGCGCTTTGCCGCGCCGGCCAGTGATGCGCGCGTGCGCCAGATCGAAGGCAGCATCGCCGAAGCCGCCGTGCGTGCCCAGGCCTATGACAGTGCGGTGGATGCCGTCTTCCACCTGGCCAGCATCCCCGGCGGCGCCGCCGAGAAGAACTACGAGCTGGGCCGGCGCATCAACCTCGATGCCACGCTGGGGCTGCTGGAAGACTTGCGCACGCAAGCCAAGGCGCCCAGGTTCGTGTTCGCCAGCACCATTGCCGTCTACGGCGAGCACCTGCCGCCGGTGGTGGACGAAGCCACGCTGCCCAACCCCGGCCTGAGCTATGGCGCGCACAAGCAGGCCGGTGAGTACCTGGTGGCCGATGCCACGCGCAAGGGCTGGTGCCAGGGCTGCTCGCTGCGCCTGCCCGGCGTGGTGGCGCGCCCGGGCGATGGTGCGGGGATGATGAGCGCCTTCATGAGCCAGCTGTTCTGGAAGCTGGCCGCCGGCGAGCCGATCACCGTGCCGGTGTCGGCCGACGGCGTGGCCTGGTGGATCTCGGTGGGCGCCTGCGTGGACAACCTGCTGCATGCCGCCACCGTGGATGGCGCGGCAATGAACCCGCGCCGCAGCTACCAGATGCCGGTGCTGCGCTTCACCGTGGGCGAGCTGGTGGACGCGCTTTCCGCGCGCTATGGCGCTGAACGCAAGGCCCTGGTGAGCTACGCGCCCGACCCCTTCATCCAGCGCCTGTTCGCCAGCTACCCGCCACTGCACACGCCCGAGGCCCTGGCGCTGGGCCTGCGGCACGACGGCGACATCGCCACCTTGATTGCCCGAGCCACGGCGGCCTGAGCCGGTCTCGAAAGGACACCCCATGAACATCCTCGGACTCGACAACCTGGTCTTCGGCGTCGACGACATGCCCGGCTCGCGCCAGTACCTGCTGGATTACGGCCTCGACGAAACCGGCTTCGACCCCGCGGTGGGCGGCAGCTACGAGGCGCTGGACGGCACGCGCATCACCATCCGCCATGCGCACGATGCCAGCCTGCCGCCACTGCCGCCCGGCGCGCACAGCCCCTGCCTGCGCGAGACGATCTACGGCGTGGCCGACGAGGCCTCGCTCGATGCCCTCCAGGCCGAACTGGCCAAGGACCGCCCGGCCGAACGCGGCGCCGATGGCGTGCTGCGGGCGATGGACGACGGCGGCTTCGCCATCGGCTTCCAGATGACCCTTCGCAGGCCCTACACCGCGCGCTTTCTCGGCTTCAACGTGCCGGGCCAGCCACCGGGCCGCGCGCCCAATGATTGCGCCGCCAACCCCGACGAGGTGATCAAGCCGCGCTCGTTGAGCCACCTGGTGTACTTCGTGCCCGATGCGGTCAAGGCCGAGGCCTTCTACCAGCGCCTGGGCTTTGTCACCACCGACCGCTTCAACAAGCTCGGCCCGTTCATGCGGCCGGCCGGCACGCAGGATCACCACACGCTGTTCATGATCCAGCGCTTCAACGACCACATGGTGGGCTGCAACCACTTCACCTTTCACCTGGGCTCGGCGGCCGAGGTGCTGCAGCACGGCTGGGAGTTCGTGCGCAAGGGCTACAAGAGCTTCTGGGGGCCGGGCCGCCACATCCTGGGCAGCAACTTCTTCTGGTACTTCAACAGCCCCTTCGGCGCGGTGATGGAGGTGGATGCCGACATGGACATCCACGACGAGCACTGGGTGCCGCGGGCCTGCGATCCGGGCAAGGACAACTCGCAGATCTTTCTCTTCAACGCCGCACCCAAGTGGGCGCCCGGGGAATAGCCCAGCCCCTACGTGCTTCGCGCGCCCCCTCAAGGCGGCACTGCCAGTGGCCCGGCAAAGCCGGCGCCACGGCAGTCGCTGGGTAAAGACATGACCGAGCCTCTTCAACATCTTTGCGCACTGACGGACATTCCCGATGGCGGCGCGCGCGGCCTGCTGCGGCGCGGGCTGGACGACCAGCTGTGCGTGGTGCGCCAGGGCGACGAGGTGTTTGCCTGGCTCAACGACTGCCCGCACGAGCACCGGCCCATGGAGTACCGGCAAGACCAGTTCCTGTCGGGCGACGGCAGCCACCTCGTCTGCTACGCGCACTCGGCGCATTTCGACATCCGCAGCGGCCTGTGCTTTGCCGGGCCCTGCACCGGCCAGCACCTGGTGAAGGTGCCGGCCACGGTGCGCGATGGCCAGGTGTTCGTGCCGGCCGAGCTTCCCTCCCTCTTTGATTGACCGCCATGTTCCAGTACTTTCCCAGCAACTACGTGTGGAGCCTGTCCACGATGATTGCGCTGACCCACGGCGGCAACATCGGCGAGGTGGACGCGATGTGCGCGCCCATCCTGGAGGCGGCCCGCGCCGGCGACGACCCCGGCACCGAGGCCTTCTACGCCGCCTGGAAGGGCGGCGGCGACCGGCTGATCGCGCTGGCTGACGCTGACCTGGCGCGCGGCCACGGCCTGTCGGCCGGCGAGAAGTACGGCCGCGCCGCGCTGTACTACGGCATTGCCGAGCGCATGCAGGCGCATGGCTTCGAGGCCCGGCTGGCGATGTACCGGCGCTCGCTGGAACTGTTCGCGCTGGCGCGCCGGCACGGCCGCGAAAACTGCGAGCGCATCGAGCTGCCCTATGGTGATTCGCACCTGAGCGGCCTGCTGGTGCGCGCCGAGGGCCTGCAGCCCGGCCAGCGCGCGCCCCTCGTGCTGGTGATGAACGGGCTGGACAGCACCAAGGAGATGCTGGCCAAGAGCGTGATGGGCAGCCTGTTTGCGCGGCGCGGCCTGTCGGCCCTGTTCATCGACCAGCCGGGCACCGGCGAGGCGCTGCGCCTGCAGGGCCTGCCGGCGGTGGCCAACACCGAGGTCTGGGCCAGCCCCATCGTCGACTGGCTGCAGCAGCGGCCCGAGGTGGATGCGCAGCGCATCGGCGCGCTGGGCGTGTCGCTTGGCGGCTACTACTGCCCGCGTGCGCTGGCCTTCGAGCCGCGCTTTGCCTGCGGCGCCGTGTGGGGCGCCAACCACGACTGGCGCGCGGTGCAGCAGGCGCGCCTGAAGCGCGAGGGCGAGAACCCGGTGCCGCACTACTGGAAGCATGTGCAATGGGTGTTCGGCGCGCACGACATGGACGACTTCTTTGCCAAGGCCGAGGCCATGCACCTGAACGGCGTGCTCGACCGCATCCGCGTGCCCTTTCTCGTGACCCACGGCGAGAACGACCGCCAGATCCCGCTGAAGTACGCGCACCAGACCTATGAGCAGCTGGTGAACTGCCCGAAGAAGGACTTGTTCATCTTCGACGCCAGCACCGGTGGCGTGGAGCACAGCTCGCTCGACAACCCCCACAACGCCGGCAACCAGATCGCCGACTGGCTGGCCGAGCAGCTGGGTGGCCGCACATGAGCCAGCCGGTGGCGGGCCTGCCGCCAGCACCCTCAGACCCGCCCTCAGACCCATCATCAGCCCCATTCATTCAGGAGACAAGAGCATGGCCCTGATCCAGAACGCCCTGATCGTGGGCGGTGGCGTGGGCGGCATGTGCGCCGCCATCCAGTTGCGCAAGCTGGGCGTGGCCGTCACGCTGATCGAGCAGAACCCGAACTGGGCGCCCGACGGGGCCGGCATCACGATCAGCGGCCCCACGCTGCGCGCGCTGCGCGAGGTGGGCGTGATCGAGCCGGTGCTGGCGCAGGGCGGCCACTGGAACGCGGTGGACATCTGCGATGCCCAGGGCGCCGTGACCATGACCGTGCCGGTGGCGCCGGCCATCGGGGCCGAAGACCTGCCGGGTGCCGGCGGCATCCTGCGCCCGGTGCTGGCCGACATCCTGGGCCTGGCCACGCAGGCCGCCGGGGCCACGGTGCGCCTGGGCCTGAGCTTCGAGCGCATGAGCCAGCACGCCGACGGTGTGCAGGTGCTGTTCAGCGACGGTTCGCAGGGCCGCTTCGACCTGATGATCGGTGCCGACGGCGTGAACAGCGCGGTGCGCAAGCTGGTGATGCCCGGCTTTGCCGGGCCGATGTTCAGCGGCCAGGGCTCGTGGCGCGCGGTGGTGCCGCGGCTGCGCGAGAACAGCAGCATCTACATGGGCGCCACCACCAAGGCGGGCATGAACCCGATCAGCGCCACCGAGTGCTACCTGTTCGTGCTGGACCGGCGCGCCGGCATGGACTTCATCCCGCAAGACCAATGGCCCGAGCAGCTGGCCATGCTGCTGGCCGAATTTGGCGGCCCGGTGGGCGACATCCGCGACGCGCTGCGCCGCGGCGAACTGCGCGACGCCCGCCTGCTGTACCGGCCGCTGGCCGGCCACATGATCGACGGGCCCTGGCACCACGGCCGCATCGTGCTGCTGGGCGACGCGGTGCATGCCACCACGCCGCACCTGGCCTCGGGTGCCGGCATTGCCATCGAAGGCGCGCTGGTGCTGGCCGAGGAGCTGGCACGCCGCCACAGCCTGGAAGGCGCCCTGCTGGCCTATGCCGGCCGCCACTACGACCGCGCGCGCCTGGTGGTCACGGCCTCGGGCCGCATGGGCCAGATCGAGCAGCTGGGCGGCTCGCGCGAGGAGCACACGGCCATCATGCGCGACGCCCAGCAAAAACTGCGTGCGCCGTTGTGAGCCCCGGCCATCGGCGCCGCTGATACGCACTGGCCGCCTGATGGGCGTGCTGTTCAGCGCGGGCGCGCCGGCCGCCCGGCAACCCTGAAGCGGACCGCCACGCCGGGCCGCCATCCACCCCCTCACGCGACGGAGCCACCGGCATGACATCCCTTCCCATCCCAGCGGCCCGCGTGGCCGTGATCACCGGCGCGGCCGGCGGCCTGGGCCAGGCCTTTGCACTGCGCCTGGCCGCCAGCGGCCACCGCCTGCTGCTGACCGACCGCGCGGCCTGCGACGAGACCGTGGCCCGGGTGCGCGCGGCCGGCGGCCAGGCCGAGGCGCTGGGCTGCGAGCTGGGCGATGCCGACGACGTGCAGCGTTTTGCCGCCGAAGCGCTGGCGCGCATGGGCCGCGTGGATGTGCTGGTGAACAACGCCGCCTTCATGCCCATGGCGCCGCTGCGCGAGATCACGGCCGCGCTGTGGCGGCAGATCATGGCGGTGAACATCGACGCGCCCTTTCTGCTGGCCCAGGCCTTCAGCGCGGGCATGGCCGAGCGCGGCTGGGGCCGCATCGTCAACCTGGCCAGCAGCACCGTGTGGGGCCCGCCGCCGGGCATGGCGGCCTATGCCAGCAGCAAGATGGGCGTGATCGGGCTGACCCGTGCGCTGGCCGCCGAGCTGGGCGGGCAGGGCATCACGGTCAATGCCATCTCGCCCGGGCTGACGCGCCACCCGGGCAGCGCGGCCAACCTGCCGCCGCAGGCCTTCGAGCAGGTGCGCGCGCGGCAGTTCATCCCGCGCACCGAGGTGCCCGACGACCTGACCGGTGCGCTGGCCTTCCTGGTCAGCGACGACGCCGGCTTCTACACCGGCCAGGTGATGAACGTGGACGGCGGCGGCTTCGGCTTCTAGCGCTGCAGCGTGGGCGCGCCGCAGCAGGCGCGCTGGCCGGCCGCTGCAGGCCCGGTGCCCAGGCGCCGGGCCTGCTTGTTTTGGCGCGCCGCCGGCCACGGCGCCTGTGGTGCCGCAGGCACAGCGCGCCTCTCCTGACAAACCCTTTGTGTGCAGGCCGCGGGCTGTGCCGGCGTGGCGCATTCGCCCAGGAAGACGGGCCATGCATCAGGCGCCGCAATGGCGCGCATCGGTCGAAACGATTGGTGGCGCGTGGGGCGGGTTCTTAGCATTTCTTAGCGCTCAACCCAGCCTTTGCCGGCCGGGTGGCCTGGCGGTCATCCGCCCCCGCATCCACCAGGAGACAAACACATGAAGAACACACCCCACGCTGCCCGGCCCACGCCCGTGGCCCATGCCACCGTGCTGATGCTGGCCGGCCTGCTGCCGGCCCTGGCCCTGGCGCAGGGCACCGCCCCTGCCACCGAGGGCGAGGGCGGCAAGTCGCAGGAGGTGGTGATCACCGCACAAAAGCGCACCGAGCGGCTCAAGGACACGCCGGTGGCGGCCGCCGTGATGTCGGCCGATGCGCTGGACAAGGCCAATGCCACCGACATCTCCGACATCAGCAAGCTGGTGCCCTCGGTGCAGCTCAAGGGCAGTTTCAACGGCCGTGTGCCATATGCCATGCGCGGCATCTCGACCTCGGCCAACCAGGCCGCCGTGGGCCTGACCTCGGGCGTGGCGATCCTGATCGACGGCGTGCCGGTGCCCTCGGACTCCACCGCCGCCAACGAGCTGCAGGACGTGCGCCGTGTCGAGGTGCTCAAGGGGCCGCAGGCCACGCTGGGCGGCCGCACCGCATCGGCCGGGGTGATGAACTTCGTCACCCAGGCGCCTGCGCGCAGCTTCCAGGGCAGCCTGGGGCTCACGCTGACCAATGACAACGAGCGCCGCGGCAACCTGTTCGTCACCGGCCCGATCAGCCCGCTGCTGGCCTACAGCCTGAGCCTGTACGGCCAGCAGCGCGAGTACCCGATCTACAACCGCATGCGCGACGAGCACTCGCGCTCCAGCGGCCACGGCGCGCGCGCCAAGCTGCTGCTGAGCCCCGACAAGACGCTGGACCTGACCCTCACCGCCCGCGTGGCCGAGGGCGAGTCCAGGGGCGGCACCTTCACCTACCAGCACCTCACGGCCGGCGCCGAGCTGTTTCCGTACTTTCCGTTCAACGCCGGCCATGGCGTGACCCAGGCCACCGCCTTGCCGGGCATCACGCCGCAGTACGGCAACACCGACTATGCGTCGCCGGTGCAGATGCGCTCGAAGACGCGCGACCGCGACCTGAGCCTGACCATCGACAAGCGCGTGGGCGACCACAGCTTCAGTTCCACCACCGCGCACCAGCGCAACCGGCAGGACAACGTGCAGGACGTGCCCATCGTGGCCACCTACTTCCTGAACGACCTGCGCGGCCCGATTCCCGCGCCCGAGGCCGGCGGCCCGCCGTACTACTACAACCGCCAGCCGATCCAGGTGAAGCCGACCTCGCTGACCCAGGAGTTCAAGGTGGCCTCGCCGCTGAACCAGCCGCTGAGCTATGTGGCCGGCCTGTTCTACAGCGACGTGAAGGTCGACCTGAGCGACAACCGCGAGATGTTCGTCAACCCGAAGATCGACGCGGTGCACTCCAGCACCCGCTCGCTGGGGCTGTACGGCCGCGCCACCTGGACGATCTCGCCCAGCGACAGCCTGCTCACCGGCCTGCGCTACAACCGCGACCAGATCCGCTACAGCATCCAGGACTTCGGCAACGCGCTGTCCTCGGCCGGCAGCGACAGCGCCAAGGCCACCGTGGGCGACCTGACCTGGCGCCACAAGTTCGGCAACGACCGCATGGCCTATGCCACCTATGCCCGCGGCTACAAGCCGAGGGCGTTCAACACCGCCCAGACCCTGCAGGCCGCCGACAACGGCAAGAGCCTGGCGCCGGTGGACAAAGAGCAGATCGACCACTACGAGCTGGGCGCCAAGACCACGCTGCTGGGCGGCGCGCTGACCCTCAACACCGCCGTGTTCAACACCGCCTACCGCAACTACCAGGTGCAGATCTTCGCCAACGACGGCACCGGCTATGTCAACAACCTGATCCTCTCGAGCGCCGGCAAGGCGCGCACCCGCGGCGTGGAGATGGACGCGGTGCTGAACGCCGGCGCCGACACCCGGGTGAGCGCCAGCGCCGCCTACATCGACGCCCGCTTCCTGCGCTACCAGGGGGCGGCCTGCTACCCGGGCCAGGACAGCAGCGCCGGCTGCATCACCGCCAGCGGCGCGGCCGTGGGCGCGCAGGATCTGTCGGGCAAGACCATGCCCGATTCACCCAAGCTGAAGCTCACGCTGGGCCTGGACCACGGCCTGGCGCAGACCCTGCTGCCCTGGGACCTGCGCGTCAACGCGCAGTACGCCTGGCGCAGCGCCGCGGTGCTGCAGGCCAACCAGAACCCCTACACCCGCCAGGGCGCCTTCGGCATCCTGAACCTGGGGGCCACGGCCAGCTCGCCCGATGGCAAGTACGCGCTCACGCTGTTCGTCAACAACGTGACCAACCGCTTCTACCTGGTCAATGCCGAAGACTTCTTCAGCGGCCTGTGGGGCGCCACGGCCAATGCGGTGATCGGCCAGCCGGCGCGCGATGCGCAGCGCTATGGCGGTGTGCGCTTCAGCATGAACTTCGACTGACCGGGCGGTGGATGAGCCCGCCCGCGGCGGGTGATCCACAGCGTGTGGGCGCGGCGCGGCGGGCCGCTTCGCTGCCTGTCAGGCCTGCAGCTCGCGGTGCAGCCAGGCCCGCGCCAGCGCCCAGTCGCGCTTGACGGTGGCGCTGCCCAGGCCCAGCAGCTCGGCGATCTCGTCGACCTCGAGCCCGCCAAAGAACTTCAGCTCCACCACCCGTGCCGCGCGGGCGTCCACCTGCTCAAAGGCCAGCAGGGCCTCGTGCACGCGCAGCACCTCGCTGTTGCCGGCGTCGCCGGCCACCTGCTGGGCCTCGGTGAGGGTCAGCGACACCAGCGGCGCGTCGCGCTTGGCCGCGGCCTTGGCCACCGCGTGGTTCACCAGGATGCGCCGCATCATGATGCCGGCCATGCCCAGAAAGTGGCTGCGGCTTTGCCAGCGGGTGCGGGTCTGCTCGGTCAGGCGAAACCAGGCCTCGTGGGTGAGCGCGGTGGCGCTGAGCGTGTGGCCGGCGTACTCCTTGCGCATCTGCGCGCTGGCGCTGCGCTTGAGCTCGCCGTACAGGGCCGCGAACAGCTGGTTGACCGGCCCGCCCGGCGCGGCCGGGCCCGCGCCTGCGGCGCCGTCGCCGGCATCCAGTTCGGTCAGCCATTGGGTGATGTCGGCGGGGTGGGGCAGCGGCAAGGGGTCGTGCATCGCGGCATTGTGCGAGCCAGGCCGCGCCGCGCCGCCGGGGCTTGCCCGCAGCGGCCCCCGCTTGCGGGGGGCGGGCCTGCGCGCGCGGTGATCCTTTGCGCGCCGCGCTGCTGCGCTACCCGACAAGGCCTGTTGCGGCCGCCACCCCTTGTCTGGAGACCCCATGCGCCTGTTGCCCTGCTTGATGCCCTGTTCGATGCCCAGCCCGATGCCCAGCCCGACCCTCCCAAGCCCGCGCAGGCGGCCGCAGGGCACCACGCTGGTCAGCAGCCTGCTGTGCGGCCTGGCGGCGCTGTGGCTGGCGCTGACGCCGGGCGAGGCGGCGGCCAAGGAGGCGCCACCGATCGTGGTGCCGGTGAATGCCGGGTTCAACGCCGGCGAGCTGGCGGCCAAGGCCTTCAGCATCCCCGAGCTGCGGGGCCTGAAGGGCATGAGCCGTGCGGCGGTGACCGTGTTTGCGGTCGAGTTCGTCACCGCCGACCACATCGCCACCCACACCTCGGGCTTTGGCAGCGCCGGGCGCGCCAGCTCGGCGCTGTACTACCAGCTGCTGGGCGTGGGCGAGGCCGATTTCCAGGCCCTCACCAATGCCCTGCATGCGCAGTTTCTGGCGCGCCTGCAGGCCAGCGGCGTGGCGCTGGTGCCGCCCGAGCAGTTGCAGGCCTCGCCGCTGTACCGCAAGCTGGTGGCCGGCGGCCGGCAGGCGCCGGTCAAGAGCGACACCAGCCTGGTGATGTCGCCGCCCGGGCTGGGCATCTTCGGTTTTGCGCGCGGCAGCGTCGGGCCGGCCAAGCCATCGGCCGGGGTGTTCGGAGCGCTGGCCGGGCTGGGCAACGGCTTGTCGGCGGTGGGTGACATCACCGACACCATCGAGCTGTCGAACCAGCTCAACGCCAGCCTGATCGAGATGCGCCTGCGCGTGAACTTCGTCGAGCTGAGCGACCACAACAAGGGCTTCTTCGGCCGCATGGCGCTCAGCGCCCGCACCTCGGGCCAGGTGCTGCCCAGCATCGACGGCGTGATGGTCGGCGTGCAGGCCGGCCCCTGGCGCAGCACCATGACCATGACCCACACGCTGGCGCTCGACCCGGCGGCCTTTGCCGAGGTGCGCGAGAAGGCCACCACCGCCGGCGACGTGGCCGGCGCGGTGCTGGTGGGTCTGATCCGCCTGGCCAGCAGCAGCAAGGACAGCCACGCCAGCAAGGAGATGGAGGCCGTGGCCGACCCGCAGCGCTACCGCGAGCTGGTGGGCGGCGGCCTGGCACAGCTGGCCGATGTGGTGGTGGCGCGGCTCAGCGCCGAGCGCTGATCCCAGCGCGCGCCGAGCGCTGATCCCGGCTCAGCGCCGAACGCTGATCCCGGCGGGCGCCGGCCGCTGCCCGCCGGCCCGGCCGCGGCCTGCCGCCAGACGATGTCCAATGCAGCCCCATGAACCTTCCCCCTGAGCGCTGGGCCACGCTGAAGGCCGTGTTCGACGCCACGCTCGAGCTGCCAGCCGCGGCGCGCGAGCCGGTGATCGCCGCCGCCGCCTTGCCGCCCGAGCTGCTGGCCGAGCTGCGCAGCCTGCTGGCCCACCACGACGATGCCACCGGTGGCCGCGTGTTCATGGCCGCCAGCGCCGCCCAGCAGCTGATGGCGCCGCCCTCGCGCATCGGCCAGCGCCTGGGCAGCTGGGAGATCGTGCGCAGCATCGGCGCCGGCGGCATGGGCGAGGTGTTCGAGGCGCGCCGCGCCGACGGCCAGTTCGATGGCCGGGCCGCCGTCAAGCTGCTCAAGCGCGGCATGGACAGCGCGGCCGTGCTGCAGCGCTTTGCGCAGGAGCGCCAGGCGCTGGCGCGCATGAGCCATCCGCACATCGCGCGCCTGCTCGATGCCGGCGCCAGCGCCGATGGCCTGCCCTTCTTCGTGCTGGAGCATGTGGACGGCCGGCCCATCGACCAGGCCGTGCAGGGCCGCCCGCTCGAGCAGCGCCTGCAGCTGTTTCTGCAGCTGGCCGACGCGGTGGCCCATGCCCACCGCAATCTGCTGGTGCACCGCGATCTGAAGCCCGGCAATGTGCTGGTGGATACCGAGGGCCAGGTCAAGCTGCTCGACTTCGGCATTGCCAAGGCGCTCGACCCGCTGGCGCAGGGCGATGGCCACACCACGGTGGCCGGGCAGCGGCCGTTCACGCCGCACTACGCCAGCCCCGAGCAGGTGCGTGGCGAGCCGGTGACCACCGCCACCGACATCTACAGCCTGGGCGTGCTGCTGTACCAGCTGCTCACCGGCACCCGCCCCACCGGGCGCAAGGCCAGCACGCCGGCCGAGGCCGCACGCAGCGTGCTCGAGGATGCGCCCACCCGGCCCAGCCGGCTGTCGCCCGACGAGACGCCCGACCCCCAGTGGCTGCTCACCCGCCGCCGCCTGGAGGGCGACCTCGACAACATCCTGCTGAAGGCGCTCGAGAAAGACCCGGCGCGTCGCTACGCCAGCGTCGATGCGCTGCGCAGCGACGTGCAGGCCTACCTGGGCGGCTACCCGGTCAGCGCCCGCGCGGCCGGGCGCCTGTACCTGCTGGGCAAGTTTGCGCGGCGCCACCGCGCCACGGTGGCCGCCTCGGCGGCGGCGGTGCTGGCCCTGGTGGGCGGCCTGATCGCCGCCACCTGGCAGGCCGGCGAGGCGCGGCTGGCGCGCGACGCGGCACGCCAGCAGCTGGCCGGCGTGAAGGACATCGCCACCGAGCTGGTGTTTCGCTATGGCGATGCGATCCAGCAGCTGCCCGGCGGCGCCAAGACCCAGGAGGCCTTGCTGAAGCAGACCGTGGCCTCGCTCGACCTGACCCTGGCGCGCGCACCGCAGGATGTGGCGCTGAACGCGCTGGTGGCCTCGGCCCTGGGCCGGCTGGCGCAGATCCAGGGCAACCCCAGCTTTGCCGGGCCCGAGCGCGCCGCCGAGGCCCAGGCCACCGTGGCCCGTGCCCTGGCCCTGGCCGAGGTGGCCTGGGCCGACCGCAAGGGCGATGCGCGCTTTGCCAACCAGCACCTGATCACCCTGCTCACCCAGGCCAACATGCGCCGCAATGCCGGCGATCCGGCCGGCGGCGTGGCGGTGCTGCAGACCGCCGCGCGCCGCGCCGCCGAATCGCTGGCCATGCCGCTGGGCGCGGCCGACCGCGCCGGCCTGCTGGAGCTGCGCGCCAACGTGCTGACCAATCTGGCGCACTTTCACGACCACTCGGGCCGCCCCAGCCTGGGCCGGCCGCAGGACGCGCTGCGCTACTACGCCCAGGCGCAGGGCGAGTTCGAGGCGCTGTACGGCAATGCCGCGCTGGTGGCCGCCATGGCCCAGGCCACCGATCCCGGATCGCCGCCGCCCGAGGAGTGGGCCAACCACAACATCGCCAATGCGCGCGTGGGCCGTGCCCTGGTCTACCAGCGCCTGGACGACTATGCCGCGATGAAGCAGGAGGTGCAGGCCGCCTTGCTGCGCCGCCAGGACAACCTGCGCCGCAACCCGCACAGCGCCATCTGGCGCCAGGGCCTGATGTACGACAGCCACTACCTGGCCCTGGCCCTGCTGCGGCTGGACGAGAACGCGGCCGCCCTGGCCGCCGCCCGGCAGGCCTGGGACAGCGTGGCACGGCGCCTGCGTGAAGACCCCGGCAACGCGCTGTGGCCCAGCACCCAACGCAGCTTTGCAGCGGCCTACGCACGCGCGCTCGATGCCAACGGCCTGGCCGCCGAGGCCGCCCCGGCCTACCAGATGGCCTTGCAGCGCGCCCACCAGCAACGCGCCGACGCCGACCAGCCGCGCCACCGCCTGGCCCTGGCCTGGCTGCAGGTGCAGGCGGCACGCAACCAGCTGGCCCTGGGCCAGCGCGACGCGGCGCGCGCGCTGCTGCAGCCGGCCCTGGCAGACCTGGCGCCGCTGACCGGCGATGCCGCCGTGGGCCGCGATGCGCTGCTGGCCCAGGCCGAGGGCCTGGCATTGCAGGGCGGCAGCGGCGGCGCCGATGCGCGGGCCGAGGCCCTGGCGGCCCTGGCCGCCGCAGCCCGGACACGGCCGCTGGCGCCCGAGCAGCTGCGGCTGCAGCAAGGCCTGCAGGCCGCGCCGCCGCTCAGCCCATCAAGGCCTCCACCGCCGGCAGCGCGCGCGCGTGGCGGATGATCTTGTCGCGCAGGTACTGGCTGGCGGGGTCGAGGTCGCGGTAGCGGTGCCACTGCAGGGTCTCGACCAGGCGCGGCGCCTCGAAGCCCAGCGCCACCAGGCGCACCGGCCACTGCCGCGCCGCCTGCAAGGCCATGCGCGTGTGCAGCGTGGCCACGCGTGAGGTGCCCAGCACCAGCGGCGGCAGCAGGCTGAACGCGTTGACCACCACCTCGGTGTGCGCCGGCGCGCCGTGCTCGCTGATGAACCAGGTCTCGAACTGCGGGCGGCCGTTCACCTCCAGCGTGACGTGGCGCTGCTGGCGGTAGCTGTCGAGGCTGAGCACATCGCCCACCGCCGTGTTGGCGCGGTCGACCACCGCGTGGTAGCTGTCCTCGAACAGCACCGTGCTGGCCTGGTTGGGCGTGGTGAAGCGCTGCGGGTTGATGACGAAGTCGACCTCGCCGTTCTCCAGATCGACCGCCGCGGCATTGCTGGGGTGGCGAAACTCCAGCCGCAGGCCCGGGGCCTCGTGGTGCAGCTCGCGCAGCACATCCAGCAGCAGCACCTGGGCCACGTAGTCGGAGGCCACGATGCTGAACTGCCGGCGCGAGGTGGCGGGGTCGAAATCGGGCCGCGTGGCCAGCGTGGCATCGAGCCGCAGCATCAGGTCATTGACCTTGTCCACCAGGGTCTCGGCCAGCGGCGTGAGCTCCATCCGGCGGCCCACCGGCACGATCAGCGCGTCGTCGAAATACTCGCGCAACCGCGCCAGCATGCCGCTCATGGCCGATTGCGACACATGCAGCTGCTCGCCGGCGCGCGTGACATTGCGCTCGGTGAGCAGCGCGCGCAGCGCGGTCAGCAGGTTCAGGTCGAGGCGCTGGTAGCGCATGGCGGGGCAGGGCGGTGGCGCAAGGGTGCGGGGGGCTGGCGGCAGTTTAGGCGCCAGGCTGGCGCTGCGGCCACGCGCCCCGGGTTGCCCCGCATATGGGAGTTGGCGATGCCGCGCATCGCCGGGCCTGATGCCGGCCGGCAGCGGTTGGCAGCGGTTGGCTCAGCCGCTGCCGCGGCCCGTGCCTCAGCCGCTGCTCAGCCGCGCCCGCGCGGCGGCGGCCACGTCTTTCAGCCAGGGCGATCGGGCCCAGTGCTGCTGCGCGAAGGCGGTGATCGCCTCGCGGTGGGTCAGCGACAGGCCGATGCTGTCCAGCCCCTCCAGAAACATGCGCCGGTGGCGCGGCAGCAGCTCGAAGCGGGCCTGCACGCTGCGGCTGCTGAGGGTTTGCGCGCCCACATCGATGTGCACCGCCGGGCTGGCCGCATCGTCGGCGTCGTCCATCAGCCGGGCCACCTGCTCGGGGGGCAGGGCCACCAGCAGCAGCCGGTTGTTCATGGCGTTGGTGTGGAAGATCTCGGCGAAGCTGGGCGCCACGATGGCCCGGATGCCGGCCTGCAGCAGGCCCCACACCGCATGCTCGCGGCTGGAGCCGCAGCCGAAGTTGGCCCCGCCGACCAGGATGGGCGCACCGGCAAACGCCGGCCGGTTGAGCACGAAGTCCGGCCGCGGCCGGCCCTGCGCATCCACGCGCAGGTCGTACAGCAGGCCCTCGGCCAGGCCCGACTTGTCGATGCCGCGCAGAAACTGCTTGGGCATGATCTGGTCGGTGTCGAGGTTCTCGATGCGCAGGGCCGCGGCACGGCCGGTGATCCGCACGGTGTCGTTCAGGCTCATGGCAGCACCTGCAGTTGGCGGGCGTCGGTGATGCGGCCGGTCACCGCGGCGGCGGCGGCCATGGCCGGGCTCATCAGGTGGGTGATGGCGCCCCGGCCCTGGCGGCCCTCGAAGTTGCGGTTGGTGGTCGAGGCGCAGCGCACGCCCTCGGCCAGCACGTCGTCGTTCATCGCCAGGCACATCGAGCAGCCGGGCTTGCGCCACTCGAAGCCGGCCTCGATGAAGATGCGGGCCAGACCTTCGGCCTCGGCGGCGGCCTTCACGGCGCCCGAGCCCGGCACCACCATTGCGCGCACGCCCTCGGCCACCCGGCGCCCGTGCACGATGGCCGCGGCCGCCCGCAGGTCTTCGATGCGGCCATTGGTGCACGAGCCGATGAACACATGCTGCACCGGCGTGCCTTCGATGGCCGCGCCCTCGGTCAGCCGGGTGTAGTGCAGCGCCCGCTGCGCGCTGCTGCGGGCCGGGCCCTCGGGCAGCTGCTGCAGCCGCGGCAGGCGGGCGTCGATGGCCATCACCTGGTCGGGGCTGGTGCCCCAGGTCACGTGCGGGGCGATCGCGCCGGCGTCAAAGCGGTGTTCGACATCGAAGTGCGCCTGCGCGTCCGAGCGCAGCTCGCGCCAGGCCGCCAGCGCGGCCTCGCGCTGGGGATTGGCCGCGTCGGCCAGGTCGGGCGCGTGGGCCATCAGGTAGTCGACGGCCTTCTGGTCGGGCGCGATCAGGGCGCCGCGCGAGCCGGCCTCCACCGTCATGTTGCACAGCGTGAAGCGCGCCTCGATCGACAGCGCGTCGATCGCCGTGCCGCAGAACTCGACCACGAAGCCGCGCGCGCCCTGGGCACCGATGCGGCCGATGATGGCCAGCACCAGGTCCTTGGACGTGGTGCCCGGCGGCAGTTCGCCGTCGACGCGGATGCGCATGTCCTGCGCCGGGCGGTAGGCCAGGGTCTGGGTGGCCAGCACATGCTCGACCTCGGTGGTGCCGATGCCGAAGCCCAGGGCGCCCAGTGCGCCATAGGTGGTGGTGTGGCTGTCGCCGCAGATCACCACCATGCCCGGCCGGATCATGCCGTGCTCGGGCGCCACCACATGCTCGATGCCCTGCAGTGCGTCCTGGGTGTCGAACAGCGGGATGCCGAAGTGCTCGCAGTTCTTCTTCAGGTTGCTGGCCTGCAGCGCCGAGGCGGGGTCGGCGATCACGCGCACCGGCGTGGGGTGGGTGGGGATGATGTGGCTCACCACGGCCACGTTCTGGCCCGGCATGGGCACGCCGCGCTGCTGCTCGTACAGGCCGGCAAAGGCCTGCGGGCTGGTGTACTCGTTCATCAGGTGCAGGTCGCAGAACAACAGCAGGTTCTGGTCATCGAGCCAGGCGACGGTGTGCGCGTCGACCAGCTTGCGGTAGAGGGTTCGGGCGGTCATCGGGGTTGTCCGGGCATCCGGTTCAGGCTTCGGTCAGAAAGGGCAGGGCCTCGGCCAGCAGGGCCTGCGGGGCTTCTTCGGCGATGTAGTGGCCGCAGTCGAGCGGGCCGCCGCGCACATCGCGGGCCACGCGGCGCCACTCGTCCAGCGGCTGGAAGCAGCGGTGCACCACGCCGTCGCGGCCCCACAGCACCAGCAGCGGCGGCTCGAGCCGCAGGCCGCGGTCGCGGTCGTCCCGGTCGTGCACCAGGTCGATGCCGGCCGAGGCGCGGTAGTCCTCGCACAGGCCGTGCGCGGCGCCGGGCAGCGCCAGCGCCCGCTGGTATTCGGCCAGCGCGCGCGGGTCGAACGGCGCCAGCCCGGCGCTGCGGCGGCCCATCACATCGCGCACATAGGCGGCCGGGTCGGCCTCGATCAGGCGTTCGGGCAGCGGCGACGGCTGGATCAGGAAGAACCAGTGCCAGTAGGCGCGGGCGAAGGCCTCGCCGGTCTGCTCGTACATGGCCAGCGTGGGCGCGATGTCCAGCAGCACCAGGCGCTGCACGGCCTGCGGCCAGTCCATCGCCAGCCGGTGCGCCACGCGCGCGCCACGGTCGTGCGCCAGCACGCTGAAGCGCGCGTGGCCCAGCGCCTGCATCACGGTCAGCATGTCGCGCGCCATCACGCGCTTGCTGTAGGCGGCGTGTTCGGCATCGCCGGCGGGTTTGGACGAGTCGCCATAGCCGCGCAGATCGGCCAGCACCAGCGTGAAGCGCTGGGCCAGCGCCGGCGCCAGCCTGTGCCAGATGGCGTGGGTTTGCGGGTGCCCGTGCAGCAGCAGCAGCGGCGCGCCCTGGCCGCCGGTGCGCAGGTGGATGGCCACTCCCGGCGCCACCTCGACCTGGCGCGACGCGAAGCCCGCGAACAGCGGGTCAGGGTCGGCCGTCACGCCGGGCGCAGGCCAATGAACCGGGGGTGGATGCTGCATGGGGGTCTCGGGCGCTGGGGTCGAGGTCGCATGCTATGCGTGAGTCAGAGTTTCATAATGTCCGGCCCGGCAGTTCTTTCGGTCTTCAAAGTTATCAATGGACGGCTTCTCCGATCTGGCCTTTTTTTCACTGCTGCTCAAGCAGGGCAGCCTGGCCGCCACCGCCCAGCAGTTGGGCGTGACGCCTCCGGCCGTGAGCAAGCGGCTGGCCGCCATCGAGCGCCGGCTGGGCGTGCGGCTGTTGCAGCGCACCACCCGCCGCATCAGCCTGACGCCCGAGGGCGAGACCTACCTGACCGACGGCGCGCGGGTGCTGGAGGAGCTGGACGCGCTGGAGCGCTCGGTGAGCGGCAGCCGGGCCCTGCCGCGCGGGCTGGTGCGTGTGTGCGCGACGCTGGGCTTTGGCCGCCGGCACATCGCGCCGGCGCTGTCGGCCTTTGCCCGCGGCTACCCCGATGTGGAGGTGCAGCTGCAGCTCACCGACCGGCCGGTCAATCTGGTGGAGCAGGGCTTCGACCTGCAGATCCGCTTTGGCGAGCTGCCCGATGCGCGGCTCACGGCCCGCTTGCTGGCGCACAACCAGCGCCTGCTGTGCGCGGCACCGGCCTACCTGAAGCGCGCCGGCGTGCCGGCCGCGCCGCGCGACCTGGGCCGCCATGCCTGCCTGTTCATCCGCGAGAGCGACGAAACCTTCGGCAGCTGGCATCTGCGCCAGGGCGGCAAGACCGAGACCGTCAAGGTGCGCGGCCCGCTGGCGTCAAACGACGGCGAGTGCGTGCTCGGCTGGGCGCTCGATGGCCACGGCATCCTGATGCGCTCGGCCTGGGAGGCCGCCCCCATGCTGCGCACCGGCCGGCTGCGCCGGGTGCTGGCCGACTGGAGCCTGCCCGCGGCGCAGGTGTATGCGGTGTTCCCCTCGCGCAGCCACCTGTCGGCCAAGACCCGCGCGCTGGTCGACTTTCTGATCGCCCGGTTCGAGCCGCACCGGCTTGACGACAGCGGCGCCTGGTAGCGCGGCACGGCGCGGGCCGCGCAGCGGGAACCGGGCGGGATCAGGGCGGGATCAGGGCGCGTGATCCGCGGCGGGTTCGGGTTGCCCCGCATATGGGCATTGGCGATGCCGCGCATCGCCAGATTCGATTTCCCAGCCCGGGGGGCGCTGCCTAGCATGGCCGCACTTTCCTTCCCGTTCCGACATGAGCCTCAACCTCAATCCGCTGCTGGGCTGGCAGGTGGACCGCGCGCAGATCGTCCACCACGGCAGCGGCCTGCAGCGGCCCGAATGCATCCTGGCCGAGCCCGATGGCACGCTGTGGACGGCCGACGCCCGCGGCGTGATGCGCATCGCCCCCGATGGCGCGCAGCAGCTCATCCGCCAGCAGGCCGCCGGGCCCGACCGCCCGCTTGACGCGCAATCGCTGATCCTGGGCGGCAGCCTGCCCAATGGCATCGCCTTCAGCGCCGAGGGCGACATCCTGATCGCCAACTTCGGCACCGATGCCATCGAGCTGATGACCCGCGACGGCCGCTCGCGCACGCTGTTCAACCAGCTCGATGGCCGGCCGCTGGGCAAGACCAACTTCGTGCTCACCGACAGCCGCGGCCGCATCTGGTTCACCGTCACCACCCGCCAGGTGCCGTGGACCCGCTCGATCAACGACAAGACCGCCGATGGCTACGTGGGCCTGATCGACGAGCGCGGCATCCGCATCGTGGCCGATGGCTTCGTGGGCACCAACGAGGCCCGGCTCGATGCCAATGAAGAGTGGCTGTACGTGGCCGAGACGAACGCCCGCCGCATCTCGCGCCTGCGGGTGATGCCCGATGGCGCGCTGAGCGACCGGCAGGTTTACGGCCCGGCCGATCTGGGCGGCTTTCCGGACGGCTTTGCGCTCGACGTGGCTGGCAACCTGTGGATCACGCTGGTGCTCACCGAGCGGCTGATCGCGCTGACGCCCGACGGCCAGGTGCTCACGCTGCTCGATGACGGCCGGCCGCAGGCCCTGGCCGAGTACGAGCGCCACTACCAGGCCGGCACCACCACGCCCGAGCTGATGGCCGCCTGCCGCGGCACGCTGGCGCCGATGATGGCCAGCATTGCCTTTGGCGGGCCCGACCTGCGCACCGTGTACCTGGGCAGCCTGGCCGGCAGCACGCTGCCGAGCTTTCGCTCACCCGTGGCCGGCCTGCCGCTGGCGCACTGGCCGCGCGGCTGAGCGCGGCCCCGGCCCTGCTGGCGATGATGCTCGAAGTGGCCACGCTCACCGTCCGGCCCGGCCACGAGGCGGCATTCGAGCAGGCCTTCGAGAAGGCCCAGCGCCTGCTGCCCGGCCAGGCCGGCTACCTGTCGCACGAGCTGCGCCGCGCGGTCGGCCGCGAACCGCTGTACCTGCTGCTGATCGAGTGGCGCGCGGTGGACGACCGCACGCTCGGCTTCGGCCAGTCGCCCAGCCACGCCCGCTGGCACGAACTGCTGCAGGCCCATCTGGCCGAGCCGCCGCAGCCGGCGTTCTACCGCGCGGTATCGCCCGGCCCGGCCACGGACGGCGAGGCCGCGATGGCCGGGAAAGTCCGCAACGCGGGTGACTGAGCCCGCGCCGGCCTGTCCGCGACACTGCCCGCACAACACCCACAACATCCCGTCAGGAGACTTCCGATGCGCAGTACCACCAGCAGCCCGCTGCCCCGATCGGCCAGCGTGGGCGCCCCGGCCGGCCACGCGGCAGCGCTGCCGCGCGAGCCGCGGCTGATCCAGGCCTTCATCCTGCTCGTCACGGCCAGCCTCACGGTGCTGGTCACGGCCATCCTGGGCCCCAGCCTGCCGGCCATGCAGGCGCATTTCAAGGATGTGCCGGGCGCCGACTACCTGGTGCCGCTGACCATGACCGCGCCGATGCTGATGATGGCCGGCCTGAGCGTGTTCGTCGGCGAGCTGGCCGACCGCCTGGGGCGCAAGCGCCTGCTGGTGGGGGCCACCGCCTTCTACGCGGTGGTGGGCACGGCGCCGATGTACCTCGATTCGCTCAGCGCCATCATCGCCAGCCGCTTTGCGCTGGGCGTGATGGAGGCGGTGCTGATGACCGTGAGCACCGCGATGATCGGCGACTACTACGAGGGTGCGCGGCGCGAGCGCTTCATGTCGTTGCAGACCACGGTGTCGGCCACCTCGGCGTTTCTGATGAACACCGTGGGCGGCATGATTGCCGAGCAGGGCTGGCGTGCGCCCTATGCGGTGTTTGCGATCAGCCTGCTGCTGGCGCCGCTGATGATGGTGTACCTGTGGGAGCCGCAGACCCGCGCCACCATGAGCGCCGAGCAGCTGCGCGAGGACACGCAGTCCTTCCGCCCGCGGGTGCTGGGCTTCATCTGCGCACTGGCCGTGCTGCTGGGCATCATGTTCCTCACGGTGCCGGTGCACTTCGGCTACCTGCATGGCGCCATCGGCGTGCAGAGCCCGGCCCAGATCGGCATGGCCTACGGCATCAACAGCCTGGGCGTGATCAGCGGCACCCTGCTGTTCGGCTGGGTGCTGGCGCAGCGCCTGGCGGTGAGCTGGCAGCTGGCGCTGGGCTGCCTGGTGGCAGGCTGCGGCTTCTGGCTGATGAAGGGCGCTGGCGACTACGCCGCGCTCACCACCGCCGGCTTCGTCAACGGCCTGGGCGCCGGCGTGCTGCTGCCCACCATGGTGACCTGGACGATGCGCGTGCTGCCGGTCTCGCGCCGCGGCATGGGCACCGGGGCCTTCCAGTCGTGCCTGTTCTTTGGCATGTTCGTCAACCCGATCCTGATCGTCGGCCTTGAAAAGCAGCTGGGCGGCAGCCGCGCGCTGGCCGTGGGGCTGGAGGGGCAGGTGCTGCTGGGCCTGGGCCTGGTGGCGGTGGCGGTGGCGGTGCTGCGCAAGGGGCGCTGACCCGCCGCCACAGCCTGTGCACCGCCTGACGGGAGCAGCTGCGATGCAACGCCTGCTGTTGATCGACGACGACCCCGACCTCACCGCGATGATGGGCGAGTACCTGTCGCAGGAAGGCTTTGCGGTGGATGCCGTGCACGACGGCCCCGAGGGCGTGCGCGGCGCGCTCAATGGCGGCTACGCGCTGGTGGTTCTCGATGCCATGCTGCCGCGCCTGCATGGCCAGGAGGTGCTGCGCCGCATCCGCGCGCGCAGCCGCATCCCGGTGCTGATGCTCACCGCCCGCGGCGACGATGCCGACCGCATCAGCGGCCTGGAGCTGGGTGCCGACGACTACGTGCCCAAGCCCTGCACGCCACGCGAGCTGACCGCGCGGGTGCGCTCCATCCTGCGCCGCACCCGGCCCGATGCGCCCGAACTGCAGCCGCAACAGGTGCTGCGCGCCGGCGCCCTGGTGATGTGGCCCGAGCAGCGCCGCGCGCAATGGGCGCAGCGTGAGCTGCTGCTCACGCCCACCGAGTTCAACCTGCTGGAGGTGCTGGCCAGCGAGGCCGGCCACATCGTCAGCAAGGATCAGCTCTCGCGCCGCGCGCTCGGCCGCCCCGCCGGCCGCTTTGACCGCAGCATCGACGTGCACCTGTGCGCGGTGCGGCAGAAGCTGGGGGCCCAGCCCGATGGCCAGCCGCGCATCCGCGCGATCCGCGGCATGGGCTACCAGCTGCTGCGCGAGCTGCACTGAGCGGCCATGGCCGCCGGCGCGGTGCGTTCGTTCTGGTCGCGCGCGCCAGGCGGGCTGTTCTGGAAGGTGTTTGCGGCCTGCTGGTGCAGCTCGCTGTTCACCGGCGTGGGCATTCATCTTTTTGCGCGCCTGTTCCCGGCACTGGTGCAATTGCCGCCGATGCCGCCCACGGTGGCGCAATCGGCTGGCATGCCGGTGCTGGTGGGCGGGTTCATCGCGCTGGGTTTCAGCGGCGTGCTGGCCTGGTCGCTGTCGCGTCCGATCCGGCTGCTGCGCCAGGCCTTCGGCGCCGCCGCGGCGGGGCAGCTGGCGCAGCGCCTGGCGCCGCAGCTGGGCCGCCAGCGTGACGAGTTTGCCGAGCTGGCGCGCGACTACGACCGCATGGCGCAGCAGCTGCAGACGCTGCTGGGCGCGCAGTCGCGCCTGCTGCACGATGTGTCGCACGAGCTGCGCTCGCCGCTGGCGCGCCTGCAGATGGCCACCGGCCTGCTGCGCCGCAACCCCGCCGCTGCCATACCGGCCCTGACGCTGCAGCGCATCGACCACGAGGTGGAGCGGCTGGATGCGCTGGTTGACGAGGTGCTCACCCTGGCGCGGCTGGAGTCGGGTGTGGCCGGGGTGCCGCTCGGGGCCGAGCCCGAGGGCCTGGACGTGCAGGCCCTGTTGCACTCGGTGCTGGACGATGCCCGCTTCGAGGCCCAGCAGCAAGGCCAGGGCCGCAGGCTCACGCTGGCCGCACCCGCCGAGGGCCCGCTGCTGGCCGCCCAGGGCGAGCTGCTGCAGCGGGCCTTCGACAACGTGCTGCGCAATGCGCTGAAGTTTTCGCCGCCCGGCGGCGAGGTCGAGCTGGCCGTGCACTGGCAGGCGGGCGATGCCTGGTGGACGCTGTGGGTGCGCGACCGCGGGCCCGGCCTGTCGGCCGAGGATTGCCAGCGTGTGTTCGAACCCTTTGTGCGTGGCGTGGCGGCCCCAGCCGCCGGGGCCCCGGCGGCACCCGGTTTCGGCCTGGGCCTGGCCATTGCGCAGCGGGCCTTGCAGGCGCATGGCGGCCGCATCCAGGCCCAGCCGCGTGATGGGGGCGGCCTGGCTCTTTGCCTGCAGCTGCCGGTGCCACCGGCGCATGCCTTTACCGGCTTTAACGCAAACGCCGGGTGCAACCCTGAGGACGCGGCGGCCGGCCCTGACCATCATGGCGCCATGACGATGCCGATCACGGCGGGCGGCCCCAGGGCCTCGCCGAGCTGATCCCCGCGGGTCTGGCCTGCCGCGCCGCCCGCTCCCCGATCCACCGCTGCCCCAGCCGGGCCCAGACCTGGCAGGGCCGCGCCATGCCCGAGCCAACCACCCAGAACGAACCGGAGACTCCGATGACCCTGCGCCTTCGACCCACCCCCCTGTGCCTGGCCGTGCTCACCGCGCTGGGCGTGTTCGGCAGCGCGGCGCAGGGCCAGACGCCTGTGTCCCCACCGCCACCGCCGCCGCCTGGCGATCGCGCCGACCCACCCGAGCCCATGCAGGGCGCCACCCAGCGCGGCCAGCTGCAGAGCGTGATCGTCACCGCCGAGCGCCGCGCCGCCAATGCGCAGAAGACCTCGATCGCGATGCAGGTGGTCACCGGCGCCGAGATTGCGCAGCAGGGCCTCTCGAGCGGCGCCGAGCTGCTGAAAAACGCGGCCAGCGTGGAGGTGCAGGGCGCCGCCCGCGGCAACATCGTGGCCATGCGCGGCGTGGGCTCCGACATGCCACCGGGCATGGGCGAGTCGGCCGTGTCCACCAACTACGACGGCATCTACAGCTTTCGCGCCGAGACCACCACGCTGGGCTTCTTCGACCTCGACCGGGTGGAGGTGCTGCGTGGCCCGCAGGGCACGCTGTACGGCCGCAACGCCGCCTCGGGCGCGGTGAACTTCATCACCCGCGACCCGGTGCTCGGGCGGCGCGATGGCCAGGCCTCGCTGGAGATGGGCAGTCACAAGCTGGTGCGCGGCGAGGTGGGATTCACCGTTCCGGTCAACGAGATGATCGCGCTGCGCGCCTCGGCCGCCGCCATCAGCCGCGACGGCTTTCTCAGCGATGGCTTCAACGATGCCCAGGCCAGTGGCGTGCGGCTGAAGGCCCTGTTCCAGCCCAGCCAGGGCCTGCGCGTGCTGGCCGGCGTGGAGCGCATCCACCTGGGTGGCAAGGGCGTGGGCCTGATCCCCGATGCCAACTGGGACAACGCCGCCACCCGCCTCACCGCCGAGAGGCACACCGACAGCGCGGGCGCCTTCGACAACGCCGAGAAGGTGGGCACCCAGAGCTACGACGCCACCAAGCTGTGGGCGCAGATCGATGCCGATGTGGGCATCGGCACGCTCACGCTGCTGCCGGCCTGGCAGAACGCCAGCGGCGACGTGTACCGCAAGTGGGATGCCTCGCACCGCGGTGCCGAGACCTGGAGCTACGACCCCAACCCGGCGCGCCAGAAGAGCCTGGAGGTGCGCCTGGCCTCGCAGGCCGGTTCGCCGCTGCAGTGGGTGATGGGTGTCTACCGCTACGACATGCGCAATGTGCAGAGCTGCTTCCTGGGCTGCGGCAGCACGCCCGAGAGCATCGACACCACGCGCTCGAACGCCGTGTTCGGCCAGACCACCGTGCCGCTGGGCCAGGGCCTGCGCCTGGTGGCCGGGCTGCGCCACACCAGCGACAGAAAGACCAATGTGTTCCGCCCCGGCGGCGAGACCTGGCGCAGCAACGACGGCAAGCTGTCGCTCGAATACGACTGGCTGCCGCAGGCCATGGCCTATGCCACGCTGTCCACGGCCTACCGGCCGGGAGGCTTCAACACCTTCAATGCCACCAGCCCGCGCTTCGAGGCCGAGCACCTGCGCAGCATGGAGCTGGGCCTGAAGAGCCGTTGGCTGGCCAACACGCTGCAGTTCAACGCTGCGCTCTACCAGATGAACTATCGCAACTACCAGGCCATCGACAACTACCTGAACCCGGCGCCGGCCACGCCGGCCGACTTCTTCCTGTCGAACGTGCTGAACGTGCCGCGCCAGACCATCCGCGGCCTGGAGCTGGAAACCCAGGCCCTGCTGCCCACCGGCACCTGGCTGCGCGGCAGCCTGGCCTGGCTGGACGCCAAGCTGGGCGAGTTGCGCCTGCACGACTTTGCCAGCGCCAGCGAGTTCAGCATGGCCGGTGCGCCGCTGCCGCATGCACCGCGCCTCACGCTCAAGGCGGGGGTCGAGCACCCGATCGAGCTGCGCGGCGGCACCGTGACGCTGCGAGCCGATCTGCGCCACACCAGCCAGCAGTACGTGTCGATCAGCGAGAGCGCGGCAACGCTGCAGCCGGCCTACAGCCAGCTGGACCTGTCGCTGCAGTACCGCCCCGACAGCGACCGCTGGGGCGTGAACCTCTACGTCAAGAACGCCGGCAACTACGTGCCCAAGACCGGCGAATTCTTCGGCTACAGCACCGTGGGCGCGCCGCGCACCTACGGCCTGGTGTTGACCAACAAGTTCTGAACCCAAACACCATGAACCGTCTTCTCCACAAGGGGCTGCTGCGTGCGGCAGCCATGGCCACCGTGCTGCAGGCCGGCGGGCTGCCTGCTGCCTGGGCCCAGATGGCGCCACCGGTGCCGCCCGAGGTGCTTGCCGCTGCCCGGCTGAACCCGCGCATCGGCGCCGGTGAGCAATGGGTGGTCGAGCGCGACACCGCCTTGCAAAGCCTCGGCATTGCCGCCGGTGGCGCCGTGGTGGCGCCCCCGGGACGCAGCCTGAGCATGACCGTGGACGGCGTGGAGACCACGCTGCGCCCCGGGCGCTACCGTGGCGCGGTTCAGCTGCGCGTGACCGAGGCGCACCCGGTGCGCTTCTCTGATCTGCATGTGCACCCGTTCCGCCAGGCGCTGTACATCGATGCCGGCGGCGTCGTGCAGGGCAAGTCGGTGCCTTCGGCGGCCGGCCCGGCCTGGAAGCTGGAGAACGGCGTACTCAGCGGTGCGCAACTGCGTTCGGCGGGCGAGAACTTCAACGGCCTGCTGGTCGCCGGTGGTGATGTCACTGCCCGCGGCCTGACGCTCGACTTCAGCGGCAACGGCGGCAATGATTTCGCCGGCTATGGCGCCGGCGTGATGTCGCACGGCAAGACCACCCGCCTGGTGATCGATGGCGCCGACCTGCGCACCCACGGCGCCGTGCGCACGGCCGTGGTGTGTGATGGCGGCAGCACCCTGGTGGTGAAGAACAGCCGCGTCACCTCGCTCACCGGCCAGCTGCCGGCCGACTACGTGAGCAACGTCTCGCCCGGCGAGATGAAGGATGCGCCGTGGATGCTGGGCATCACCGGCAATGTGCGCAGCACCAATGTGCTGGGCGACGACACCACCTGCAGCTATGTCAACAGCACGCTGTCGGCCGACGGCTGGGGCGTGCTGTCCATCGATGCCAGCCAGAACGCGCGGCTCACCACCATCAACAGCCAGGTGCTGCTGACCGGTGCGCGCGGCTACGGCTCGTATGCCATCGGCAATTCAAGCAACCGCTTCTATGGCACGGTGTTCCATGTGCCCACGCATGGCGCCATCGTCACCGGCGGCACGGTGGAGTTTGCCGCCAGCCGGCCCGACACCCTGGCGCGGCTGAACGGCGAGCTGAAGCTGGGCCTCAGCCCGGCCGAACTGGCGGCGCTGAAGCCCGCCGAGACGGTGGTGAACTCGCAGCGTTTCGGCGTGATGATGTGGGGCGACGCGGTGGTGAGCGTGCGCGACGGCACGCAGTTCAACACCGGCGAGGCGGTGTTCCTGAACAAGGGCGCCACGTCGCGCATCGAGGTCGACGGCCGCGGCGGCGTGCAGCTCAATGCCCGCAACGGCGTGCTGTTCCAGGCCATCGACAACGACGACCCCGGTCCGGTGATGGTGGATGGCCTGATGGCCAACACCGGCGTCTACCGCGAGCCCGCCAAGGCACCGGCCAAGGTGCCGGGCTTCGATCTGGCCGCCGTGCACGCCACCGACATGCAGGCCCGCTTCACGCACAGCCAGCTGAAGGGCGACTTCTTCAACGCCATCGGTCTGCGCCTGCTGGGCAGCGAGATGGGGCCGGGCGGCCCGCCCGGGCCCGACGCCAAGCCGCCCACACCCAGCGGCGCCAACCTGGTGCTCACGCTCGACAACAGCCAGCTCGAAGGTGTGGTCACGGCCAGCCGCGCGCGGCATTTTGTGGACAGCATCGGTCCGGCCCAGGTGGATGAGCTGGCCCGTGTGCGCAACACGCCGGCCCCGGCCATCAACAACGGTGTGATCGTCTCGCTCAAGGCCTCGCGCTGGACGGTGACCGGCCCCTCGCACCTCACGGCGCTGGAGCTCGCCGCCGATGCCGAGTTGCGCGCGCCCGCCGGCCAGCGCCTGGTGCTGCGCGTGGATGGCCAGGTGCGGCCCATCCAGCCGGGCCGCATCGCCGGTCAGATCCTGCTGCAGCCGGAGGCCCTGTGAAGGCGCTGCATCACCGTGTGCTGGCCGTTGGCGCCATCGCCGCCGGCGCGCTGCTGGCCTGGCCGGGGGCGGTCTGGTCACAGGCCACAGCCCTCACGGCCGCGACCGCGCCGGCCGCCCCGGCCAGTGCCGCCGCGGTGCTGGAGGCGCGCTTCCTGCGGCTGTACCCCGGCATCTACACCCCGCGTGAGCAGGCCTTGGTGCGCCAATACCTGGCCGACAACGCCGCCTTGCAGGCGCGCGGCCCGATCGACGTGCAGCGCCTGGTGCGCGGTGAGCTGCCGAAAGCCACGCCCGGCCTGGGCCCGGTGATCCGCGCCACCGACGACTGGGTGCGCTACTTCAATACCCGCAGCGACCCCGAGAATCCGCTGCGCCACGACCGCGCCCATGCGCAGCGCGCCGGCTGGCCCGACATCCTGGCCATGCCCAGCTTTGCCGCGCACGACGACACATTCATGGTGCCGTACCCCCCCGGCGCGCGCGACACGCTGCTGGTCAGCGACCTGAACCACAGCCTCACGGCGCTGAAGCCGATCATTCCGGGCGACACGCTGTACCTGGTGGCCGATGCGCGCGAGCTGATCGACCTGACCCCGCCCGAAGGCTCGGTGTACCGCACGCTGGCCATCAACACCCACGGCAGCATCTACAACCAGCGCGGCGAGAAGGTCAACGAGGTGGTGTTCCGGGTCACCGAGAGCATCAAGCTCTACCGCAACCCGGCCGATGCTCCGAAGAACCCCGGCTTCTTCGACATGTGGGAGGCGCCCGACTGGCTGAGCCGCCCGACCCGCGTGTACACCGACGCCGATTGGGTGCGCATCCGCGGCATCTGGCAGCGCGAAGAGCGCCGCGCTGAGCTGCCGCGCTACTGGCAGGACGTGGTGCTGGGTGAGCGCCCGCGCGAGACGCTGGACGGGCCCATCCTGGCCTCGGTGTCGCCGGTGCCACCCTGGGGCCAGGGTTCGGGCGGCAGCCGCACGCTGAAGCAGGAGCTGCTCGACCCTGTGCGCGCCGCCAGCCTGGTGCGCGGGCAGAAGGACGGCATCTGGCGCACGCGCGAGCGCAGCGGCTACGTGCCGGCCACGCCGCCACAGCCCGCCGGCTACGCGGGCGGCCCGCCGCCCGAGGCCGGTGCCATCACCACCACCGACATCCACCAGGACGGCGAGAAGCGCAGCCCGCTGGTCAACTACATGGGCCGCGACCTGGCCCTGCGCCACCTCGGCAACTGGATGGGCGATGCCGGCTGGCTGCGCAACATCCGCTGGTCGATCATGGACCCGCGCGGCCACGCGGCGCTGGGCAAGCCGGTGCCCACCAACCCGCGCGCCGAGCGCTTCTTGCACCGCGTGCCCGAGCTGACGGGCCGCTACGTCAGCGCCCATGGCCTGACGCAGGACGTGGCGCTGGTGAAGTCGCAGGTGGTGGCCAAGGCGGTGCGCGACGGCCGCTTCGAGGTGGATCTGGTGTGGTGGATCGAAACCCTGGATGGCGACATCTGGCAAGAAGGCGGCGCCACCATCGAGCTGCCGTCGCGCCCCTGAACCCCCGCTTGCATTGGCCAATCCCATGACTCGTTTCACGTTGTCCCCCATCGGCCGTGCCAGCGCGGCCCTGCTGGGCCTGCTGGCCGGCCTGAGCCTGCTCACCGCGCCGGCGCTGGGCCAATCACCCGCCCAGCCGGCGGCGCCGGGCGCCACAACGGGTTCGCCACCGGGCGCACCTCTGAGCGCACCTCTGAGCGCACCACTGAGCGCACCACTGGGCACGCCACCGGGCGCACCCATCGGTGCCCCGCCCGGCATGCCCCCCGGCATGCCGCCGCCGTCCTCCGAGCCGGTGAACCTGCGCGCCGCACTGATGCTCAGCGACGCCACCGCACTGCCACCAGGCCGCACGCTGCGCGCCACCCAGGACGAACTGGGCGGCCTGCTCGTGGCCGGCCGCTCGCACCTGCGCGCCGATGGCCTGAGCGTTGAGGTGCTGGGCCGCGGCAAGAGCGATTTCGACGGCGTGGCCGCCGGCGTGCTGGTCAAGGACGGCAGCACGCTCACCTTGCGTGATGCGCGCATCACCACCCGCGGCGTGGTGGCCGCCGCCGCAACGGCCATGGGCGAGGCCACGCTGCGCGTGCAGCGCAGCACCCTGGTGGCCGAGGGCGGGCCGCTGCCCAGCGGCTATGTGCGCCGCATCGGCCCCGGCATGATGGAGCCGCCCACACCGCTGGGCATCACCGGCACGGCGCGCACCACGCTGGTGTTGGGCCGCGCCAAGGCCTTCTACGAAGACTCGCGCATCGTGGCCGACGGCTGGGGCGCGCTGTCCACCGACGCCGCGCAGGGGGCCTACCTGCAGGTGGATCGCTGCCGGGTGCTGGTGCGCCGCAGCGGCTACGGCACCTATGCCGACAACGGCGCGGCGGTGGTCATCAACGATTCGACGCTGGATGTGCCGACCTTTGGCGGCGTGATCGCCGGCCAGGCCAGCCTGGCGCTCACACGCGTGCGCAGCCGCTCGGGCGGCAACACGGTGATGATCCACAACGTGATGGGCCGGCCCGACGAGCTGGCCACGCTGCGGCTCACGGGCGGCACGCTGCGGTCGACCAACGCCGCCATCGTGGTCAAGAGCGCCAATGCCGACATCGTGCTCGAGGGTACGCGGCTGGAGGCGCGCAATGGCGATCTGCTGCTGGCGGTGATCAATGACGACAGCCACCGCACCCGGCTGCAAGGGGCCACAGCGCCCGGCAGCCGGGCCGTGCTGCGCCATGCCAGGCTCAACGGCAACCTGCTCAATCTGGACAGCGAACGCCCCCTGCGCGTGGCGCTCGAGGGCACGCAGCTGCGCGGCCGCGTGCACGAGGTGGCGCTGAGCCTGGACGCGACCAGCCGCTGGACAGCCACCGCCGACTCCAGCGTGCTGCTGGCTGCGCCCACCACGCTGGCCCAGCTGGATGCGCCGCGTGGCGTGACCATCCGTGCAAAGCTGCAGGGCGCCGCACTGGCACCGGGCCGCCACACCTTGGCCCAGGGTGGCACGCTGGAGGTTCAGGATGTGGCGCAGTGAGACCCTGGGCCCGGCCCCGATGCAGGCACTGCGACTGGCACCGACAATCGCTGTCGCCTGCACCCCCCGACATCACCTACCCGCACCATGGCCGCCACGGCCCCGCCCTCACAGCCACGCCAGCTTGCCGCCGTGCCGGCCCAGCCCGATCTGGCCGCCGTGCAGTCGGTGATCGGCACCGACCGGCCTGCCCAGGCGCATGCGCGCCATCTGCACAACCTGGCCCGGCTGCTGGCCAACATGGCCTGCTACGGCAAGCGCCGCGACGACCCGGTGCGCACCGTGCCGGCCCTGCTGGGCGACCGCTGGAGCTCGCTGGTGATGCACCTGCTCAGCGGCGGCATGCTGCGCCACACCGAGCTGCGCCGGCTGATCGGCCTGGTGTCGGCCGAGCAGGACATCTCGCAGCGCGTGCTCACGCTCAAGCTGCGCACGCTCGAGCGCGACGGCCTGGTGCTGCGCCAGGCCACCACCGACGTGCCGCCGCGCATGACCTACCAGCTCAGCGCGCTGGGCGAACAGGCCTATGCGCATTTCTCGGCGCTGGTGCGCTGGGCCGAGCAGACCAGCGCCGCGGTGCGTGCCGCGCGCGATGACTACGACCGCCGCCATCCCGGTGCGGTGGACGCGGCGGGCCACGCGGCCGCCGGCGGTTCAGGCGACGACGCCGCCGACGAAGCGGCCGACGCCCCGGGCCACTGAGCCAACGCCCGGGCAGGGCACAAAAAAGTGCTCATGGCGAGCCCCGTTGGCGGGCTGCGGCGGTCTGCCTAAGCTGGGCGCATGCCGCGTCAGCAGGTCTTCTGCAACGCTGTTCAGCCCCCGCCTGGAGACCCCTGAAGTGCCCCAACCATTTTCCGCGCAGCGCCTGGCGCTGCTGATCGCCGTCGCCATCGCCACCGGCCCGCTCGGCCCCGCCAGCGCGCAAGAAGCCGGCCGTGGCATGGACGTGCGCCCCTTTCTGCGCGCGGTGGACAGCAACCGCGACGGCTGTGCCACGCGCGACGAATGGCAGCGCGCCGGTGCGCCGATGTCGAGCTACGAGATGCTGAAGGACGCGCGCGGCTGCGTCACCGAAGCGGTGATGGCCAGGACCCCCGCGCCCGATGGCATCGACACCAACCGCGACGGCCGGCTCACGCTGGCCGAGATGAAGGCCTTCGACAAGAAGATGGCGCCGCTGATGGCTCAGCGCGCCGCACCGGGTGGCGCACCCGGCACACCCGGCGCAAACGGTGCACCGGGTGCACCGGGTTCAGCGGCCCGGCCCACCATCAGCGATGGCGAGCGCGCCGCGGCCACCTGGGCGGTGCAGAACCTGATGAGCCGCCACGAGTACATGCACGCCGCCGGCCTGAACCTCGAGGAGGTGGACAGCTTCTGGGTCTCGCGCCAGGGCCGCTTTGCCAAGACCGCGGCCTTTGCCAGCCCCGGCTGGGTGATGAACGGCATCGAGACCATCCGCGCGGCCTACGGCCAGGGCAGCCGCAAGGACGCCGAGGCCGCGCGCAAGGCGCTGGCGGCCATCGACCCCGGCGTGAAAGACAGCGAGGCCTTCTTCGGCGCCGGCGCCGAATGGGTGATGCACACCAGCACCACACCGCTCATCGAGGTGGCCGGCGATGGCCAGACGGCCCAGGGCGCCTGGTACTCGCCGGGCATCGGCATCATGCCCACGGTGGTGGACGGCAAGGTCAAGCTCACGCCGGTGATGTTCTGGGAGAAGTACGGCGGCGACTTCGTCAAGGAAGACGGCGTCTGGAAGATCTGGCACCTGCAGATGGCCTATGACTTCGTGCCCGGCCTGCCCGCCGAGATGGTGGCCGAGGTGAACAAGAAGCTGGGTGACCTGGCCTGGAAGGGCCTGGCCGGCGGCGTCGCGGTGGAGGCCGGCGAGCGCATGTCGGGTGAGCTGCCGCCGGGCTTCAGCAAACCCAGGTACAGCTACCCGGCCTACAGCCCGCAGCGCCCGGGCATCGTGTACCCGCACCTGCCCAGGCCGTACCACAGCTGGGGCGAAACCTTCAACAACTGCAACTGCGAGCAGTGACACGGTGCGCCGGCCCATGCCGCCGGCGCCCATCAGCCGGCCTGAACCGGCCACCGAGGAGACCCCGACATGAAGACCATGCAAGACGCGCCGCGTGCGCGCCGGACGGCGCTGGCGCTGGCCGCGATGAGCCTGTGCCCGCCCGCCGCGCTGGCCCAGGCCCAGCCCCGGACCACCGACACCAAGGCCCTGCAGGAGGTGGTGGTGACGGCCGAGCGCCGCAGCACCCATGTGCAGAAGACGGCCATCTCGCTGGCCACCGTCAGCGGCGACGAGATGCGCGAGAAGGGCCAGACCACGCTCGAGGCCGCGCTCAGCGACACGCCCGCCGTCAGCGTGATGGCCACGCCGCAGGGTGGCCAGGTGTTCGTGCGCGGCGTGGGCTCGCAGGGCGACAGCAACTGGGTCGACCCCGCCATCTCGCTGAACCTCGACGGCGTGTACAGCGGCCGCGCCGAGCGCGTGTTCGCCAGCATGTACGACGTGGCCCGGGTGGAGGTCTTGCGCGGCCCGCAGGGCACGCTGTACGGCCGCAACTCCACCGGCGGCAGCGTCAACGTGCTCACCCACAACCCCGGCCCGCGCCTGGGCGGTGCCGTGAACCTGCAGCTGGGCAACTACCAGCTGCGCCATGC
Organism: Aquabacterium sp. OR-4; assembly: GCF_025290835.2. Lineage (NCBI taxonomy): Bacteria > Pseudomonadati > Pseudomonadota > Betaproteobacteria > Burkholderiales > Sphaerotilaceae > Pseudaquabacterium > Pseudaquabacterium prasiolae. The sequence goes on along the minus strand of NZ_JAOCQD020000002.1, from coordinate 1,185,766 downwards.
CGATGCCGCGCTGAACGTACCGCTGGGCGAGCAGTGGGCCCTGCGCGTGGCGGCCCTGCGCGAAAAGCGCGAGGGTTACTTCAGCAATGGCGGCCGGGCGTCCGACCTGAGCGCCGGGCGCATCAAGCTGCAGTACCGGCCCAGCAACGACGTCACGCTGCTGGCCACGGTGGACAGCTTCGACAGCCGCGGCGCCGGCGCCACCACGGTGCCGCGCGCCTTCGCGGGCGGCCCGCCCTTCTTCAACTGGCAGACCGACCACGCCAACCCCTGGCAGGTGGACGATCTGCACCCGGCCGACGTGCAGCGCACCCGCTTCACCACCACCACGCTGCAGGCCGATGTGAACCTGGGCTTCGGCCTGCTCAGCGTGCAGCCGGCGCTGGTCAAGAGCCGCCGCATGACGCAGACCGATCTGGTGGCCGGCATCGCCGCGCCCGGCAGCACGCTGCCGCTGCCCGAGACGATCTGGGAAGAGACGCAGAAGACCCTGGAGCTGCGCCTGGCGGCCCCCGCGCGGGCGCCCTGGCAATGGGTGCTGGGGGCCTATGCCTTCGAGGCCAGCAATGTGCAGACCGGTGTGCCGCCGTCGTTTCCGCCGCCCACCTGGGAGAGCTACGACACCCGCGTGCCGGCCGCGTCACGCGCGCTGTTCGGCCAGCTCACGGCACCGCTGATGCCGGGCCTGCGCGGCACGGCGGGGCTGCGCCACACGCGCGACGAGAAGACCTACCACTACGGCGTGCACAGCACCGCGGTGTGGACCGGTGCGGCCTATGACAGCGGCATCCAGCAGGTGAGCCAGACCTACAGCGCCACCACCGGCAAGCTGGGGCTGGAGTGGGACCTGTCGCGCCAGGCCATGGCCTATGCGCAGTGGGCCAGCGGCCACAAGGCCGGGGGCTTCGGCATCGCGATGCCGCCGCAGGCCTACGAGCCCGAGCACCTCGATGCCATCGAGCTGGGCCTGAAGAGCCGCTTCCTCGACAACCGGCTGCAGATCAACGGCGAGCTCTACGCCTACCAGTACAAGAACTACCAGGTGATGTACCAGGACGCGGCCGCGCCCTCGCCGGTGCCGGGCGACGCCAGCGCCTCGTTCATGCAGTACGTGGTGAACGCCGGCGCCGGGCGCATCCGCGGCTTCGAGGTCGAGTCGCGCTGGCGTGCGCTGCCCGACACCGAGCTGCGCGCCGCCTTCACCTACAACGACGCGCACTACGGCCACTTTGCGCTGGCCGCGCTGCAGGGCATGAACGGTGCACGGGTGGTGGGCACACCGCGCTGGAGCCTGACGCTGGGCGCCGAGCAGACCTGGGAGCTGGGCGACGGCCTGGGCCTGCTGCGCGCCGGCTGGAGCACGCGCTTCTCGGACGGCTACACCGTCTCGCTCAACCACAGCATGCCCGGCGGCAACCTCAACGGCCAGCAGGCGCGCTTTCACAAGACCGATCTGCGCCTGAGCTACGCGCCGATGCATGAGCGCTGGTCAGCCGGCCTGTGGCTCAAGAACCTGGAGAACAAGGCCCAGACCACGCAGGTGCTGCCCTTCGGCCGCGCCCAGATCACCGACCCGCGCACCGTGGGCGTCAACCTTGGATGGAAGTTCTGATGAGGGCACATGACTGACACGACACGAGGCATCTTCAAGCCGGCGCGCCCGGCCACGCGCGGTGACCGCCTGGCCGGCAAGGTGGCCGTGGTCACCGGCATCGGCGCCGGCATCGGCCAGGGCATTGCGCGCCTGTTTGCCATGCAGGGCGCCCAGGTGCTGGGCTGCGACATCAACGCCGCGGCCGCGCAGGCCACGGTGGACGCCTGCACCGCCGAGGGCCTGGCGGTGCACAGCCTGCACCCGCTGGACCTGACCCAGCCCGATGCCGCCGCCACGCTGATGCAGCAGGCCGCGATGCGCTTTGGCGGCATCGACATCGTGGTCAACGCCGCAGCCTTCGGCGCCTTCGAATGGCTGGAGCAGATGGACTACCAAAGCCAGTGGCGGCGCACCCTCACTGGCGAGGTCGACATCGTGTTCCTGGCCTGCCAGGCCGCCTGGCCGCACCTGAAGGCGCGCGGTGGCGGCGCGGTGCTCAACTTTGCCAGTGCCAATGCACGCATGGCGCTGCCGCTGTCGCCAGCGCTGGCGCACTGCGCCGGCAAGGGCGCGGTGCTGGCCATGAGCCGCCAGCTGGCGATGGAAGGCGGGCCGCACGGCATCCGCGTCAACACCATCAGCCCGGCCCTGGTGGTGAGCGCCGCCACCCGCGAGCCGCTGGCCAACATCCCTGGCTTCGAAGCCCAGGTGCTGGGCAAGTTCATGGTCAAGCGCCTGGGCCAGCCCGAAGACATCGCCTGGGCCGCGCTGTACCTGGCTTCCGACGAAGCCAGCTGGGTGACGGCCGCCGACTTTGCCATCGATGCCGGGGCCACGGCGTGGTAGCCCGGGCGACCTTGCGGTGCAAGACCTGCCAGGCGCGCATGCGGGCGTGCTGATGGCCAGGGCCGGCCTGATGGGTGACCGTTGAAGTGGCGATGCCGGACAGGTTTCAGCCGGCCGGCCAGGCCTTCGGGTAGCGGCCCAGGCCCAGCAGCAGCAGGGGGCCCAGCACCAGCAGCGCCGCGGCAGCCAGCAGCGCATGGTGGTAGCTGCCGCTGTGGTCGAAGATCATCGCGAAGGCGATCGGCCCGGCGCCGGCCGCCACCGAGAAGTTGACCCACTGCCACGCGTAGATCTGGCCGAAGTTGCGCGTGCCGAAGTAGCGCAGGCACAGGTAGGCGATCAGGTCGAATTCGGCGCCGGCCGCCAGGCCGATCATCATCACGGCCGCGCCAGGCCACTGCGGCACCGCCAGCAGCAGGCAGGCCACGGCGGGCGGCATCAGCAGCACCAGCGCCACGCCAGGGCCCCAGAAGCGATCCAGCAACCAGCCCGCCAGCAGGCGGCCGGCCATCACGTTCAAGCCCAGCAGGCTGGCGTAGCCGGCGGCCTGGGTCATCGTCAAGCCGCTGTCGGTCAACATCGGCACCAGGTTCGGGATCAGGCCCGACACCGCGGCGCAGATCAGCCAGAAGCCGACGATCAGCAGCCAGAAGTGCCGGCTGCGCAGCGCCTGGGCCAGGCGCAGGCCGTCGCCCGCCTGCGCCTGGGCGGTTGGCGCAGCACGCGGCTTGTCGCGGAACATCAGCCAGACTGCCGGCACGGCCACCAGCACGATGGCCAGCGCCACGGCCATGTAGCCGGCACGCCAGCCATGGGCGCTGACGATCAGGTTCACCAGCGGCGGCGCCACCAGGGCCGTCACGCCGGTGCCGCTGAGCGCCACGCCCAATGCCAGGCCGCGGCGCTGGTCGAACCACGCGGCGATGCCGCGCGACCAGGTCAGTGGTGTGGTGCCAACCCCCAGCACGGCCAGCAGCAGCCAGCTGACCTGCCACAGGGTCGACGAACCCGTTTGCGCGGCCAGGCCGACAAAGCCCAGCGCCAGGCCGACCTGGCTGAACAGCGCCACCCGCCGCACGCCAAACCGGTCGATCGCCCAGCCGGCCGCCCAGGCGCTGCAGATCACGCCCAGCATCGAGAAGCTGAAGCCGCTCTGGATCACCGCGCGTGACCAGCCGAACTCCAGCGCCAGCGGCTTGGCAAAGATGCCCAGCGTGTAAAAGGGCAGCGCGGTCAAGCCCATGGCCACGCCCACCCAGGCCGCCAGCACCACGCGCCAGGCATGGTCGCGGCGGAACTCGTTGACTTCCTCGTCAGGGGCACAGCGCAGGGGCGAGGACGTTTCAGTACGAGAGGTCATGGTGGACGTTGCCGCGGGCTGTCGAGTAGGCCGCAGGCTAGGACTGCCGGGCCGTTCGGCCAACGGGCCCGTCTGCACAGTTCATACCGCGAACTTTGCCGGCACCAGCGCGCCCAAGGCGGCCGGCCGCGGCCGCGTCCGCGGCGCGGGTGCTGCGCCCGCCACGGGCCATCACGCGGCGCAAAACTCACCCGATGAACACGCGCGCAGCCCGGCGTGCGCGCCGGCGGCCGGCCGTGGCCTACTTGGCCGCTGTTGGGCGGCGAGCCCGTACAGGAGCCAGGATGATCGTTCAAGGCGTGACTCGGCGCGGCGCGCTGGGGCTGGGTGCTGCGGCCCTGGTGGCAAATGCCGGCTGGGCTGGCGCAGAACCGGCGGCGGCCGATGTGCTGGTGCTGGGGGCGGGCATGGCGGGTCTGCATGCCGCACGCATGCTGCAGGGCGCCGGCCTGAGGGTGACGGTGCTGGAAGGCAGTGAGCGCGTGGGCGGCCGCTGCTGGACGGCAACCGATGTGCCCGGCCGGCCCGAGCTGGGCGCGGCGCAGATCGGCCCCGGCTACGGGCGGGTGCGCAGCCATGCCGCCGAGCTGGGGGTGGCCCTGGTCAATCCGCCGCCCGGCGGCGCCTCGCAGATGGGCCTGGGCAGTATGGCGGTCAGCGTCTACGGCCAGCCGGCGGTGTCGCGGCCCTGGGCCGATTCGCCGCTCAACCGCCTGGCGCCCCATGAGCGCGCGCTGCAGCCCCTGCAGCTTTATGGGCACTACATCAACAGCCGGTCGCCGCTGGTCGAGCTGGCGGACTGGCTCAAGCCCGAGTTCGCCGCGCTCGACCGGATGTCCCTGCGCCAGTTCTTCACCGCGCAGGGCGCCTCGTCCGAGGCCTTGCGGCTGCTCAACGTCAATGTGAGCGCGCGTGACCTCGACGAGGCGAATGCGCTCGACGCGATGCGCAAGAACCACTTCTACCGCTGGGAGGCCCGCAGCGGCGCCACCAGCAAGGTGCGCGACGGCACCAGCGCGCTGACCGATGCCATGGCCGCGTCGCTGGCACGGCCGGTGCAGCTGCGGCGCAGCGTGCACCGTGTCCAGGCCGGCCCGGCAGCCACCGTGGTGAGCTGCGAGGACGGCAGCGTGCACCGTGCGCGGGCCTGCCTGTCGACCCTGCCGCTGTCGGTCATGAAACGCCTGCGCATCGACGGCGTCGCCGGGATCGCGGTGCCGCCGCCGCAGCGCGCGGCCTGGGCCGACATCACCTACGGCCAGCTGGTGCAGGTGTTTCTGGAGGTGAAGTCACCGTTCTGGGAAAAGGACGGCCTGTCGCCCGAGTTGTGGTCGGACGGGCCCATCGAGCGGGTGTTCCCGATGTCGTCCCGGGACGGCGGCCACGGCCACCTGGTGGCCTTCATCAACGGCGCGGCCACGGACCGGCTGAACCGGCTGTCGGCATCCGCCGTGGGCGAGTACTTCCTGCGCGAGCTGGCGCGGCTGCGGCCATCCACGCTAGGCGCCGTTCGCGTGACCCATGTGCACAACTGGACCACCCAGCCGTTCGCGCGCGGCCATGTTGCCGGTTTCAGGCCAGGCGGCATCGCCCGCTGCATGCCATGGCTGGCCCGGCCGGTGGGCGCGCTTTACTTCGCCGGCGAGCACTGTGGCCGGTTGCATGCCGGCCTGGAGGCGGCTTGCGAATCGGCCGAGGCGGCCGTGATGCAACTGCTTGCCGACATCGACAACAAGGGCTGACTCCACGCGCCCTGTCTGCCGGCCCTATCCATCTGGTGGCCAGCGCGCACGCCCGGCAGCACGCCTGCCGGCCGTCGGTCCTACAGTGAGCCGAGACCCGAAAGTGCCCGTGCCCGTCCAGAACCCCCAGTCCCACCGACTTTCGAACATGAGCCTTTTGTCCTGGCCGCGGCGGCGCATGTGCTGGCGCCTGCCCCTGCTGCTGGCACTGGCCAGTGGCCAGGCGGCGGCCCAGCCTGTCGAGACCGGCAGCCGCGTGCTGGCGCGCGAGGCTGTCATTCAGGAATTCGCCGACGCGCAGTCCCGGTTCATCGACATCGATGGCGTTGCGGTGCACTACAAGGACCAGGGCCACGGCCCCGCCGTGCTGCTGGTGCACGGCACCCTGGGCGACCAGGCCGACTGGGACGGCTGGGCGGCGGTGTTGTCCAGGCGTTACCGGGTGCTGCGCCTGGACCTGCCGTCCTTCGGCCTCAGCGGCCCCATCGGCAACGGCAACTACTCGGTCGACCGCATGCTTGCGCTGGTCGACGGCTTCATGGACGAGATGGGGGCCGAGCGTTTTGCCATCGCGGGCACTTCTTACGGTGGCCTGGTGGCCTTCCGTTATGCCGCGACGCGCAGCGACCGGATCAGCGCGCTGATCCTTGCCAACTCGGCCGGCATCGAGACCGGCAAACCACCGGCCACGGCGGCATCAGCCCTAGGGCGGGCCGGCATCTTCCACGCCGCCGTCGTCACGGCTGCCGACATCGAGAAAAACCTGCGCCACGTGCTGGCCGACCCCGCGCTGGTGACGCCGCTGATGGTCCGACGCAAACTGGCCTTTGCCAACATCCGCGGCCGTGGCGAAGAGTCGGTGGCCGGCCGGGTGCTCTACGAGCGTGGCAACCCGCAGCGCGTGCTGGCCCATGCGCGCGCGCCGGCACTGGTGCTGTGGGGCGCGGCCAACCAGGCCCTGGACCCCAGAACCGCAGACGCCTTCGTCGCCGCCATGAAAAACGCCTGCAGCGCCGAGCGCATCGTCTACCGCGACGCCGGTCACCTGCTGATCGTCGACAAGGCGGTGCAGAGCGCGACCGACGCGATGGCCTTTCTTGACCGCAGCCTCGGCGGCGGCCTGCACTGCCGCACCAAGTCCTGATTGCCCGGAGACATTCCGTATGCACTACGACTACGTCCCCCTGCCCGAACGCCAGCCGCTGCGCTGGCCTGGCGACAAGCGCGTGGCGCTGTTCCTGACCATCAATCTTGAGACCTGGGACCTGATCAAGGACACCGACCAGCCCTACTACGCCGGCGGCCCGGCCATCCTGCCCGACACGCTGCCGGGCAATGTGCCCGACTTTCCCAACTACAGCTGGCGCGAGTACGGCCAGCGCGTGGGGGTCTGGCGCCTGTACGAGCTGTTTGACGAGATGGGCGTGAAGCCGGCCGTGACCATGAACGCCGTCACCGGCCTGCGCCGCCGCGCGATGGTGGACGCGGCGCTCCAGCGCGGCTGCGAGGTCATCGCCCACAACTACGAGCAGGGCGAACTGCTGACCAACTTTGCCGGCGATGTGGCCGCCGAACGGGCCGTCATCGAGCGCACGCTGGCCGTGTACGAGCAGACCTGCGGCCGCAAGGCGCAGGGCTGGCTGTCGTCGTCGCTGCGCGGCACCCTGCACACGGCCGACATCCTGGCCGAGAAGGGCCTGAAGTTCTACTGCGACCTGATGAACGACGACCAGCCGTACCTGGTGCGCACGCCCAGCGGCCCCATCGTGTCGACGCCGTATTCCAACGAGATCAACGACTTCACGCTGCTGACGCGGCGTGGCCACACCACGGCCGAGTACCGCGATGTGCTGATCGAGGAGTTGCGCGTGCTGCACGAAGAAGGCGCCCGCACCGGTCGCATGATGAACGTGGGCCTGCACCCCCATGTGAGCGGACGCGCCTACCGCATCAGCGCATTGCGCGAGTTCCTGGCGTATGCCAAGTCGCTGCCCGGCGTCTGGTTCACCACCCGGGAGGAGGTGGCGCGCTGGTATCTCGAACACCACCACGAACACATCGCGCCCAAGGGCTGAACACGGAAGGCACAGGCATGACCCTCGACATTCCCGCCCTGCAGGCCAGCCAGCCCGCGGCCCAGGCCTTTCTGGCCCGTGGCGACCACCCGATGCTGCTGGGCGATCAGTGGGTGGGCGCCGCGTCCGGCGACTGGATGGAAACCGTTGATCCGGCCACCGGCGCGGTGCTGGGCCGCTTTCCCAGTGCCGCCGCGGTGGATGTCGACCGTGCGGTGCAGGCGGCGCGCGCGGCCTTCGAACACGGTGCCTGGCCGGCCATGACGCCCGCGCAGCGCGCGAAGATCCTGTGGCGGGTGGGCGAGCTGATCGACCAGCACATCGACGAGCTGTCGCAGCTGGAGACGCTGGACCAGGGCAAGCCGCTGTGGGTGGGCCGCTACGCCGAGATCCCTGGGGCTGCCGAGCAGTTCCGCTTCTTTGCCGGCCAGGCCCAGCGCATCGACGGTCAGACCATTCCGACCTCGATCAACTACCAGCCACCCGGCAAGCAGGTCTTCGCCTACACGCTGAAGCAGCCGGTCGGCGTGGTGGCGGCCATCGTGCCCTGGAACTCGCCGCTGGTGCTCACCGCCATGAAGCTGGCGCCCGCGCTGGCCGCCGGCTGCTGCGTGGTGCTCAAGCCGGCCGAGGACACCTCGTTGACCGCGCTGCGCCTGGGTGAGCTGCTGCTGCAGGCGGGCCTGCCGCCGGGCGTGGTGAACATCGTCACCGGCCTCGGCCATGTGGTGGGTGCTGCGCTGTCCGCCCATGCCGATGTCGACAAGATCTCGTTCACCGGCTCCACGCAGGTGGGCCGTGCGGTGCTGGCCGCCGCCGGTGGCAACCTGAAGAAGGTGACACTCGAACTGGGCGGCAAGTCGCCCGTCATCGTGATGCCCGATGCCGACATGGATCTGGCCATTCCCGGCGCGGCCAATGCCATCTTCTTCAACTCCGGCCAGGTCTGTGTGGCCGGCTCGCGCCTGTATGTGCACCGGGCGGTGTTCGATGAGCTTGTCAACGGCATCGCCAACATTGCCCGCGGCATGACGCTGGGCCACGGCCTGGCCGCCGGCACGCAGATCGGGCCGGTGGTCAGCCGCAAGCAGGCCGACCGCATCAACGGCCATGTGCAGGCAGCCCTGGCCGATGGCGCCCGCGCGCTGGTGGGCGGGCGTCAGCTTGGACCCAACGGCACCTTCATCGAGCCCACGGTGCTGGTCGATGTGCGCCCCGAGATGGCCTGCGTGCGCGAAGAGATCTTCGGCCCGGTGGTGGTGGCCATGCCGGTGGACTCTCTGGAGCAGGCGCTGGCACTGGCCAACGACTCGATCTACGGCCTGGCGGCCAGCATCTGGACCCGCGACCTCTCCACCGCGCACCGCGCCGCGGCACAGCTCAAGACCGGCACGGTGTGGATCAACAGCCACCTGATGTACGACGCCAGCCTGCCGATCGGCGGCGTCAAGCAATCGGGCTGGGGCCGTGAAAGTGGCCAGGCCGCTGTGGACAACTACCTCGAGACCAAGACCGTTTGCGCGGTCATCTGAAACCCGGACTGCCCAAGTCTTCCCATTCCTGGAGATCGCCTTGAACCGCACACCGAACGACCGCCGCGCCGCGCTGCGCATGGCCGCCACCGCCGCGCTGGCGGGTGCCGCCACCGGCGGTGCCAGCGCCCAGGCCGCTGCGCCTGCCCCCCGCCCGCTGGCCTTTGACGACCCGATCTGGAACCGCGAGGTCTCGGCGCGGCTGGAAGCCTTTGCCGATCCGAAGAAGTTCGTCTATGGCTCGGTGACCGGTGTGGTCACCGGCGTGCGCGACGGTGAGAAGGTGCTGCCGCTGATGCGCTTCGAGGTGTTCAGCACCATCCGCGTGGTGCGCCAGCCCGATGCCAGCTACCAGCGCCTGTGCCGCGAGGTGGTCTTCTACCGCAGCCTGGAAACCGGCCAGCTGATGGACGAGTGGGACAACCCGTACACCGGTGAGCGGGTCAAGGTGGTGGACGTGGCCAACGATCCCTACAACTACGTGATCTCGGACTTCTATCCGCAGCCGCCCAGCTACGGCGGCCTGAACAAGGAGACCCGCCCGCGCCGCCCGTACATCCGCAACTGGCGCATGCTGGATGCGGACACGGTGGGGCTCGAGTCCGACATCCACCTGCTCTACCCCAGCGCCATGCAGCCCGAGAAGTGGCCGCGCGAATCGCCGGGCAAGATGACGCGAACGTCGGAGATGTTCCGCTACTCGATCCGCCGCAGCGATCTGGAAGACCCGACCCTGGACAACATCCCCTACCAGGGCGTGTGGAACCGCATCACACCCTGGCTGCCATGGATGCTGATGGACCAGGCGCCCGGACACATCCTCTACGCCGGCAGCATGACGGCGCGCCAGACGCTGGAATTTTTCCCCAAGGACGTGATCGCACGGGTGCGTGAGCGTCATCCCAAGTACCTGGTGGCGCCCGAGAAGGTGGAAGGGCCGAGCCTGTCGAGCCTGGAGCGCTATGCGCTGGAGCAGACACCGGCCGCCCCGCGCGCCGCACGCAAGCCTTGACGAGAAGCCGGGCGGCAGCCTTGAGCCAGACCCTTTACGACAAGCTCTGGACCTCGCATGTGGTCAGCGAAGAGCGCGACGAGAACGGCGAGACCACGGCGCTGCTCTACATCGACCGCCAGATGCTGCATGAGGTCAGCAGCCCGCAGGGCTTCGAGGGCCTGCGTGCACGCGGCCTGCCGGTGCGGCGCAGGCACACCCAGCTGGCGGTGGCCGACCATGCCGTGCCCACCCAGCACCGCGACCGGCCCATGGCCGACCCGCTGGCGCGCGACCAGGTGGCGCTGCTGGAACGCAACACCGCCGCCAACGGCCTGCGCTACATCCCATTGAGCGACAACCGCCATGGCATCGTTCATGTGATCGGGCCCGAGCAGGGCTTCACGCTGCCGGGCATCACCCTGGTGTGCGGCGATTCGCACACCTCCACCCACGGCGCCTTCGGGGCGCTGGCCTTCGGCATCGGCGCCAGCGACATCGAGTGCGTGCTGGCCACCCAGACCCTGCGCCAGCGCCGCGCGCGCAACCTGCGTGTGCGGGTCAGCGGCGCACTGCCGCCGGGCGTGGCCGCCAAGGACCTGATCCTGGCCATCATTGGCCGGCTGGGCGCCGCGGGCGCGGTGGGGCACACCATCGAGTTCGACGGCGCCACGATCGCAGGCTTGTCGATGGCCGAGCGCATGACGGTCTGCAACATGAGCATCGAGGCCGGTGCGCGCAGCGGCCTGATCGCACCCGATGAGCGCACCTATGCCTGGCTGGAGGGGCGGCCAATGGCCCCTCGCGGTGCGCTGTGGGAACGGGCCCTGGACCACTGGCGCAGCCTGGCCAGCGATGAGGCCGCCCATTTCGACCGCACGCTCGAGATCGATGCCGCCGCGCTGGCGCCGCAGGTGACCTGGGGCACCAGCCCCGACCAGGTGCTGCCCATCGACGGCCGCGTGCCTGATCCAGCCGCCGCGGCCGACGACGCGGCCGCCCGCAAGATCGCCCGCGCGCTCGGCTACATGGGCCTGACACCCGGCATGGCGCTGCAGGCGGTGGCCATCGACCATGTCTTCATCGGCTCGTGCACCAACAGCCGCATCGAAGACCTGCGTGCCGCTGCCGCCCAGTTGCGCGGCCGGCACAAGGCCGCGCATGTGCGCGCCCTGGTGGTGCCGGGATCGGCCCTGGTGGCCCGCCAGGCCGAGGCCGAAGGGCTGGACCGGGTCTTCACCGCGGCCGGCTTCGAGTGGCGCGCGGCGGGTTGCTCGCTGTGCGTGGCGATGAACGACGACCGCCTGCTGCCCGGCGAGCGCTGCGCCAGCACCAGCAATCGCAACTTCGAGGGCCGCCAGGGCATGGGCGCACGCACCCACCTGGTGAGTCCGGCCTCGGCCGCGGCCAGCGCCGTGGCCGGCCACCTGGCCGATCCCCGCCACAGCGCACAGGCCTGAGCCATGCAAGCCTTCACTCGCCTGAAGTCGGTCGCGGCACCGATGCCCGATGCCGACATCGACACCGACATCATCTTCCCCGCACGCTTCCTGGTGCTGACCCAGAAGGCCGGCCTTGGCCCCTATGCCTTCTACGAAAAGCGCTTCGACCCGCAGGGGCGCGAGCGCCCCGACTTCGTGCTGCACCGCCCGCGCTGGCGCGGCGCTGCCATCCTGGTGGCGGGCGCCAACTTCGGCTGCGGCTCCAGCCGCGAGCAGGCGCCCTGGGCGCTGGCCGATCTGGGCCTGCGCTGCCTCATCGCGCCGGGCTTTGGCGAGATCTTCCAGGCCAACTGCCTGAACAACGGCCTGCTGCCCATCAGCCTGCCGCCGGCCGTGCACGCGCGGGTGATGGCCGCGGCCGAAAGCGGCCAGGCGCTGACGGTCGACCTGACTCTCAACACCATCACCCTGCCCGATGGCGAGGTGATCGCCTTCGCGATGCCCGCGGCCGCGCGCCTGGCCTTGCTGGAAGGGCGCGACGCGATCGAGCGCATTCGCCAGCACGCCGGCGCGGCGATCACCGCCTTCGAGGCGCGGCAGCGCCTGCGCCAGCCCTGGCTCCACGCCCGGATCGACGACTCCGAACCCTGCTGACCCATCCCACACCACCCACCATGGCCAATCCCATCCTCCGCCAGATGCTGAACAAGGGCGAGTTCTTCGTCGTGCCAGGCATGCAAGACATGATCGCCACCGCCGTGGCCAACAAGGTGGGCTTCCCCATCGTCTACGGCACCGGCTACTGGCTGACCGCCTCCAGCCTGGGCCTGCCCGACGCCGGCCTGGCCAGCTACACCCAGATGCTCGACCGCATGGCCACGCTGGTGCAGAGCAGCCAGGCTGCGGTGATCGCCGATGCCGACACCGGCTACGGTGGCCTGCTGAACGTGGCGCACACGGTCAAGGGTTACGAGCGTGCCGGCGTCACCGCCATCCAGATCGAGGACCAGGAGTTCCCGAAGAAGTGCGGCCATACGCCGTTCAAGCGCTGCGTGCCGGTGGACGACATGGTGGAGAAGATCAAGGTGGCCGCCGAGACCCGCGTGGACAAGGAGAACTTCCTCATCATCGCTCGCACCGACGCCCGCGCAGCCGATGGCGTGGACGCCGCGCTGCGCCGCCTGGAGGCCTACGACAAGGCAGGCGCGGACATCCTGTTCTTCGAGGCGCCGCAGTCCGAAGCCGAGATGCGCGAGGCCTGCGCCGCCTTCAGCAAGCCCATGATGGCCAACATGGCCGACGGCGGCAAGACGCCCATCCTGCCGGCCGCCCAGCTGGCCGACATCGGCTACCGCTTCGCGATCTACCCGTCGATGACCAGCCTGGTGGCCGCCGCGGCGATGGAGAAGGCGCTGCGCCAGCTGAAGGAGCAGGGCCTGAGCCAGTCGCCCGATCTGCCGATGTTCGACTTCACCGAGTTCTGCAAGCTCATCGGCTTCCAGGCCGTGTGGGACTTCGAGAAGCGCTGGGCACGCTGAGCGCGGCCACGTCAGGCTCTGCGGCGCCCAGCCTTCCCCCACGGCAACTCAATGCGGCTCTTCGCCCCCCGACACGTTCATCGACTCGGCGGTGATGTAGTCGGCCTGGGGCGAGCACAGAAAGGCCACCGCCCTGGCGGTGTCGGCCGGCAGGCCGGGGCGGCCCAGCGGAATGCGCGCGGCCATGTCGGCCATGTACTGCACCAGGGTCTTGCCCTGCTGGGCGGCGAAGTACTCGTTCTGCCACGCCCCCAGGCCGGTCGTCACATGGTTGGGGCAGACGTTGTTGACGGTGATGCCGTGCGGGCCCAGCTCGATGGCTGCCGAGCGCACCAGGCCCACCAGCCCGTGCTTGGACGCTGTGTAGGCCTGGGCCTGCGCAAAGCCCGACTTGGCGGCCTGGCTGGCGATGTTGACGATGCGCCCGCCGCGGCCTTGGCGCACCATCACCTCGGCGGCGGCCTTCAGGCCGAAGAACGCACCGCTGAGGTTGACCTCGATCACCGCGTTCCAGTCCTGCGGGTCCACCTCCAGCAGTGGCTTCATGATGTAGCCGATGCCGGCGTTGTTGATCCAGATGTCCAGGCTGCCGTGCGTGCGCACCGCATGCTCGGCCAGCGCCTGCACCTGCTCCCAGCGCCTGACGTCGCAGGTGTGCGTGCTCACCGCGCTGCCGCCCGTGTCGGCGCAGCGGGCGCGCACGCCCGCGGCCACGGCGTTCAGTTCATCCAGGCCGCCGATCATCGCGGGCGGGGTGGCGCTGTCGGCCGAGCGGCCGATGTCGGACAGCACGATGGCCGCACCATCGGCCGCCAGCTGCAGAGCGATGGCTTCGCCGAGCCCGCCATGGCGGCCCGCGCCGGTGATGACGGCGGTCTTGCCGGCCAGCGGCCGGCGGCTGTCTGTTGCAGTGCTGCTCATGGTTCAGGCCTCGATGCGCTCGGTGGTGATGAACACCGGGTCGGCCCAGGCCTGGAACTCGGCGGCGATCTGCTTCATTGCATCGCTGGCCACGTCAACGCCGAAGCGGTCCATGTCGGCGATGTCCAGCACCTCGATGTACTGGTAGGGCGGTGCGGCGTCGCTGCCCAGCAGGCCGGTGGCCTTGAACAGCTCGAAGCGCTGCATCGAGCCCAGTGCATTGACGGTGGGCAGATCGGTGTGGCGGGCCCAGGCCTCGTAGTCCGCGAGCACGCGGCCTGGTTTCAGGTTGAACAAAACAACGATGCGGGTGGAAGCCATGGCGTCTTTCTGTCTGAATGGGTGGGCCGCACGATAGGTGCGCTCAGGCAGCGGCTTCCGGCCCCGGGTCGGAACTGTTCACACCTCGATCAACCTTGAGCCGAAAGGCATGCCATGAACCCATCGAAGAAGCCGGCAGCAGCCAACGCACCGGAGGGCCCGCCCGACTACCGCGTGCTGGGCCGCCATGCGGTGTTCCCCGAGACCACGCACGACGAGGTCGAGCGCCTGAACTTCCTGGCGCAGATGAACCGCCACCTGGCCGCTCGCGTGGTGCCCGGCGTGCAGCGCGCCTATGAGGCGCGTGTGCGCCCCGCACTGTGCGAGGCCCTGGGCCGCGAACCGCGCGACCGCCATGAAGTGCGCCGTGGCCTGCTGCGCGACCCGGCCTTCCAGACCTGGTCGGCGCTGCGCCGCATGACGATGGAGCAGCGCCAGCAGGCCGGCCTGTGGACCGCGCTGCGGCAAGGCGAGCGGCTGGCGGCGACCGCGGCCGAGCTGGCACCGGCCGGCGGCCCGCAGCTCGAGCTCGACCCCACGCTGCCCATCCCGCGTTATGTCAGCGCCGTTGATCACCACTGCATGCCCGGCAGCTACCACCACGAGCGTTTCGCGGGCGACGTCTCGGCCGGTGCCAACTACGACCATGGCGGCTTCGTCACCACCGCCGGCCTGCTGGGCCGCTATGCCGATGGCGGCGGCCAGGCCGTGGTGCAGTGGGTGCGCCGGCGCTTGCCCGGCTTCCGGCCGCGGCGCATCCTCGACATCGGCTGCACCGTGGGCCACAGCGCGCTGCCGATCGCGCAGGCCTTCCCCGAGGCCGAGGTGGTGGCGGTGGATGTGGCCGCGCCGGTGTTGCGCTATGCGGCGGCGCGCGCGGCATCGCTGGGCGTGCACAACATCCGCTTCGTGCAGGCCAGCGGCGAGAACCTGTCGCGTTTCGAGGATCAGAGCTTCGACTGGATCCAGACAACGATGTTCCTGCACGAACTCTCGACCACCGCACTGACGGCGATCTTCAACGAGAGCCGGCGCCTGCTGCGGCCCGGCGGCATCGTGCTGCATGTGGAGCAGCCGCAGTACAGCGCCGCGATGCCGCTGTTCGAGCAGGCGCTGCGCGACTGGGACGCCTTCTACAACAACGAACCCTTCTGGAGCCGCTTGCACGAGATGGACCTGGACAGCCACATGCGCGAGGCCGGCTTCCACGCCGACGAGCTGATCCACGGCGGTGTCACCGCCGTGGTGGACCGGGGCCTGTTTCCCGACGCCGCCGACGACAGCACCGAAGACTACGGGCGCAAGGCCGCCTGGCATGTGATCGGCGCGCAAAGGGCCGCCGCATGAGCCTCGACCACGCCCTCGATGCAGCCGGCAGCAAGCCCGCCGGCAAGCGCCCCTATTTCCTGCAGTCGCCCGAGACCGAACGGGTGCTGGCGATCACGATGGCCGTGGTGCAGGAGCTGGCCGTGACGCGCCAGCGCCTGGACACGCTGGAGCGCCTGCTGCAGGCCCGGGGCCTGCTGGCCGATGGCCAGATCGACGCCTTTGCGCCCGATGCGCAGGCCGCCGCCGAGCGCGCGCTGTGGTCGCAGGCCTACATCGCCCGCGTGCTGCGCATCGTGCAGCAGGAGAACGAGGCGGCGGCGGCCGGCGACGAGCCGGCCTCGGAGGACGTGGCGGCGGAGGTGGCCCGGGTGCGGTGAGCGCGGCCGGCGCGGCCGGCCCGACCGGTGCGCCCGGCCCGCCCGCTGCGTCCCACGCCGGCCATCAGGCGAACAGCCTGCGCTGCCGCCTTTCGTTTGCACCCCGGCCTGAAAAGAATCGGCCTGACCGCCTGGCGGCCGGCCGCCGGCCGGGCCACCACCCTCATCTCCTTTCCCCCATCGATACACGAGAAGCAACATGCCCATGTCCACCGTCAAGGCCTACGAGATCGGTCCGCAGCAAGGCCTGGGCGGCTTGCGCGCGGTGCAGCGCGAGCAGCCGGCAGCCGGGCCCGGCCAGGCGCTCGTTCGCGTGCGCGCCACCTGCCTGAACCACCGCGACCTGCTGGTGCTGGAGGGCCGCTATGGCCCGCGCCGGCCCGAGACCCGCATTCCGCTGTCCGACGGCGTCGGCGAGGTCATCGCGCTGGGCGCAGGCTGCAGCGGTGTGGCCGTTGGCGACCGGGTGCTCAGCGGCCATTTCGTCAGCTGGCTGGATGGCGCCTTCGCGCCGACCATCTTCGGTGCCGACCTGGGCATCTCGATGGATGGCTGGCTGGCCGAGCAGATCCTGGTGCCCGCGGCCGCCCTGGTGCCGGTGCCGGCTTCGCTGTCGGACGAGCAGGCCGCGCCGCTGTGCGCCGCCGGCCTGACCGCCTGGAACGCGCTGGTGGAGGTGGGCCGCATCCAGGCAGGTGATCTGGTGCTGGCGCTGGGCACCGGCGGCGTGTCCATCTTCGCGCTGCAGCTGGCCAAGATGCACGGCGCCCGGGTGGCCATCACCTCGTCCAGCGACGAGAAGCTGGCCATCGGCCGCGCACTGGGCGCCGACATCACCGTCAACTACAAGACCCATCCCGACTGGGCCGCCGAAGTGCTGCGCGCCAACGGCGGGCGTGGCGCCGACATCGTGGTCGAGACCGGAGGCCTGGCCACACTCAGCGCGTCGATCAACGCCGCCGCGCCGAATGGCCGCATCGTGCTGATCGGTGCGCTGGCCAATGCCGCGCCCGACACGCCGGTGCACCTGCCCAACTTCTCGAGCATCCTCGGCAAGAACCTCACGCTCAAGGGCATCACCGCCGGCAGCCGCAGCATGCTGCAGCGCCTGGTCACGGCCGCGGCGGCCAACGGACTGGAGCCGCTGATCAACCGCGTGTTCGACTTCGACGCGGCGGCCCTGGCCTATGCCTACCTGAAGTCGGCCGACCACCTGGGCAAGGTGATGATCCGCGGCGCGTGAGGGCAGGGGGCGCTGGGCACGGCCTTGGCGGCCGCGCCCGGCGCCGCATCACAGGTGCGACAGCAGGCGGCCGAAGCCGTCGATCGGGTCGGTGATGCCGTTGGCGCGCAGCGCATGCCAGTAGGTGGCGGTGTTGATCGCGATCACCGGCTTGCCCAGCCAGACCTCGGCCGATGCCGCCAGGCGCGCCATCGACAGGTTGGTGCCCACCTGGATGATCGCGTCCACATCGTCGCCGTCGAGTTCGCGCAGCACCTGCACCAGGCGTGACTCGGGCTGCTGCGCGATGTCGCGCCAGCTGGTGCATTGCAGCGGCACATCGCGCTGCACCGCGAAGCCGCTGTCTTCCAGGTAGCGGCGCACCTGCGCATTGGCCGAGGGGTAGTAGGGCGAGACAAAGGCCACGCGCCGGATGCCGCCGTAGGCCTCCAGCGCGGCCACCACCGAGCGTGAGCCCACGCTGGCACGCAGGCCGGTGGCTTCTTCCACCTGGCGCTGGAACTGGTCGCCGCCGGCGCGGCCGCCCACGAACGAGATCGCCGACACGCCCATCACCAGGTAGTCCGGGCCGCAGGTCACGGCGGTGCGCAGCGCGTCGCTCAGCGAGTCGGCAATCTTGTCGGTGCCGGCCACGAAGTCGCGGTCCGACAGCGCCTGCGGGTTCTCCACGTACATGTCGCGGAACTGGTTGGTGACCCCGGCCGGGCGCATGGCCTCCATGTCGGGTTGCACGACGGTGTTGGTGGATGGGGCGATGACGGCGAAAACCTTTCGCCAGCCAAGAACATCGGTCATGGATGGAGCTCCTGGGCGGTCAGTGGATCGCGGCAGCCTGTTCGAGGCTGGTGAACATCGATTGCTTGAGCAGGTAGGCGCGGCGCGCCTCGCGGTCGGCCATCAGCTTGTTCATCAGCTCGCTGCGCTGCGCGCGGGCGTTGGCCCAGCCGTCGCGCATCAGCCGCGTGTTCTCGATCGTCTGCGCCTGCACGAACTCATGGGTGACGGTGCGGCGCTGGCGCTCGTACAGCGCGATCTGCTGGCCGGCGTCGGCACCCTGGCGCAGCACCCGCACCAGCTTCTCGCTGGCATTCATCGCATCATGAATGCCGCTGTTCATGCCAAAGCCGCCCATCGGGCTGTTCAGGTGGGCCGAGTCGCCCACCAGCAGGATGTTGCCGACCGCAAAGCGCTCGCAAACACGCTGGTGCGCACGGTAGATGGTGCGGTGGCGGGTGACGATGTCGCAGTCGCGGCCCAGCATGCGGCCGAACACGCCGTTCTTGTAGGCGTCCGAGACCAGTTGCTCGTCGCTGAGGTCGGGCGGGGCGGGCACCAGGATGCGCCACAGACCCGGCACGCGCAGCACCACCATCCACTCCTGCGGATCGGAGATGTAGTTGACGCAGCTGAGGTCCTCGAAGGCCTCCTCGATCGGGTATTCGGTCGAGAAGCAGACGAACTTCTCGTCGTAGGTGAAGCCGGGGAACTGCAGCCCCAGCACCTTGCGCACCACGCTGCTGGCGCCATCGGCGGCCACCAGATGGCGGGCGCGCCAGCGCTCCACCGTGTTGGCGTTCTCGACATAGGCGGTCACACCGTCGCTGTCCTGCTCGACGAAGAGCACGCGCTGGCCCTGCAGCACCGTGGCGCTGGGCTGGCGTTTGAGTTGATCGACGATGTTGGCCGTCACGCGGTGCTGCTCGCACTGGATGCGGTACGGAAAGCGCGTTCGGTCGGCGATCTCGGCCATGTCGAACGAGAACACTTCGCCCGTGGTGCGGTCGCGGTACTGGTAGATCGGTGCCTTCAGGCCCTGGCTGAACAAGGTCTCGGCGGCGCCCAGATCGTCGAGGATCTCCAGCGTCGGGGCGTGGTAGGTCGATGCGCGCAGGTCGGTGGCGCTGTTGGCCAGTGGCTCGACGGCGGCCACGACAATGCCCTGGCGGGCCAGTGCGAGCGCCGCGGTGGCACCGACCGGCCCCAGGCCGGCGACCAACACTTCGGTTTCGTGGGTGATCATGGGAACGGGTGCTTCCAGCAGAACGAGGGATGGGTCATGGTCACACCGCCGTGCCCCGGGGTCGCGGCTGGGACAGGCGCCGTCCGTCAGGTGGATAGGGCGCCTTGGGCCCCCTGCCGGGTCCTGCAGCCTGACGGCCATGGATCGGCACCAGGGCTGCCACCCTCCGCAGCGCGAACAGCGCCGCGTGCCGTCGCCCAGCGCTGACGGGCCGGCCCTAGCATGCAGAATTTCCAGCCTCCCAGCACCATCCAGAAAGGTCTGCCATGCAGAAGAAGTCGACGCGGGCCCTGTTGTGGACCGCCCTGGTCTGCGCGCAGATCGTGGCCGGCGCCGCCCAGGCCCAGACCGGCGCCGATGCGGCGACGCTGGCCAAGGGCAAGCGCCTGTTCATGCTGTGCATGGCCTGCCATGCCACGGCGGACGGTGGCCCGGCCAAGATCGGCCCGGCACTGAACGGCGTGGTTGGCCGGCCGGCCGGCGGTGTGCCGGGCTTCAACTACTCGGCCGACCTGAAGAGCCAGACCTTTGTCTGGGACGAGGCCCAGCTCAATGCCTGGCTGCTCAAGCCCACGGCGGTGGTGCCCGGCACCACGATGGCCTATGCCGGCATGCCCGATGCGGCAGATCGCAAGGCGCTGATCGCCTTCCTGGGCAGCCTGAAGTGACCGCGCGCAACGCAGCGGTGCCGCGGCAGCCCGTCGCACTGCCCTGCGGGCTTCAACACTGACATGCGCCTGCCACCGATCGATCGCCAGTTTCTGCGCCTGTCTGACGAGCGGCTGCTGCACTTTCGCGCGGCCGGCGAGCCGCGCCCCGGCGAACCGCCGCTGATCCTGGCCCACGCCGGGCCGGGTTCATCGCTCGGGCTGGTGCCGCTGATCAGGCAACTGGCCGCGGCGCGCCGTGTCATCGCGCCCGACATGCCCGGCAATGGCGACTCCGAGCCGCTGCCGATGGCGCAGCCGCAGCTGGCCGACTATGTGGATCAGATGGTCGAGCTGCTGGACCGCCTGGGCCTGGCCCAGGTGGATTTCTGCGGCCAGCACACCGGCGCGCACATCGGTTGTGAACTGGCATTGCGGCACCCTGCGCGGGTGCGGCGCCTGATGCTGGACGGCATCGCGCTGTTCGAGCCCGCGCTGCTGGCGCAGATGGTGGCCGGCTACGCCCCGCCGGTGGCGCCCGATGAGTTTGGCGGCCACCTGGCCTGGGCCTGGCACTTCGTGGACGGGCTGTATCTGCACTTCCCCTACCACCTGCGCGATCCGGCGCACCGCCTGCACCGCAGCGCCGTGCCGCCCGCCGCTGTGCGGCATGCGCTGGTGGTCGACCTGCTCAAGGCCTTGCCCAGCTACCACCTGGCCTACCAGGCCGTCTATGCCCACCCCACGGCCGAGCGCCTGGCGCTGTTGCGC
Organism: Aquabacterium sp. OR-4; assembly: GCF_025290835.2. NCBI lineage: Bacteria > Pseudomonadati > Pseudomonadota > Betaproteobacteria > Burkholderiales > Sphaerotilaceae > Pseudaquabacterium > Pseudaquabacterium prasiolae. The sequence goes on along the minus strand of NZ_JAOCQD020000002.1, from coordinate 1,165,017 downwards.
CACCCCACCTTGCTGATGGCGGCCGATGGTGACCCGCTCGGCGTGTACCTGGACGCCGCGGCGGCCCTGGTGCCGGGCAGCCGGCAGGCGCGCATGGCGCGCGAGGGCAGGGCGGCGGTGATGCTGGACTTTGTGGCGGGGTAGCGGCGGCCATCCACCGCCGCACTGGCCGGCTGGCGAACACCGCTGCACCAGGGCTTCGGCCTGGTCGGCGCCGGGTGACAGCATCCTTGCACGCAGGGCCAACCCGCAGAACCCGCTGCACCCGCAGCACCCGCAGCACCCGCAGCGCGTGCAGGCTCTGATCTTGATGGCCCGACCTGGCCCTCTTTACTTTGCGCATGAGCTCCCGAATGACACCGCAGCACCGCCTGAGACAAACCGCCATCCTGCTGGTGCCCGCGCTGCTGGGCACACCGGCGGCCCTGGCCCAGACCCGCGAAGACGCCGATGCCCGCGCCGCGCGGGTCGAGGCGCAGATGACCGATGCCGAGCGCATGAGCCTGCTGGTGGGCATCATGCCGATCCCGTTTCCGGGCTCCAAGGCGGTGATCCCTGCGGGTGTGCCCGCCACGGCCGGCTATGTGCCCGGTGTGCCGCGCCTGGGCGTGCCCGCACAGCTGGCCACCGATGCCGGCCTGGGCATCGGCAACCCGAACCTGTCGCGGCCCGGCGATGTGGCCACGGCCATGCCGGCCAGCCTGGCCCTGGCGGCCTCGTTTGACACCGGGCTGGCCGAGCGCGTGGGCGCCACCGTGGCAATGGAGGCGCGTGCCAAGGGCTTCAACGTGCTGCTGGCCGGCGGCATGAACCTGGCCCGTGATCCGCGCAATGGCCGGAACTTCGAGTACCTGGGTGAAGACCCCTGGCTGGCCGGCGTGCTGGCCGGGCACGGCATCCGCGCCATCCAGGCGCAGGGCGTGGTGTCAACCATCAAGCACTTCGCGCTGAACGGGCAGGAGACGCTGCGCTTTTACGCCGACTCGGTGATCGACGAGGCCCCGCTGCGCGAAAGCGAACTGCTGGCCTTCCAGATCGGCATCGAGATCGGCCAGCCGGGCGCGGTGATGTGCGCCTACAACCTGGTCAACGGCCACAAGGCCTGCGGCAACGAGCACCTGCTCAACACCGTGCTCAAGCGCGACTGGGGCTACAAGGGCTGGGTCATGTCCGACTGGGGCGCGGTCAGTTCAGCCAGCTTCTTCAACGCGGGCCTGGATCAGCAGGCCGGCAGCCAGCTCGACAAGGAGGTCTGGTTCGGCCAGCCGCTGCAGGCCCTGGTCGATGCCGGCCAGGTGAGCAAGGCGCGTGTCTCGGATGCCGTGCGCCGGATGCTGCGCAACCTGTATGCGCTGGGCATCGAGCAGGCCTACACGCCCACGCCGATCGGCTACCCGGCCCATGCCCGGGTGGCGCTGGAAGCCGCCCAGGCCGGCATCGTGCTGCTGAAGAACGACGGCGTATTGCCGCTGGCGAAGGAGGGCGCGCCCAGCGTGCTGGTGGTCGGCGGTCATGCCGATTTCGGCGTGATGTCCGGTGGCGGCTCCAGCCAGGTGATCCCCAGCAACGGCAAGCCGAGGTTCGTGACCGGGGATGCAGGCGATCCGTCGACGATGTTCAGCCGCCAGATGCTGATGCCCGGTTCACCGCTGGCTGCGCTGAAGGCGGCGATGCCCCAGGCGCGGGTGCGCTTCAACTCGGGCTACTCGGCCGACACCGCGGCCGCCTACGCGGCCAAGGCCGACCTGGTGATCGTGTTCGCCACCAAGTGGGAAGGTGAGGGCCATGACTCGGGCAGTCTGGCCCTGCCCCAAGGGCAGGACGAGCTGATCGCCAAGCTGGCGGCCGCCAACCCGAACACGCTGGTGGTGCTGGAGACCGGCAACCCCATCACCATGCCCTGGCACCGCGAGGTGCGCGCCATCGTCCAGGCCTGGTACCCCGGCCAGGAGGGCGGGCAGGCCATTGCCGATGTGCTGACCGGCGCGGTCAACCCGGCCGGGCGCCTGCCCATCAGCTTTCCGCAGTCGCTGTCGCAGATGCCACGCAGCGCCTTGCCGGGCATCGGCCTGCCGGAGCGCACACCCGTGCAGGTGGTGTACGCCGAAGGGGCGCAGGCGGGCTACCGCTGGTTTGCCAAGACCGGGCAGACGCCGCTGTACGCCTTTGGCCACGGGCTCAGCTACACCCGCTTCAGCCATGGCGCAGCCTGGGCCCGCAACGACCAGGGCATCACGCTGGGCCTGACGGTCAGCAACGACGGGTCGCGCGCCGGTGCCGACGTGCCCCAGGCCTATCTGGTGGAACGCAACGGCCGCAAGCTGCAGCGCCTGGTGGCGTTTCAGAAGGTGCCGCTGCAGCCGGGGCAGCGGCAGGCACTGAGCTGGCGCGTCGACCCGCGCCTGCTGGCCGACTTCACCGCGGGTGGCTGGACGCTGCCCGCCGGCACCTACCGCTTTGCGTTCGGCAAGAGCGCGGCCGACCTGGGGCCGACGGTCGAGCTGCGCCTGCCGGCGATGGCGCTCAAGCCCTGAGCGCGCGGCGCTGCTCACTGTGCGGTCAGTCGCCACAACCGACTTGGGTTGACGCCGCCGCAAACGCACGATTGAGGCACTGGAACGGAGATCCCTTGATGAGTCCCCTGGCCCCTGCCACCGTTGATGTTCTGCCGATGCTGCGTGCCATCGTCGGCGACGCGCATGTGCATCTGGACGACGCGCTGCGCGCGCTGTTCAGCACCGACATCGGCGACCGTGGCACCGGCAAGGTCAGCCTGGTGGTGGCCCCGGGCAGCGTCGACGAGCTGTCGCGGGTGGTTGCGGCATCCACCGCCGCCGGCTACGCCATCGCCCCGCGCGGGGCCGGCCTGAGCTACACCGCCGGCTATGTGCCCGGCGCGGCGCACACCGTGGCGCTGGACATGCGGCGCATGAACCAGGTGCTGGCCATCAACGAGCAGGACATGACGGTCACCGTGCAGGCCGGCTGCAGCTGGGCGCAGCTGCTGGCCGCCCTGGCGCCGCTGGGGCTGCGCACGCCGTTCTGGGGGCCGATGTCGGGCATGGCCTCCACCATCGGCGGCGGGCTCTCGCAGCTCAACGCCATGCTGGGCGCCGGCCAGCACGGCACCTCCAGCGAGAGCGTGGTGGCGCTGACCGTGGTGCTGGCCGATGGCCGCGTGCTGCGCACCGGCGCCCGCGGCGCCGATGGCCAGTCGCCGTTCTACCGGCACTTCGGCCCTGACCTGGCCGGCCTGTTCTGCGGCGACTGTGGCGCCCTGGGCGTGAAGGCCGAGGTCACCCTGCGCCTGATGCGCATGCCGGCCCATGAGGGCTCGGTGGCCTTCTCGTTCAAGACCGGTGCCGCGCTGATGGCGGCGATGGCCGAGATGGCACGCGCCGGCCTGGCCGCCGAGACCTGTGCCTTCGACCCGGGCCTGACCCGTGTGCGCATGCGCCGCGAGTCGATGGCCGGCGACATGAAGAAGGCGCTGGCCGTGGTGGGCAAGCAGAAGTCGCTGGTGAAGGGCCTGGTCGAGGTGGGCCGCATGGCGATGGCCGGCCGCAGCTTCATCGAGGCCGATGACTACTCGCTGCACCTCAATGCCGAGGGCCGCTGCGCCGAGGCCGTGGCCTTCGACCTGGCCGAGGCCCGTCGCATCGCCGGCTCGCTCGGCGGCAGCGAGATCGCCAACACCATTGCCAAGGTCATCCGGGCCCAGCCCTTCCCGCCGGCCAACAGCATCCTGGGGCCCGACGGCGAGCGCTGGCTGCCGATCCATGGCCAGGTGCCGCTGTCGAAGGCCGCCGAGGTGCTGGCCGAACTGCAGCAGGTCTTTGCCGGCATGGCGACCGAGTTTCAGCAGCATGGCGTGCACACCGGCTTCCTGTTCACCAGCATGTCGACCAACGCCATGATCCTGGAGCCGGTGCTGTACTGGCCCGACGAGCGCCTGCCGGTGCACGAGGCGGCGATCGAGGCAGCGCACCTGGCGCGTCTGCCGGTGCTGGCCCCCAACCCGGCCGCCCACGCGGTGGCGTTGAAGGCCAAGGCGCAGGTCATCGCCGTGTTCCAGCGCCACGGTGCCGGCCACTACCAGATCGGCCGCACCTACCCCTACCGTGCCAGCCGCGAGCCGGCGTCGTGGGCCTTCCTGGAGGCGCTCAAGCGCGAGGTGGACCCGGCCGGCCTGATGAACCCCGGCGTGCTGGGCTTCGACATGCCCCACCCGGTGCAGCCGGCATGAGCGCGCCGGGCCGCTCCCCAGTGCGAGTCGCGGCGCGCACCGCGCGGAGGCCAGTCCAGTGAGCACCTATCGCGCCCTGCAACTGCAGCGCTTTGCGCCCACCGTGCGCGCCGCCACCGAGGTGGTCAGCCTGCCCTGGCGCGACCCGGCCCCGGGCGAGATTGCGGTGCGCAATCTGTGCTGCGGCGTCAACGGCATCTTCGACACCCAGATTGCCCGCAACGCCGTCGACTATGTGCGCGTGGCCCTGCCCAGCGTGATGGGTGTCGAGGCGCTGGGAGTGGTGCAGGCGGTGGGCGCCGATGTCGAGGGCTTCGTGCCAGGCGATGCGGTCGTCACTGTGCGCTTTCGCGGCGGCTACCGCGAAGGCAACATCGGCCCGGCCGCCGACTTCATCCCGGTGGCGGCCGCCACACCCGAGTGGCTGGCCCTGGCCTCCACCGGTGTCTCGGCCTGGCTGGCACTGAACCATCTGGGCCAGGCCCAGGCCGGCGAGACGGTAGCGATCTCGGCGGCGGCTGGGGGCCTGGGCCACCTGCTGGTGCAGCTGGCCAAGCTGCGCGGCTGCCGCGTGGTGGCGATCTGCGGCGGTCCGGTCAAGGCGGCCTTCGTCAAGAGCCTGGGCGCCGACCGGGTGATCGATTACAGGGCCGAGCCGATCGGCACCGCGCTGGCCCGTGACTTTGGCGATGCGCTGGACCTGGCCATCGACACCGTGGGGGGCAGTACCTTCGATGCGCTGCTGGACAACCTGGCACCGCATGGCCGCCTGGTGGTAGGCGGCGCCGCGCAAGACCTGGACGGCAAGCCTGAGATCGTGACCGGCCCGCGCATCGTGCACAAGCTTTACTACAAGGGCGCTTCGGTGCGCGGCTTCATGAACGGGCTGCTGACGCCGCACTGGGCCGCCGCGCGCGCGGCGCTCTTCCCGCTCTACCAAGCCGGGCAGTTGCGGGTGGCGCTCGACGCGCAGCGCTTCTGCGGCGTGGCGCAGGTTCCGGATGCCGTCGAGCACCTGCTGTCGGGCCAGTCGATGGGCAAGGTCGTGGTTGAACTGGGCCAGGAGACGCACGCATGAGCAGCCGCCTTCGCATCTGCCTGAGCATGTGCCTGAGCATCTGCGCGCTGCTCGGCGCGCCGCTGTTCGCCACTGCCGCGCTGGCGCAGCCCGCAGCGGCCCCGGCAGCAGGCGCCGCAGCGCCAGCCACCGCCACATCGCCCTTCGCCCAGGCGCGCTTCATGCAGGTGGCGGGCGGTGGCGGTGTGCCGCTCAATGTGGTGGATCAGGGTGATCCGGCCAAGCCGGCGGTGCTGTTCATTCATGGCTTCCGGCAAAGCACCCTGAGCTGGTCGCTGCAGTTCGGATCCGACCTGGCCAAACGGTGCCGCCTGGTGGCGTTTGACCTGCGCGGGCATGGCAACTCGGGTTCGCCCTGGCAGCCGGAGGCCTACCACAGCAGCCGTCCCTGGGCCGATGACGTGGCGCGGGTGATCCAGGCGCTGGGCCTGGACAAGCCGCTGATCGTGGGCTGGTCCTTCGGGGGCAATGTGGCCATGGACTTCGCCGCGTTGTACCCGGATGTGCCGGTGGCCGGCTACCTGCTCACCGGCACCGCCGGTGGCACCGCGGCATCGCCACCGCCGCCAGCCGCACCGGTGAACGCGCCGCCGCGGCCGTCGGTCAGCCCTGACCTGGCCTTGAACATCGGCGCGGTCGAGGCATCGATCCAGCTGCTGTTTCCCAACCCTGCGCTGGACAAGGCGCTGCTGGCCCAGTTTGCGGCGGCGGCCATGCGTGTCGGGCCCTGGGTTGAACAGGGCGTGGCCCGGCGTCCGCGCAGCGGCAAGCCGGCCGTCGCGCAGCCTGTCACCTTTGCCACCGGCGGCAAAGACCCGTTGGTGGGCCCTGCCACCGTGGCCCGCCTGAAGGACTTCTTCCCGCAGGCCCGACTCATCGACTTTCCGGCTGCCGGACATGCCGTGTTCCTGGACGAGGCCGTGCGCTTCAACGCCCTGATCGACGAGCTTCACTGCGGCCAGGCCGGGTCCTGACGCAGGTCATGCCCGGCCCTTCATCGCCATTCCTGTGAGTCGCCCCCCTGCAGCCAGCGCGCTGCAGGGGAGCCAGAAGAACCGAGTCCGGGCCTGCTGCCGGCCACCCCCTTCGCCCCCCCAAACGCCCATCCCTGGAGTCATTGAACATGCATTCTCAATACACCCGCACCGTGCCCCCGCGCTTTCGCCGCCAGGCGCTGCGCCAGATGGTGCGCGCCGCCTGGGGGGCTGGCCTGACGGCAGCCGCCCTTGCCCCCGCGACCTCGGCCTGGGCGCAGGCAACGGCTGAGGCCTCGGCTGCGGCGCAGGCGGCCAAGCCGGCGGCGGACGCCGCTTCCAGCGGTGGCGTGGGCACGGTTTACGTCACGGCCCGCAAGCGCGCCGAGTTGCAGCTGGATGTGCCGATCTCGGTGCAGACCATGTCCGACAAGGACCTGCGCGCGGCAGGCACCACCTCGGTCACCGAGCTGGGCGCGACGGCGGGATTCAGTTTCACCTCGGCGCAGAGCACGGGCGCCTACGGCCGCGCGGCGGGCATGGTCACCTTCCGCGGCCTGCAGGGCGAACTGGGCCGTCCCAGCGATGCCTCGGGCGGCGTGTTCGTCGATGGCATTGCCATCACTGGCGGCATCTCCACGCTGGGCATGTCCGACGTGGCACGGGTCGAAGTTCTGAAGGGGCCGCAGAACGCGTTTTTCGGCCGCAGCACCTTCGGCGGTGCGGTGAACTTCATCACCAAGAACCCGGCGTCCGAGCTGCGTGGCACGGTCAACGCCAGCATGAACCACCGTGGCTCGTCGGATGTCGACGCCAGCATCGAGGGCCCGCTGGTCGAAGGCCTGCTGAACGGCCGCATCACGGTGGCCAGCCACAACAAGGTGGCCGAGAGCCGTGCCACCGATGGCGGTGCACTGGGCGCAGAGAACTCGAAGTCGGTGGGCGGTGCGCTGTACTTCACGCCGACGGACAAACTCTGGGTCCGCCTGCGCGGCAACTTCCAGAGCAATGACGACTCGCTGCCGGCGGTGGCCTACCTGGCGGCCACGGGCAACACCAGCTGCGCAGGCAAGACCTTCAGCGGCCAGAACAAGACCGGCGAGACCGTGCAGTACACGCCGGGCACCGCCTACTTCTGCGGCAGCATTCCCTCGCTGACCACGCTGGGCAGCAGCGCCATCAACGCCAACACCAGCATCCCGGCGGCGGCCTACAACGGCTTCGTCAACAACACGGTGAACGACCCCTACCTGGCCAAGTCGCCCAAGCTCGACCACATGGGCATGCGCAGCGAAGTGACCCAGGCCTCGATGCAGCTGGGCTACCAGCTGCCGAAGTCGATGGATCTGGCCGTCAACCTTGGCTACAACAAGGCCTACACCACCAGCATCTTCGACCTCGACAAGACCGGCACGGCCAACTTCTACACCGCGCAGATCACGCCCACCGAGGATCTGACGATCGACGCCCGCCTGTCCACCGACGCCTCGGCGTCGCTGCGCGGCGTGGTTGGCGTCAGCCACTTCAAGTCCAGCTACGTCTATTCGCAGCTCGACTACAGCCCGGGCTTCGGTGGCACGACGGTGGGCATCTCCAGCAACTTCAGCAACTTCGATTCCGACGTGCCGGCGATCTATGGCTCGCTGGAGTACGACTTCACCAAGCAGATCACCGGCTCGTTCGAAACCCGCTACCAGCGCGACAAGATCACCTCGCGCACCCGCGCCGGCGTAGCGCTTGAAAACGAGAGCAGCAACTGGCTGCCGCGCATGACCCTGCGCTACAAGCCGACGGCCAACATCTCGATGTATGCCAACCTGGCCGAGGGCGTGCAGCCGCTCACCGTCAACGGCGGCTACACCAGTGCCTCGGCGGCCGGCAAGGCCTTGCTGGCCACCCTGGTGCCTGGCGTCAATGACTTCACGCCGCAGCCCAAGCTGACCTCCATGGAGTTCGGCCTGAAGCAGCGCGTCAGCCGCGACTGGCAGTACGCCGTGGCCGTGTATGACCAGAAGTGGAAGAACCGGCTGACCGGCACCAGCGTCTTCAACCCGTCCAGCTGCGGCACCACCACGGGCACGACCGATTGCCCGCTGACGGCCTCGGGCGCCGGCATCCAGGCCGGCAACGACGCCCGCATTCGCGGCATCGAGCTGTCGGTCGATGCCCAGCTGGGCGCGCAGTGGTCGGCCAACGCCTATGTGGACTACAAGCGCGCCAAGTGGACCCGCTACGACGCGTCGTCGCAATCGGTCTACGGCAGCTACGGCGTGCTGGCCCTGACCGGCACGGCGGTGAGTTTCGACGGCAACACCCTGGCCCGGGTGCCGGATCTGCAGATGTCGCTGAACAGCACCTACCGCTTCAGCCTGAACAACGGCTGGAAGTCGTTCGTGCGCGGTGACGTCACCTACGTTGGCAAGATGTGGGAGAGCGACTTCAACTTCGCCAAGACCGACGGCTACAGCCGCTTCGATGTGCGCTGGGGCTTCGAGAAGGGCAGCATGTCCTTCGACCTGTTCGTCAAGAACCTGGCCAATGACCGCAGCTGGACCACCGTCTCGCGCGTGCCCAACCTGGGCATCTCGCCGCTGACCAGCTTCGCCAACCAGGGGCTGACGGCCATTGCCCAGGAAGCCCGCTCGGTCGGCGTGCGCGCAAGCTACAGTTTCTGATGGACAAGCCGCTGACGAGCCCGACGCCGGCCGCTGCACAGCCGCAGCCGGCGCTCACCCGCCGCGCCGCGCTGCTGGGCGGTGCGGCCAGCCTGGTCGGGCTGCCGCACATGGCCAGGGCCGCGGCGGCCCCGAGCGATGTGCTGATCCTGGGTGCCGGCATTGCCGGCCTGCATGCGGCGCGCTTGCTGCAGCAGGCCGGGCTGTCGGTCAGCGTGCTGGAGGCCAGCGGCCGTGTCGGCGGGCGCTGCTGGACGGCGCGTGACGTGCCGGGCCGGCCCGAGCTGGGTGCGGGCACCGTGGGCGCCGGCTACGGGCGCGTGCGGGCCAATGCAAGCGATCTGGGCGTTGAGCTGATCCTGCCGCCAGCCGGCTCGCGCGACATCGTCGGCAGCGGCCCGGCGGCCTACAGCGTCTACGGCCAGCCGGTCTCGCGCACGCCCTGGGCCAGCACGCCGCTGAACCGGCTGGTGGGCGCGGAGATCTCGAAGACGCCTTCGCAGCTGATCTCGCACTTTCTGAACCAGGACTGCGGGCTCAAGGACCTGAACGACTGGCTCAAGCCCGAGTTTGCGTGGCTCGACCAGCTCTCACTGCGCCAGTATTTCGCCAAGCTCGGCGCTTCGCCCGAGGCCCTGCGCCTGATGGACGTGCACGCGCCTGGCACCAACCTCGACGAGGCCAATGCCCTGCACTTCGTGCGCCGCACGCTGTACTACGGCTGGGAAGCCCGCGCCGGCCGCTCGCACCGCGTGCGCGGCGGCACCAGCGCGCTGACCGATGCGATGGCGGCCTCGCTGCAGCGGCCGGTGCTGCTGAACCGCTTCGTGCAGCAGATCCAGGCCGGCGACAAGTCGGTGGCGGTGCGCTGCGCCGAAGGGTCGGTCCACCATGCCCGCGCCTGCATCTCGACGATGCCGTTTGCCGTGCTGAAGAACCTGCGCGTCGATGGGCCGGTGCCGGCCTTGAAGCGCGCGGCCTGGCGCGCCGTGCGCCATACCGACGTGGTGCAGGTGTTCATGTCGGTGGACGGCCCGTTCTGGAAGCAGGACGGCGCGGCGGCCGAGATGTGGACCGACGGGCCGATCGAGCGCTTCTTCCATCTGCCGTCCGAAACCGATGCCAACGGCGTCATCGGCGCCTACATCAGCGGTGATGGCGTGCAGGCTCTGCGCTCGATGGACACCGAGGCGATCGGGCGCTATGTGGTCGACACGCTGGCCCGCCTGCGGCCGGCCTCGCGCGGCCATGTCACCGTGACCCATGTGCATCACTGGGGCGCGGTGCCTGGCGCGCGTGGGCACATCGCCAGCTATGCACCGGGCGACATCGGGCGCTACGAGGCCCTGCTGCAGCAGCCCGTGGGCAACCTGCACTTTGCCGGCGACCACCTCGGGCGCACCCATGTCGGCCTCGAAGCCGCATGCGAGTCGGCCGAACGCACGGCCATGCAGGTGCTGGAACGGCTGGCGTGATGCCGCGCCGGCCCGGGCTGTTGGCCGTGGCGGCCCTGCTGCTGGCCGTGCGCGCCTTGGCGGCCGAGGCTTTTCTCGATTGCCCGGACTGCCCGGCGCTGATGGCCGTGGAACCGGGACGTCTGCGCATGGGCAGCCCGGACGACGAGGCCGGGCGCGCCGCCGATGGCCATGAGGGCCCGGTGCGCGAGCTGCACATTGCCCGGCGTTTTGCGCTGGGCCGCGAAGAGGTCAGCGTGGGCCAGTTCCGGCGCTTCGTGGCCGACACCGGCCATGTCACCAGCGCCGAGCGCGACCCCGCCGGACCGTCCTGCCTGGGCTGGCTGGCGCAGGACCACCGGCTGGCCCCGCGCCCGGGCCTGCAATGGCGCGATCCCGGTTACGCCCAGGGCGAGCACCACCCGGTGGTTTGCGTCAGCTGGCATGACGCGCAGGCCTACCTGCGCTGGCTCAGCCAGCGCAGCGGTCAGGCCTACCGCCTGGCCAGCGAGGCCGAGTGGGAATACGCCGCCCGTGCCGGCAGCCACCGCAGCCGCCCCTGGGGCGACGACCCGGCGCAGGCCTGCCTGTATGCCAATGTGGCCGACCAGACCGCTGCCGCCGACGGCTACACCTGGCGCGAACGCCACGCCTGCCAGGACGGCCATTTCGTCGCCGCCCCGGTGGGCAGCTTCCGGCCCAACGCCTTCGGCCTGCACGACATGCTGGGCAATGTGTGGGAATGGGTGCAAGACTGCTACGACCCGGCTGCCTACGCACGCGCCGATGCCGCGCTCGACGGCCGCGCCGACGAGACGCCGGGCTGTGCCGCCCGTGGCCTGCGCGGCGGTGCGTGGATCAGTGGCCCTGACCGCACGCGGCCGGCCTACCGCGGTGGTTACGGGCCTGACACCCGCACCAACGTCTTCGGCTTCCGCGTGGCGCGCAGCCTGTAGCACGCCGCGCCGCGGGGCGGTGGCTCAGCGCTGGTTCGCAGCCCCGGCGCGCAGGGCGCCGGCCAGCAGGTTCGGCAGCACATGGTCGCGCCAAGCGGGTGAGGCCTTGCCGACGCGCAGGATCACCAGCTGCTCGCTGGGCACGATGACCAGCTGCTGGCCGCCCACGCCGCTGAGGTAGAACAGATCGGGTGCCACCGCCGCCACCTGGTCGTCGCCCTGGGCCAGGGCACGGCGGTTCAAGCGCGGGTCCTGCCAGGCCGGGCCCACATTGACCTGAAACCCGAACAGCGGGTTGGCCGCCGAAGGCGCTCGCAGCGCGCGCACAAAGGCTTCGTCCAGCAGCCGCCGACCTTGCCAGCGGCCCTCGTCAAGCAGCATCTGGCCCAGGCGCACCCAGTCGCGCGGCCTGGACCACACGCAGCAGTAGGCCATGGCACGGCCGCCGGAGCGGTCGAGCAGTTGCTCGGCATCGCTGGCGCCCAGCGGCTGCCAGAGCTTTGCCGAGACATAGTCCAGGTAGCGCTGGCCAGTGGCGCGCTCGATCACCAGGCCCAGGGCGTGCGAGTTGTCGTTGTCCCAGGCGAAATCACTGCCCGGGGCATAGGCCACCGGGGCGGCCCGCACGATGGCCTCGACATCGGCACCGTAGTGAAGCTGGATGTAGTGGCTGCCCAGATCCTTGCTGGGCAGGTTGCGGAAGCCGCCGCTCATGGTGAGCAGCTGGCGCAGCGTGATGCCCGCGCGGGCCGGATCGCGCCACTCGGTCAGCCAGGTGGAGGCCGGCTGGTCGAGCGACTGGATGTGGCCCTCGCGCAGGGCCACGCCGAGGGCGGCCGCCCCCAGGGTCTTGGCCATGCTGTGTGCGCTGAACGCGGTCTCGGCATCGCTGCCGTCGAAGTAGCGCTCGAGCTGCACCACACCACGGTGCACCACGATCAGGGCCTTGCCTTGGCTGGACGCCACGAAGCGCGCGGCCTCGTCCAGCGCCGGTGCGGGCAGCGTGGTGCGGCCTGGGTCCGCGGTGGGCAGAAACGGCCCGGGCGCGCCGGCCAGCCTGGCCAGCGGGCGGTACGAGGCATAGGGCGCGTCCAGCGGGTTCGACGCCGGGTGGTCGATGCGCCACCAGAAGGCGGCGTTCGCCTCGTCACGGGGCGGTGGCTCCTGCGCGCCCACACTGGTGATCCAGGCCGACAGGGCAAGCACGACGAGGCGGGGCAGGGGGCTGGTGCGCATGTCAAAGCCGGCTGGCGGCCAGGTGGATGGCGGCGCGGATGCGCGGGTAGGTGCCGCAACGGCACAGGTGGGCCGACATCGCGTCGTCGATGGCCGCATCATCGGGCTTCGGGTTGCGGCTCAGCAGGGCCACGGCGCCCATCACCTGGCCGGCCTGGCAATAGCCGCATTGCGCCACGCCCAGCTCGACCCAGGCCGCCCGCACGGTATCGGCCACCCGGCCCTTCAGGCCTTCGATGCTGACCACCTGGGCCTTGCCGTCCAGTGCGCCGATGGGCAGCACACAGGATGGCGTGGCCGTGCCGTTCAGATGCACGGTGCAGGCGCGGCACTGCGCGACGCCGCAGCCGTACTTGCTGCCGCGCAGATCGAGCCTGTCGCGCAGCACCCACAGCAGCGGCATCTCCGGCGGCGCATCGACCGTGACGCGCTGGCCGTTGAGGTTCAGCGTGGCCATGCGTCAGCGCCCATGGCCGCGCCGGCGCTGCGCGAGAGCTGTTCGATCGCCTGCGCCTCGCTGATCACCTCGGCGTACTTGGCCTGCAGGTCGAACAGGTTGGCCTCCTGCGGGCGCGCATCGCGTTCGCCGCAGGCGTCGCGCACCACAAAAGGCGCAAAGCCGTGCTGCAGGGCGTCCAGCGCGGTGGCCCGCACGCAGCCCGAGGTCGAGAAGCCGGTGATGACGGCCGTGTCGATGCCGCAGGCCGTCAAGGTGGAAGCCAGCGTGGTGCCGAAGAAGGCCGAGGCGTACTGCTTGGTGACCACCGTCTCGCTGTGCAGCGGCGCCAGCCCGTCGGCCCAGGCCCCCAGCGGCGATCCGGGGGTGAAGGCGCGCAGCGCCGGCACCTTGCGGAAGAACAGGCCGCCGTCGCGTCCCTGGGCGTCATAGGCCACGCGCGTGAAGATCACCGGCACGCCGGCCGCCCGCGCAGCCGCCACGATGCGGCGGTTTGGCGCCAGCGCATCGACGAAGCCCTGCGCATACAGCCCGCTGCCGGGCTGCACATAGGCCTGCACCACATCGACCACGATCAAGGCCGGCCGGCGGCCGAAGGGCAGGGTGGCACCGAAGCCGGCGCGCTGGTAGTCGGCATCCAGGCTGTGGGGGGCGGCAATGGAACTCACAGGCGATCTTTCGGGGTCGATACGGCCGCCAGCGTGCACGCCGGCGGCCCACGCCGGCAAGTGCAGCCGGCCAGCCGTCCACCTGTTGAACAGGTGCACAGCGCGGGGCCGGGTTCGCTCAGTGGATAGACGGCCAGCGCGTGTTGGCTGCCGGGGCCGGCGCGGCCGACCATGGTGCATCGCGACTTGCTTGACACGGGCCGATGACCTTCCTCACTGCCGCACTGCGCGCCCTGTTCGGGTGTGTTGCCTCCGCGCCGGCCCCGGCACCAGCGCCGCCGATCGATCTGGAACTGATGCAGGCGATCCTGCCCTGCGCCGTGGACGGCGTCAGGTGCTACGCGTGACACGGCCCGACTTCGAATTCACGGTGCCCGTGATCGTGGTGGGCGGCGGCGCCTGCGGCGCAACGGCGGCACTGGCTGCGCGCGATGCCGGTGCAGCGGTGCTGCTGCTGGAGCGCGACGCCGTGCCACTGGGCACCACCGGCATGTCGCAAGGCCTGGTCTGCGCCGCCGGCACGGCGGCACAGCGCGCCCATGGCATCGACGACGACGCCGACACGCTGTACGCCGACATCATGGCCAAGACCCGCGGCCGAACCGATGCCGCGCTGGCCCGTGCGATTGCCGAGCAATCCGGCCCCTGCCTGGACTGGCTGGTGCAGGCGCATGACCTGCCCTGGGACCTGGACCTGCGCTTCAAGCCCAGCTATGGCCACAGCCGCGCCCGCGTGCACGGCTGGCCTGGCCACACCGGCATCGACATGGTGCAGCTGCTGCACGCGCGCCTGGCCAGCGCGCAGGTGGACGTGCTGACCGAAGCGCGCCTGGCCGAGGTCATCAGCGACGGGCAGGGCCGCGCGCAGGGCGTCGCCATCGAGCGCCCCGATGGCTCGCGTGAGCTCATCGGCTGCGGCGCGCTGGTGCTGGCGGCCGGCGGCTTTGCGGCCAATGCGCACATGGTGGCGCGCCACATGCCCGAGGTGGCCGCCGCGCGCTGCAATGGCCATGAAGGCAACCGCGGCGATGCCATCACCGCTGGCGCGGCCTTGGGCGCGGCGCTGGCCGACATGGGCGCCTACCAGGGCTACGGCATGCTGGCCGATCCGCAGGCCATCCCCGTGCCGCCCGGCTTCATGGTCGAGGGCGGCCTGCTGGTCAATGCCCAGGGACAGCGCTTCGTGCACGAAACCGAAGACATCTCCGGCATGGTGCACGCGGTGCTGGCGCAGCCCGGCGGCCAGGCCTGGGTCATCATCGATGCGGCCATCGAGGCGCGTTGCGACTACGTGCTCGAGACCCGCCAGCTGCGCGCGCTGGGCGCCATGCGCGACAGCCCCACGCGGGCCGGCCTGGCGGCGGCCATCGGGGCCGACGCCGCGGTGCTGGCGGCCGTGCTGGACGACGTCCACCAAGCGCAGCGCGCCGGCCGCGCCGATGCCCTGGGCCGGCCCTGGCCCGACAGCCCGCCCCCGGCTGGCCCCTACCGTGCCCTGAAGGTGTGCGGCGCCATCTTCCATACCCAGGGCGGCCTGCAGATCGACGCCAGCGCCCGCGTGCTGCGCGGCGACGGCTCGGCATTGCCCAACGTCTTTGCCGGAGGCGGCAGCGCGCGCAGCGTGTCGGGCCCCTCGTGCTGGGGCTATCTGCCCGCCATGGGCCTGAGCACCGCCGTCACCTTTGGCGCGCTGGCCGGCCGCGCCGCGGCCCGTCAGGTGGCCTGAGCTTGCATCCGCGCTGTTTCGCGGTGGCGGCGCCTGCAAGGCGTGGCTTCCTCGCCTCGCACCACTCCCTCCACCACCCCTTCCACCACCCCCTCCCGTCATCACTGAGACCCGACATGACCTCGAACACCGAAACCCCGAAGCCCTCCGCCATCCGCGAAGCCATGCCCTTGCTGGCGCGCAACGAAGGCGTCTGGGAAGGCTGGTACCGCTACTACGATGCCAAAACCGGCCAGATGACCGACCAGCACCGCTCGCGTCTGATCTGCCGCCTGCCCGACCAGGGGCCGCACGCCGGCAACTACCACCAGACCAACCACTACTTCTGGGAAGACGGCCGCACCGACGTGCGCGACTTTCCGGCCTGGTACGAGAAGGGTCGCATCTGGTGGGACAACGACCTGATCACCGGCTGGGCCGCGGCCATGCAGCCCGACGACTTCAACCGCTCGACCTGCCTGAACTGGACGCGCAAGGGCGAGCCCGATCTGTACCTCTACGAGATGATCCAGCTGTCGGCCGATGGCAAGAGTCGCGCCCGCACCTGGCATTGGTTCAAGAACGACGTGTGCTTCCAGCGCACCTTGATCGACGAGCGCTTCGTCACGCCCGACTGGCGCAACTTCAAGGACGAGACGGCTCCGAACAACTGAGCGTCCAGGCGGCCTGCAGCGCCCGCGCCACGTCGGGTGCTGCGTCGAAGGCCTCCAGCAGCGCCGCCAGCGCCTCGTGCGCCGGGGCGCTGCCGCCAAAGGCCAGGCAGTCGCGTGCCTTGGCCAGATGCTCGGCGCGCGACAGTGGCCAGGCCGGCGAACCGAACTGCCGGCTCACGGCCTGCTCCAGGCGCTGGCCGTCAGAGGTGGTGGCCACCAGCAGCGCCGGCACGAACGCGGCGGGATCCGGGTTGTCATCGGCCTGCACCGAGATGCGCCCAGCCAGCGCCAGCACCGCGGCGTCGGCCAGCCGCTCGGGCGTGAAGTCCGACAGGCCGACGCTGCCGCGCAGCAGCACCACGGCACCAAGGTAGGCGAAACACAGGCGTGCATGCGCCGGCCCCATGCCCGCGAAGGCCGCGCGCCCCACCAGGCGCGCGATCAGCGGCGGAGCGCGGTACACCAGCGTGTCCACCGTGTCGGCCGTCAGCGCGGCGCTGGCCATCAGCTGCTGCGTGGCCACGATGGCGCCATGCGCCGCGCGGCCGGTCGGGAAGGGCTTCCAGCTCAGCTCGGTGATGCGCCATTGGCGGCCCAGCGCGGCCAATGGGGCCTGCAGCGCATGACCGCCCTCGAACAGGCTGAGGTAGCCGAAGGGCCCGTCGATCGACTGCACCGGCGCATCGATGCCGGCCAGCGCGAGGTCCAGTGCCTCGACCGCCGAGCGGGCTGC
Source organism: Aquabacterium sp. OR-4 (assembly GCF_025290835.2). Classification (NCBI taxonomy): domain Bacteria; kingdom Pseudomonadati; phylum Pseudomonadota; class Betaproteobacteria; order Burkholderiales; family Sphaerotilaceae; genus Pseudaquabacterium; species Pseudaquabacterium prasiolae. Next base: position 1,148,161 of record NZ_JAOCQD020000002.1, on the reverse strand, counting down.
GCCCGCCACCTGCAGCGCCAGGTTCGGCTTGCCTTCCAGGTGGGCCTGCATCGTGCCCGAGGCATACGCCAGCGCATGGCCGAAGGCCCGCAGCGCCACCGGCAAGGGCAGCCGCCGCAGCCGGCACAAGGCCGCCACCGAACCGAAGATGCCGGCCGTGGCGGGGCGGAAGAAGCGCAAGGGCGTGGTCACCGCCACCCCGAGCGTGGCCACCACGTCGACCCCCGCGACCAGTGCGGCCAGAAACTCGTGGCCCGCCACCGGGCCCGCGGCGCGCTCGGCATCGGCCAGCAAGGCCGCCAGCACCGTGGCCATCGGGTGGGCCACCGCGGGTTCGTGCACGCAATCGAACTCCTGCGCATGGATCTGGTAGGCGTTCATGAAGGCCGCATACGGCGCAGTGGCCCGAACGCCGGGCCGGCCCAGCACCGTGCACGGCGCCTGCCGCGCGCCGAACCAGCCCTGCACGGCGCTCCACACGCGTTCGGCATCGGGTGCGGCGCGGCCGGCCACGCCGACGCACAGACTGTCGTGAAGAAAGGTCCTGGCGCTGGCGCGGGCGGCGTCGGGCAGGCCCGCCCATTCGACGCTGAGCGCGTGCTCGAGCAATTGTTGGGCGGCGTGGGTGTTCATGTCCGGGGCTCCATCACTTCGATCAGCGCGCCTTCGGGCGAGCGCAGCACGCCGACCCGGCGACCCTCGTAGACCGCGCCCGTGCGCGGCGTCGGCCTGCTCAGCCACGGGCCGGGGATCGCATGGAGGTCGGGATGCGTCAAGCTGCACACCGCCATGCCAGGTGGCAGCTGGCCGGCGTGCTGGGGCCGCTGCACGGCGGCCTCGGGGTACTGGTCGAACTCCAGGCAGATCTCGCCAGCCTGCGTGGCCGTGCTCAAGCGGTGGCGCCGATCGGCCGGCAAGCCGAAGGCCTGGTTCAGCATGCGGTAGGCGATCTCGAACGGGGGCGCCACCGCCAGACCCAGCTGCTGCCTGAACCATGCGGCGCTGGCCTCCAGGTCGGCGCAGGCCAGCACGGCGATGAACAGCTGATCCACCGCCGCGTGGGCCTGCGGCAGCCCGCTGCCCGGCCCGCCTTGCAGGATCTGCGTCAGGTAGACGATCTCGCCATCGGGGCCGCGCACCTGCATCGGGTGGATGCTGGGCAGGCCGGGGTTCTCGCTGGGCGGGCCGATGACCTCGAACGGGCCGTTGCGCAGCCGCAGGTGGCTGGCGCGCACATCGGCCACGCACAGCTCGATGGCCGCCCAGCCGTGGCTGCGCAAGGGCTGGAAGGCGGCCACCGGATCGCCTTCGACGAGGCGCAGGTCGACCTTCTTGCCGCTGGCCGGGCGCAGCACCACGCTGGCCCGCCCGGCGCTGCCAGGGGCCTGCCAGCTGTCGGCCAGGCTGGCATCGAGCGGGCCGGTTTCGATGATGCGGTAGTCGAGCCAGTCGACATAGCGCGATGCCGCCGCAGCCGCATCGCTGACCACCAGGGTGGCGGAGCGCAGGGGATTCATCGGCCGTCAGCATAGGCGGCGGCGCGCGCGCGCCGTCTGCCGCGTGGGCCCTTATCCGCGCAGTGAACGGCGGACCGGTCGCATGTTGTCGCCAACGCGGTCCTGGCGATCATGGCCAGAACGCGAAGCGCGTTGCACGCCAGAGGACACCCCGTCATGACCAAGCGCCCCCAGGGCTATCGAGAATTCCGCCGCGGATGGCCGATCGTGCTGTCGTCGATGCTGGGCGTCGGCCTGGGCCTGTCGCCGCTGCCCTTCTACACCATCGGTGTGCTGGCGCCGCACCTGCATGCAGCCTTTGGCTGGGGCATGGGGCAGATCTTCTTCGGCATCACCATCACCACCTTCGTGATGCTGGTGGCCGGCCCGCTGGCCGGCTACCTGTCGGCGCGTTTCGGTCCGCGGCCCGTGGCGCTGTGGTCGCTGCTGGCCTTCGGGCTGGCGTTCATGTCCTTCGCACTGACCAACGGCTCGCTGCAGCTTTACTACCTGACCTGGGGTGCGATGGCGCTGGTGGGCGCCGGCACCCTGCCGATCACCTGGACGCGCGGCGTCAACAGCTGGTTCGAAGAACGCAAGGGCCTGGCGCTGGGTCTGGCGCTGATGGGTACCGGCCTGTTCGGCATCTTCTCGAAGCCCTTGACGGCCTGGCTGATCGAAGGCTTTGGCTGGCGTGGTGCCTATGTGGGCCTGGGCCTGCTGCCGATCCTGGTTGCCGCACCGGTGGCCTTTGCGCTGTTCCGCAACACCGACGGCGATCCACTCGCGCCGGCCTCCACGCGCGTGGTCGAGGGCCTGAGCTTCGGCGAAACGCTGCGCTCGTGGCGCCTGTGGCTGATGGTGGCCGCCTTCATTCCGATCTCCTTCGCGCTGGGCGGCCCGATCCCCAACATGGAGAACATCCTCAAGGCCATGGGCTTTGCCAAGTCTGATGTGATCCGGCTGACCCCGTTCATCGGCCTGTCGGCCCTGATCGGCCGCCTGGTGGGCGGCTGGTTGCTGGACCGTTTCTGGGCGCCTGCGGTGGCCCTGGTGATCCTGTGCCTGCCCGGCTTGTCGTGCTGGATGCTGGCGCACGGCGAGCTGAGCTTCCTGCAGGCGGCACTGTCGATCTGCCTGATCGGTTTTGCCGTTGGCGTCGAGTACGACCTGATGGCCTTTCTGGTTGCCCGCTACTTCGGCATGCGCGGCTACACCCAGACCTATTCGCTGCTGTACGTCTGCTTCTCCATCGGCGCCGGCTTCGGCCCGGCCGTGTTCGGCTGGAGCTTCGACCGCAGCGGCTCGTATGCCGGGGTGCTGATGGTCTCCGTCGGCGCCTTGCTGGCGGGGGCCGTGTCGTTCCTGTTCCTGGGCCGGTATCGAGACGAGGCGACGCCGCCGCTGGCGGTGCAGGCCGCCGATGCGCTGCCTGCCGGCACGCGCGCCTGAGGTCTTGACCTGCATGGCGGTGCCGGGTCTGTCGTGCGCCTGTTCGGGAGCGCTTAGGGAGCGCTTGGAGGGCCAGGCCCTTGCGCAGCGCTCAGCCCGGCAGCAGGGTCAGGCGGGCCACCCTCCGCTGGCCGGGCAGGAGGCCCGGCGGCGTCACCACGCCTGGCGGTACAGCGCCAGGGCCTGAGACTCATCCAACGGGCGCGGGTTGTTGATGAGCAGGCGCGTCTGCAGCATGGCATCGGCCGCCAGGCGAGGCAGCTCATCCTGGGGCACGCCGTGGTCGCGCAGGCGCAGGGCCAGGCCGGTATCGGCCACACAGCGGGTCAGGGCCTGCAGCACGGCGGCGCAGCGCTGGTCATCCGGCCCGCTGGCCGATTCAGGCGCCAGCACCGAGGCCAGCGGCGCGTAGGCGCCGGGCGCGACCTGGGCATTGAAGCGCAGCACCGGGCCGAGCATCAGCGCATTGCTCAGGCCATGCGGGATGTGGAAGCGCGCGCCCAGCGGGTAGGCCAGTGCATGCACCGCGCCCACGGGTGCGTTGGCAAAGGCCTGGCCGGCCAGCAGGGCGCCCAGCAGCATGGCCTCGCGTGCGTCCAGGTTGTCACCGTGCCGGCAGGCCGTTGCCAGGTGCGTGGACAGCAGCTGCAGCGCCTGACAGGCCAGCAGGTCGGACAGCGGGTTCTTCAAACGCGCCGAGGTGAAGGCCTCGATGGCGTGCACCATCGCGTCGATGCCGGTGGCCGCGGTCACGGCGGCGGGCAGGCCGGTGGTCAGGCTGGCGTCCAGCACGGCCAGGTCGGCCATCAGGCGGCGATCCACGACACCCTTCTTGGCGTCCTGGCCCAGGGTGAGGATGGCGATCGGCGTGACCTCGGAGCCGGTGCCCGCCGTGGTGGGCACCTGCACCAGCGGCAGCCGCTCGCCCTGCGCCTGGTCGATGCCATACATCTGGGCCAGCGGCTGGGGGCTGCGGGTCAGCAAGGCCACCAGCTTGGCCACGTCCATCGATGAGCCGCCGCCCATGCCCAGCACCAGGCCCACCTCGGCATGGCGCGCACGTGCGCTGGCCTCCAGCACCACGGCCTCGGGGGGATCGGCCACCACCTCGTCGAACACCAGCGTTTCGAGACCGGCCTGTGCGAGGCTGTCCAGCGCTGGCGCGAGCAGCCCGCTGCGGTGCAGCTGTGCATCGGTGACCAGCATCACGCGGTGGTGGCCCAAGCGCTGCCGAAGGATCTGGCCCAGGCGGTGCTGGGCGCCGCGCTCCATGTGCAGTTGCGGTACGGACAGGAAGGTCAGCGCGGCCATGGTCGGGTGAGGGCGCGCTGTTGGAGCGCGAAGGGTGGCGGTGCAACAGTGTGCTGAGCGGCTGCACTTGCCGCGAGGCGGGTATCGCCGTTGTCCGCGCCTCGGTCACGGGCAGCGCTTCGGCGGCCTGCCGCGTCGCGCCGGGCACGCTGGGCTGCGCGGCGGCGTCAGGCAGCTGCGCGCACCGTCTGCGGGACGCCGCACCGCCCCATGCGGGTCACAGCCCTGCGCTGGTGCGTCGCGACCGGCGCATGGCTGCCGGTCGGCCTCGTGCCGGGCACATCGGCCGAACCCCGGTGGCCGATCGGCGACCGGAGGCTCGCCGGCTGGCCGGAAATCGGCAGGATCGAGCCGCTTGTCAAGGGCCTGTGCCCGTTTGCCCGGCGGTCGGGGTGTGGCGTGGCCGGGCCTGCCCGCATGGCGGGCACTTGATTCAGGTCAGGGTTTTGACGGCCTGGATGGCAGCGCGATTGCTAGAAAGATCGTGACTGTGTTCCATATCAATTGCACGACGTTCGGCCGGTGGCCGCACGTGCATGCTCAAACGAGGTACCGACCATGGAAAGAGCCTGCCCCATCCGTTCCGTCAGCCGCAGCATCGCAGTGCTGCGCGCGATCAACCAGGGCGAATGGTTGACGCTGATGGAGATTTCCAAGGCGGTTGATCTGCCGTACCCGACCACGTTCCGCATCATCAAGACGCTGATGCATGAAGGCCTGGTGGCGTGCGAGGCGTCCAGCAAGCGCTACCGCGTCACGGCCCTGGTGCAATCGCTGGCGGCCGGTTATTCGGCCGATGGCCGCCTGGTGGGTCTGGCCAGGCCGCACCTGGAGGCGATGACCCGCAAGCATGCCTGGCCCATGTCACTCACCACGCGCGTCGGGCGGCACATGGTGGTGCGCGACTCCACCCACACCATGAGTTCGCTGACCTTCAGCAACTATGCGCCGGGCTTCACGCTGCCGCTGCTGGAATGTGCCTCGGGCCACGCCGTGCTGGCCAGCCTCGACGAGGCCACACGCCACAGCCTGCTGGCGGGCCTGGAGGCCTACGAGCGCCGCTCGCCGCTGATCGAGATCTTCCGCACACCCCGGCTGGTGGCCAACATCCGCGACAACGGCTATGCCACCTGGGAGCGCAATCAACACACACCCTTCCCGGGCAAAACCTCGTCGATTGCCGTGCCGGTGACCGAGAACGGTCAGGTTGTGGCGGCGATCACGCTGGTGTTCTTCGCCTCGGCGCTGCCCATGGCCGAGGCGGTGAGGCGCTTTGCCGGCGATCTGCGTACCGAGGCGGCGGCCTTGTCGCAGCAGTTGTCCAGCGACGCCCAGCCTCAGCCCGAACTGCTGTCGATGGACGCGTCGGCGGCGCTGGACGAAGAACTGCTCGACGAGGCCTTGCTGGAAGACTGACGCAGGTCGCGTGTGGCAGGCCGGCACCGGCTCAGCACGGCCGACACAGCAGCCGTGCCAGATCACCGCTGTCGGCCAGGCGCTCCAGGCCCCACACGGCACCCAGGATCTCACCGGCGCGCTGCGGCAGCACCAGGTCGTCAGCCGCCTGCCTGAACAGTTCGGCCAGCTCGGCGTCGCTGAGCGGTTCATCCGGGGCGCCCAACACCCGATCGACGCGGACGAGGTCAACCCGGCCATCGGCCTGAACGACGCTCAGTGCGGCCTGCGTCAGGCCCTGCAGCGTTGGATCTCGGCGCAGCACCATGCGCTGGCGCAGGGCCACCAGCGCCGGGTTCTGGCGCAGCGGGGGCAACTCCTCGTCCAGCGTGTACTGGCCGCACAGCCAGGCACTGGCCACCTTGTGCGATACCTCGGCCGCGTCGGCCAGCGGCCAGGCCTGCGGCGACAAACCCAGCTCCAGCGCCTGCGGCATCACCGCCGGCGACCCAGCGCGCAGACGCAGCGCCGCCTCGATCGGCGCCAGGGCCACTGCGGCCGCAGGTCGGGTGTGCAGCAGCAGCGATTGCAGGCGCCAGGTTTGGCGGGGGGAGGGGAGTTCGGCGGCCACCCGCGCCAGGCCATCCACCGAGTGGCCGGTCGCGGCCAGCAGTTGTCTGGCCAGCAAGGGTGCCGGCTGGCGCAGCAGACGGCCCATGGCGGCCAGCAGGCCCAGGTCGGCCGCCGGCGCCGCCAGCGTGCGAGCATCCGGTGTCTCTGGCCTGTGCGGACCCAGGGCCGCTGCCTGGGCCAGCGCCACCTCGGTGCCGATGGCCCAGGCCTGCAGCAGGCTGCGCCCGCCCAGGCCCCGGGCTTGCGCGGTGGCCATCAGCACGGGCAGCAGGTCGGCGCACAGCGGCTCGCCGGTGGGCAGGTGCGTGGCCGCATGCGGCTGCAGGCGACTCAGCCGCTGGTTGATGCCGGCCGCCTGTTCGCTGGTGGCGCGGCCACCGTGCCACCACACGCTGGCCGTGCCAGGCGCCGCGCGGGGCGCGCGTGCATCGGTACTTCGGTCCTGGGATGCCAGTGGCTGCAAGCGCTCCGCACTGCGCTGCAGCCAGGCTTGGCCATCCGGCTGCAGCGCCGCAGTGGCACTGGCCCACAAGCGACTCAGCAGCAGGCGCTTGGCCTGGTGCAGCAACCCGCCCGGGGTCTCGCTGACCGGGGCCTGGACAATGAAGTCGACCAGCCGGCCGCCCGGCGCATCGGCGGGCAAGGCGGGCTTGGCGCCGGGCATCGGGCCCGCGTTCATGTCGGGCGGTCCTGCAGGGCGTGGGTCACCGGATGGCGTTGCGCGATGTCGCTGGCCAGGCGCTGCAGATGCGGGGCGTAGACCTCGCGCAGCTTGTTCGTGTTGCGCAGGGTCGACTTGATGTAGCGCATCACGATGCCGCCCACCGGACGACCCGCAAGTAGCAGCGGCACGCCGAGGTTGCCTTCGCGGTAGTGCTCGAACTCCAGATGGCAGTAGCCATCGCTGCGGGTGCGCTGGATGAGGGCGTCGATCTGTTCACGGTCGAAGGGAATCGGTGCGCGCGGGTCCATGTTGCGCAGGCTGTTGTCGATGGCGGCCTCGCGTTCGGCATCGTTCAGGTGCGCCAGATAGCAGTAGCCGCAGGTCGACAGCAGGATCGGCAGCGAGGCCCCGACGCCGTAGCGGATCAGCGCCAGCGGCGAGTCGTGGTCGGTGTTCAGCCGCACCACCATCTGCGTGCCGCGCGGTGTGCTCAGTGCGATCGACCAGCCCAGTTCCTGCTGCGCTGTCGCGATCATCGGCTGGGCGATTTCCAGCAGCAGGTCCAGATCCTGGAAGCCCGACGACAGCCGCCGCACCTGGCTGGTCAGGCGGTACAGATCGCTGCCCGGCAGTTTGTCCACGTAGCCTTCGCCGGCCAGCGTCTGCAGCAGGCGGTAGGCCGTGGCACGGGGAACGTCGAGGCCTTGGGCCAGCTGGCTCACGGTGCTGTCGCCCACCTGGTTGAGCAGCACGATGGCGCGCAAGGCCTTCTTCAGTGACTTGATGTCGTCGCGGTCGCCCATTCGCCGATCGGGGCCCTTGCCGACCGGCTGGCGCCAGGTCGCTGGTTGTGGGGCTGGTCAGTGTAGGTGCAGGTTCAGCGGGCCTGGCGGGCGGCCTGGGGCCAGGACGTCGGGTAGCGGCCCATCGCGAACAGCAGCAGCGGCCCGGCCAGCAGCAGCCCGCCCGCGACGCCGAGTGCCAGGTGGTAGCTGCCGGTGTGGTCGAAGCTCAGGCCGAATGCCATCGGGCCCAGGCCGGTGGCCAGCGAGAAACCGGCCCATTGCCAGGCGTAGATCTGGCCGTACTGCCGGGTGCCGAAGTAGCGCAGGCACAGGTAGGCGATGAGGTCGAACTCGGCGCCGCCGGCCAGGCCGATGAGCATCACCGCCAAGGCCGGGGCGCTCTGGTTGGCCAACAGCCAGCAGGCCAGGGCCGGCGGCATCAGCAAGGCCAGTGCCACGGCCGGCCCCCAGAAGCGATCCAGCAGCCAGCCGGCCAGCAGGCGGCCCAGGATCACGTTCAGGCCCAGCAGGCTGGCGTAGCTTGCCGCCTCGGCCATGCTGAGGCCGCTGTCGGTGAGCATGGGCACCAGGTTGGGAATCATGCCGGCCACGGCGGCCGAGATGGCGGCAAACGACACCAGCATGATCCAGAAGTGCCGGGTGTGCAGGGCCTGGCCCAGGCTCAGGCCCTGGCCTTGCGCATGGGCCCGGGCCGCCCCCGCGGCGCCAGTGCGCGCGGCATCGGGTGGATCGCGAAACAGCAGCCACACCGTGGGCATGCCGAGCACGATGATGGTGGTGGCAATGGCCAGGTAGCCCATGCGCCAGCCCTGCGCAGCCACCAGCGCATTGAGCAGGGGCGGCGCGATCAGTGCCGTGGCGCCGGTGCCGCTGAGGGCCACGCCGATGGCCAGGCCGCGCTGCTTGTCGAACCAGCCACCGATGCCGCGCGACCAGGTCAGCGGCGTGGTGCCCACGCCCAGCAGCGCCAGCAGGAACCAGTTGGCCTGCCACCACAGCGGCTTGCCCTGCTGCAGGGCCATGGCCACGAAGCCCAGTGCCAGACCCGCCTGACTGGCCAGCGCCACGCGCCGCACGCCAAAGCGGTCGATCAGCCAGCCGGTGCCCCAGGCGCTGCAGATGACGGCCAGCGTCGAGAAGGTGATGCCGCTCTGGATGACCGAGCGCGACCAGCCGAATTCGAGCGCCAGGGGTTTGGCGAAGACGCCCAGCGAGTAGAACGGCAGCGCGGTCAGGCTCAGCGCCATGCCGAACCAGGCGGCCAGCACCACGCGCCAGCCTTGCTCACGCAGGAACTCGTTGGGCGTGCCGCGTGCGGCGGTGGACGGTGCGGCGTGGCGGCTGGATTCGACAACGGACATGGTGACGGCAAGGCGGTGGCAGGGGCGAAGAGGGCGGTTCAGGCCGCTGGTCGCAGCGGCTCGATCACGGCGGCAGCGACCGCATGCGGTGCGTCCGCGGACAGGCCCAGCGCACCAGGGTTCATCAGGTGGTGGGGATCGAGGGCCTGCTTCAGGGCCTCCAGCAAGTTCAGGGCCGGAGCCGACAGGCGCGTGGCGTAGGGGTAGGCGCGACCGATCTGGAAGTGTGCGGCCTCATGGCGGGCAAACAAGGCGATGAGTTCGTGCTTCAGCCGCGCCACCAGGGCGGCGGCTTGCGGGTCGGCAGGGTAGCGGCGGATCTGCTGCCAGTGTTCGGGCGGCAGCGTGGCTTCATGATAGGGCGTGCAGATGTCGGGCCAGTAAAGTGCGATCTCGTAGAGCAGGCCGCTGCTGCCCACGGTGCAGAACATGGTGCCGTGCCACACGCCCAGGTGCTGCATCTCGTCGCGGTGGGCGTCCCACAGGGCCTGCAGCTCGGCATGGCAGGCGGCCACCGCGGCGTGCGGCACGATGCCGTGCAGCGGCACCCAGCGCTCGCCGCGCGGCCCCAGGATGTTGCTCAGCGGCGCAAAGGGCAGGGCACGCACGAAGCCGGGCACGGTGTTGGCGATCTCGCGGCCTGCGCTCGCCGCCATCAGGCGTCGCAGGCGCCGCGCCTTGGCGCGGGCATCGTCGGCATCGCAGCCTTCGACGATGAAGTGCGCCATGTACTCGCCCAGGCCCAGCACCTTCTCACCGGCCAGCGCCATGCGCAGCAGCTGGCGCAGTCCGGCGCCCACGCCCGGGGCGGCGGCCAGCACCTGGCGGGCAATGCCCAGCCGCGCAGCCAGCGACGACTGCTTGCCGATCTGACCTTGCGACAGCGCGCGATCCAGGCCGAAGCTCTCGTCCTCCAGACCCTCGCGCGCGGCACTGCGCAGTGCGGCATGGAAACTGGCGAAGTTCCCGAACGCAAACGACAGGGCCTCGAAGTCGCTGCGCGCGGCGATCAGCGGCAGGCAGATGGCGGCCTTGATGCCCAGGGCGCCACAGTCGCCGGTGAACAGGCCGGTCAAATCGGGTCCGAAGTGCCGGGTGGCCGGCGACAGCCCCGTGCGCAGCAGCTCGCCCGAGGCCAGCACCACGTCCACCGACAGCACCGACTGCGCGGTGATGCCGTGGCTGGCGCTGCCATGGCTGATCGAGTTCTGGCTGACGCTGCCGCCAACCGTGGCCACCAGGCCCGAGAACGGGCCCCAGAACGGCGTGCGCAGGCCCAGCGGTGCCAGCCGCTCGCGCAGCGCGGCCCAGGTGACGCCCGCGCCCACGGTGACCTGGGCGTTGTCGGTGTCCACCTCGATGTGCTGCAGGGCCCCGGTGTCGACCAGCACATGGCCGCCCGTGGCGAGCAGGTAGCCGTCGGTGTACGAGGCCCCGCCGCCGCGCGGCACCATGGCCACACGGGCCGCCGCGCACAGCCGCACGGCCGACCGCAGGGCCGCCACGTTGCCGGGCCGCAATGCCGCCAGTGCGGGTGCGCCGCGGCCGTAGACATCGTGGGCCAGCAGGTTCAGGTGCGCGTCATCGGTGCTCACTGCGCTGTCGCCGAGCGATTCGCGCAGCGCCTGGATCAGTCGAAGGTGAATCTCAGGGGGCGGAGCGGTGCTGTTCATGGACAGGGTGGAGCGATGGGCGCAGTGGCGGGCAGGGCCTGCAGGCTAGCGGCTGGTGGCGGTGCAGGCCAGGGCATGGGTGCCGCCTGCTCGCAGCTTGAACAGCGCCGCCGCTATCCGGCAGGTGACCACGCCCCGATGCCGGCCTGCAGGACGCGGCGCGTCTGCCTACATTGACCCGCACGGCCCCACGGCCGCCGTCGCTGCGGCCCTGGCCGGCGCAGCGCGCACGCACCGAGTTACAGGAGAGACGCCGTGCTCAACACCTTCCAGCAAGCACCCCACGCGATGTTGCCCGTGGCCAGCCATGACGAGGCCGCGCGGCAGGAGTTTTCCAAGAGCCTCAAGCACTTCGTGCAGCAGGGGCTGCTGCCGGGGCTGCAGCCGGCCTTCCAGCGCCGCGCCGCGCCGGCCTACGAGCGCGACACCGGCCACCCGGCGCGCGACCGCCGCGAGATCCGCGCCGCCATGGTGACCGATCCGTACTTCCAGCACTACGCCGCGCTCAACCGCATCTCGCAGGAGCTGCTGTGGAACTCGGTGATCGACTCGGTGGAGCGCCAGCTGCCGGTGCTCAACGAGCGTGCCCAGGCGCTGTCGGCCGAGGGCTCGGCCACCTTGCGCATCGATGCCGGCTTCGAGCCGCCGCGCTACGTCACCGCGCTGGACATCCACTGCATGCCCGGCGGTTATGCCAGCGAGCTGGTGCCTGGCGACATCAGCGTGGCGGCGCTGTACGACCGTGGCGCCTACCTCTATGGCATGGGCTTCGCCGGCCCGCTGAACGACGACATGGGCCGCTCGGTGTGCAACTACATCCAGCGCCAGCTGCCGGGCTTCAAGCCGCGCCGCATCCTCGACATGGGCTGCACCGTGGGCCACTCCACGCTGCCCTACAAGCAACTGTTCCCCGACGCCGAGGTGTGGGGCATCGACGTGGGTGCGCCGGTGGTGCGCTACGGCCACGCGCGTGCGGCGGCGCTGGGTGTGGCGGTGAACTTCGCGCAGATGAACGCCGAGCAGACCGACTTTCCCGATGGCCACTTCGACCTGATCGTCAGCCACATCCTGATGCACGAGACCAGCGGCCGTGCCATGCCGCGCATCGTCAAGGAATGCCACCGCCTGCTCGCGGCGGGCGGCTATGTGATCCACGCCGACCTGCCGCCCTTCGACCTCATGGACCCCTTCACCCAGTTCATCCTCGACAACGAGACCTGGTACAACAACGAGCCGTTCTGGGGTGCGATGCGCGATCTGGACCAGATCCAGCTGGCGGTGGATGCCGGCTTTGCGCGTGAGCAGGTGCGCTTTGCCACCGCGCCCATGGCCATCCTGGAGTCGGCCGCGCAAGGCGCCGCCGGCTACACCGATGCCTCGGCCAGTGCCGTGGCCGAGCGTGAATTCACCGCCGGCGAGTTCGCACCCGGCGGCGGCTGGGAGGTGTTGATCGCGCACAAGCCGGCCGCGCCGGCCCAGGCGGGCCAGGCCGATGAGAAGGCGGTGACCGCATGAGCGCCGACCAACTGAAGGCCCAGCGCCACGCCCGCGGCAAGCGCCCGCAGTTCTATGCCACGCCGGGCCTCGACCAGGCGATGTCGATGATCGTGGTGCTGGCCCAGGAGCTGCACGTGCTGGCCGACCGGGTGGACGCCATCGAGCGTGTGTCCAAGGCCCGCGGCATCGACCTGGCGGCCGAGGTGGACGCGCTGGTGCTGGATCAGCCGGCACTGGATGCCCGCGAGCAGCGCCGCCAGCAGCTGCTGGAGCGGCTGTACTACCTGGTGCGCAAGGAGGGCCAGGAGCTGGCCGAGGCCGACAGCCAGGCGCGCTATGACCGGGTGATCTCCGAAACGGCCCAAGCATGAGCGCCACCGACGGGCAAGCCCCGGTGCTCATCGCCGGAGCCGGTATCGCCGGGCTGTGCACCGCGCTGGGCCTGTTGCGTGCCGGCGTGCCGGTGCGCGTGTTCGAGCAGGCCGCCGAGCTGCGCGAGGTGGGTGCGGCGGTCTCGCTGGCGCCCAATGCCGTGCGCGCGCTCGACAGCCTGGGCCTGGCCGAAGCCTTGCGCGATGTGGCCAACCGTCCGGCCCTGGCGGCCATGCTGCACTACCGCACGGGTGCCGAACTGAACGCCTACGCCATGGGCGACGAGATGGAGCGGCGCTGGGGCAAGCCCTACCTGCAACTGCTGCGTGCCGATCTGCACCAGTTGCTGGTGCAGGCGGTGCAGGCCCTGAAGCCCGACGCCCTGGTGCTGGGTGCCCGGGTCACCGGACTGGCGCAGGATGACGCCGCGGTGCAGTTGGAGACGGCGGCCGGGCGGTTCAGCGGCCGTGCGCTGATTGGCGCCGACGGTGTGCGCTCGGCAGTGCGGCAGGCATTGCATGGCGAGGGTGGGCCGAGCTTCACCGGCTATGTGGCCTGGCGCGGCGTGGTGCCGATGAGCGAGCTGCGCTACCCCGATCAGCAGCCCGACACCGCGGTCTACCTGGGCCCGCAGACCTCGCTGCTGCGCTATCGCGTGCGCGGCCTCGACGCCATGAACGTCGTGGCTTTCGCCCGCATCGACCGCTGGGTGGACGAAGGCTGGTCGAGCCCGGCCGATCCGCAGGAGCTGCGCGACACCTTCAGCGGCTGGCATGCGGTGGCCGACGACCTGTTCCAGGCCATGGCGCGTTGCGGCGCGTTCAAGTGGGGCCTGTTCGGGCGCGCCGCCCTGCCGCGCTGGCAAGTGGGCCGTGTGAGCCTGATTGGCGATGCCGCGCACCCGATGCTGCCTTTCCTGGGGCAGGGGGCTGCCATGGCCATCGAGGACGGCGTGCTGATGGCGCGGGCGCTGGCCGGCGTGACCGATGTCGGCGATGCACTGGCCTGCTATGAGCGCCTGCGCTACGAGCGGGCCACCACCACGGTGCGGCGCTCGGATGCGCATGGCCTGCGCATCCACAACCATCCGGTGGATGCGCCCGATCCGGGCCCGGTGCCGCGTGACGACTTTGCCGAGTTCGACTTCGACGTGGCCGGCCTGCCGCTGGCGGTCTGAGCGGCGCGGCAGGGTGTCGGGAAGCGACTGTTCACGGGGCGACCAGCGGCGCAACGGCGATTGGGCGCGCGCAGCGCCCGGCCTATCGTGGCAGCCAGTGACATCAACCCCCGACACCGCCGACGATGGAAACCTCCGACAAGACCGCGCGCCAGATCTGGGCCGAGGTGAAGTCCAACCCCCAGCGCGCGCGTTTCGGCTACGGCCGCAAGGCAGCGCTGGTGAACATCGACTTCCAGTGCGCCTACACCCGGGTGGACGAGTTCAAGACCGCCTATGAAACCGACCCACGCCAGATCGCGCATGTGAACCAGCTCGCGCAGCGCTTTCGCGCGCTGAGCTGGCCGGTGGTGTGGACGCATGTGGCCTATGCCGAGTCGGCCGAGGACGCCGGCGTCTGGGGTACCCGCACCCACACGCCGGACTCGCTGCAGAACATCAAGCACGGCTCGCGCCGCGCGCAGTTCGACGAGCGCTGCGAGATCCAGCACGGCCGCGACCTGGTGTACTGCAAGCGCATGCCCAGCCCGTTCTTCGAGACGCCGCTGCAATCGCTGCTGGTGTGGCACCAGGTCGACACGGTGGTCATCACCGGCGGCTCCACCTCGGGCTGTGTGCGTGCCGCGGCGGTGGATTCGCTGTCGCGCGGCTACCGCACCATCGTGCCCGAGCAGTGCGTGGCCGACAAGCATGAGTCCTACCACTTCGCCAACCTCACCGACCTGATGCTGAAATACGCTGACGTGGTGGATGTGGCCGACACGCTGGCCTGGCTGGACGGCCAGCGGAGCGCGGCATGAACGCGCCGGCGGCCCCGCGCCGCGAAGACACCGGCCACTATGGCTACTGGCCCTACGCCGGGCGGCCGCGCATCAGCTGGCCCGGCGGCGCGCGCATTGCCGTGTGGGTGGCGCCGAACATCGAGTTCTACGAGCTCGACCCGCCGCTCAACCCGCAGCGCGCGGCCTGGCCGCATCCGTACCCGGCGGTGCCCGGCTACTCGATCCGCGACTACGGCAACCGCGTCGGCCACATGCGGCAGATGGCGCTGCTGGACAAGTACGGCCTGCGCGGCTCGATCTCGCTGTCCACCGCGCTGTGCATCCACCATCCCGAGATCATCGCGATGTGCCGCGAGCGCGACTGGGAGTTCTTCAGCCACGGCATCTACAACACGCGCTACACCTACGGCATGTCCGAGGCCCAGGAGCGGGCGATGATCCTGGAGTCGATGGACACCATCGAGCGCCATGCCGGCCGCCGCCCGGCGGGCTACCTGGCGCCGGCGCTGTCGCACAGCGAGCTCACGCTCGATCTGTTCGCCGAGCTGGGTGGCCGCTACAGCTGCGACCTGTTCCATGACGACCAGCCCACGCCGCTGCAGGTGCGTGGCGGACAGCGCTTCGTGTCGGTGCCTTACTCGCTGGAGCTCAACGACACCATCGCCTATGTGGTCAACAAGGTCGAGCCGCGGCGCTACGGCCAGATGATCAAGGGCAGCTTCGACCGGCTGTATGCCGAGGGCGCCGATTCGGGCACGGTGATGTGCATCCCCACCCACAACTACCAGGTGGGCTGCCCACACCGGCTCAAGGCCTTCGAGGATGCGCTGGCGCACATCACCGGGCACAGCGGCGTGTGGCTGACCACCGGCCGCGAGATCGCCGAGCACTACCTGGCCCACCACCACGACGCCGCCGTGGCCGACATCGCCCGCCACGCGGGCGCCGGCGCCACCACCGGCCAGGAGGCCTGAGCATGGCCCTCGACGACAGCCACCTGGCCTATCCGATGCGCCGCCACGGCATGGACCACGACCGCTATGCCTGGTCGATGCTGACCGACCGGCCGCCGCTGCACTGGCCCGGCGGCAAGCCGCTGGCGGTGTGGATCAATGTCAGCGTGCAGCACTTCCCGATGAACCCGGGCGCCGCGCTGAAGCTGCCGGGCTCGATGACCATGCCGTACCCCGACCTGCGCCACTACACGCTGCGCGACTACGGCAACCGCGTCGGCATCTACCGCCTGCTGCAGGCGCTGCGCGAGGCCCGCCTGCAGGCCAGTTTTGCCGTCAATGCCGCTCTGGTTGATCGCTATCCCGCGCTGGCCGACGCGCTGCTCGCGCATGGCGGCGAGTGGCTGGGCCACTCGTGGTCGATGGACACGCCGCATGCCGGCGCAGTGCCGCCCGAGGCTGAGCAGGCGGTGATCGCCCGTTCGCTGGCGCTGCTGCGCCAGCGCAGCGGCCAGCCGGTGCGCGGCTGGCTCAGCCCGGGCAAGCTGCAGACCGCACGCACGCCCGAGCTGCTGAAGGCTGCCGGCATCGACTACTTCTGCGACTGGGTCAACGACGAGCTGCCCTACCGCTTTCACACCACCGCGGGCGAGCTGTGGAACCTGCCGCTGGCCACCGAGATCGAGGACCGCTTTGTGGTGCTGGACAACCTGCATGCCGAGGCCTCGTGGGCCGACCAGGTGATCGATGCCTTCGAGCTGCTGCTGGCCGAGGCCCGCGCGCAGGGCGGCCGGCTGCTGAGCCTGTCGCTGCACCCCTGGGTGATGGGCCAGCCGCACCGCATGCGCCACCTCGAGCGCGTGCTGGCGCACATTGCCGCCAGCGACGCCGTGTGGTGCGCCCAGCCGGGCGAGATCGTCGCGCTGGCCGCCGCACAGGAGCCACGCTGATGCGGGCCGACCGTGACGTTCTGATCAGCGAGGTGGGCCCGCGCGACGGCCTGCAGAGCATCCAGGCCATCCTGCCCACGGCGGCCAAGAAGGCCTGGATCAGCGCCGCCGCCGCGTCGGGCATTGCCGAGGTGGAGGTGGGCTCCTTCGTGCCGGCCAGCGTGCTGCCGCAGCTGGCCGACACCGCCGAGCTGGTGGCCCATGGCCGCGGCATCTCCGGCCTGACGGTGGCCGTGCTGGTGCCCAACTTCAAGGGCGCGCAGGCGGCGGTGGCCGCCGGCGCGCACAAGATCACCGTGCCGCTGTCGGTCAGCGAGACCCACAGCCTGCGCAACGTGCGCCGCAACCATGCGCAGATGCTCGACGAGATCCGCCGCATCGGCGAGCTGGTGAACGCGCTGCCCGAGGGCCAGCGCCCGCACCTGGAGGGCAGCCTGTCCACTGCCTTCGGCTGCACGCTGGAGGGGGTGGTGCCCGAAAAGCGCGTGCTCGAGCTGGCCGTGGCCCTGATGGAGGCTGGTTGCCACGAGGTCGGGCTCAGCGATACCACCGGCTACGCCAACCCGGCGCAGGTGCGCCGCCTGG
Source organism: Aquabacterium sp. OR-4 (assembly GCF_025290835.2). Taxonomy (NCBI): domain Bacteria; kingdom Pseudomonadati; phylum Pseudomonadota; class Betaproteobacteria; order Burkholderiales; family Sphaerotilaceae; genus Pseudaquabacterium; species Pseudaquabacterium prasiolae. The sequence goes on along the minus strand of NZ_JAOCQD020000002.1, from coordinate 1,131,054 downwards.
TTCGCGCGCTGTGGTCGGCGGTGGGGCGTCACCAGCTCTCCGGCATCCATCTGCACAACACGCGCGGCCTGGGCCTGGCCAATGCCGTGGCTGCGCTTGAGGTGGGGCTGAACACCTTCGACGCGTCGCTGGGCGGCCTGGGCGGCTGCCCGTTCGCGCCAGGGGCCAGCGGCAACATCGTCACCGAAGACCTGGTGTTCATGCTCGAGGCCATGGGCCTGCGCACCGGCATCGACTACGCCGCGCTGCTGGCGCAGCGCGCGCTGCTGCAGCAGGCGCTGCCCGCCGAGCCGCTGTACGGCATGGTGCCGCTCGCCGGGCTGCCGCTGGGCTTCCAGCCGGCCAGTGCGTCTCCCGGCTCTTCCAAAGGTTCCTGATGAGTGCTTCCGCATTGCCGCTGGCCGGCGTCCGAGTCGTCGAGTTCACGCACATGGTCATGGGGCCCAGCATCGGTCTGATCCTGGCCGACCTGGGGGCCGAGGTCACCAAGGTCGAGCCGCTGGAGGGCGACAACACGCGCCGCCTCACCGGTGCCGGTGCCGGCTACTTTGCGATGTACAACCGCAACAAGCAAAGCGTGGCCATCGACTTGAAGTCGGAGGCCGGCCGCCAAGCCGTGCACCGCCTGCTGGCCGATGCCGACGTGCTGCTGGAGAACTTCCGCCCCGGCGCGATGGACGCGCTGGGCTTCGGCGCCGCCGCGCTGGCCGCGCTGAACCCGCGCCTGATCTACTGCTCGGCCAAGGGCTTTCTCTCCGGCCCCTATGAGCACCGCACTGCGCTCGACGAGGTGGCGCAAATGATGGGCGGCCTGGCCTACATGACCGGCTTGCCCGGCCGGCCCATGCGCGCCGGCAGCTCGGTGATCGACGTCACCGGCGCGATGTTCTGCGTCATCGGCATCCTGGCGGCGCTGCACCAGCGCCATGCCACCGGCCGCGGCCAGGCGGTGACCGCCTCGCTGTACGAGACCACGGTGTTCCTGGTCGGCCAGCACATGGCGCAGTGCGCGGCCACCGGCCAGGCGCCGCCGCCGATGTCGGTGCGCCAGTCGGCCTGGGCGGTGTACGACGTGTTCGAGACCGCCGACGACGAGCGCGTGTTCGCCGCAGTGGTGAGCGACACGCAATGGCGCAAGTTCTGCGAGGACTTCGGCTTCGCCGAGTTCCTGGCCGATGAATCGCTGGCCCGCAACACCGGCCGCGTGCAGCAGCGCGAGCGCACGCTGCCGGTGATCCGCGCGCGCTTCGCCGAGCTGAACAAGGCGGCGCTGATGGCGCGGCTGGAGGCCACGGGCCTGCCCTTTGCGCCCATCGCGCGGCCACAGGACCTGTTCGACGACCCGCACCTGAATGCCGGCGGTGGCCTGCTCGATGTCACGCTGCCCAATGGCACGGCGACGCGGCTGCCGGCGCTGCCGCTGGAGATGGATGGCCGGCGCTTCGGCCTGCGCAGCGGTTTGCCGGCGGTGGGTCAGCACAACCGCCAGCGTCTGCTGGCCGGCGGGCTGGAGGCGGCAGAGATCGACGCGCTGGTGGCCAGCGGGGTGCTCACCGCATGAGCCGGGGCCGCGCCGACTTGGCGCCCTCGTCGCTGTTCGACAAGCTGTGGGCCTTGCACCGAATCGCCGAGCTGGACGACGGTGCAACGCTGCTGCACATCGACCGTGTGTTCTTGCATGAGCGCACCGGCGGCGTGGCCCTGCAGTCGCTGGCCGAGGCCGGCCACCCCGTGCACCGCCCGCGCCAGGCCTTTGCCACGCTGGACCACATCGTCGACACACTGCCCGGTCGCGCCGGGCGCGGTGACCGCACCCTGATGCCGGGCGGCGAGGCCTTCATCCGCACCACACGCGAGGCCACGCGCGCACACGGCATCCGTCTGTTCGATCTGGACGACCCTGACCAGGGCATCGTGCACGTGGTCTCGCCCGAGCAGGGCATCGTGCTGCCGGGTCTGAGCCTCGTATGTCCCGACAGCCACACCTGCACCCAGGGTGCCTTTGGTGCACTGGCCTGGGGTGTGGGCTCGTCCGAGGCCGAGCATGCGCTGGCAACGCAGACACTGCGCGCAACACGGCCACGCTCGATGCGGGTGTGGTTCGACGGACAACTGCCCGTCGGCGTGGGCGCCAAGGACATGATCCTGGCGCTGATCGCGCGCGACGGTGCCTCGGGCGCACGCGGCGCGGTGGTCGAGTTTGCCGGCGAGGCGGTGCGCGCGCTGTCGATGGAAGCGCGCATGACGCTGTGCAACATGGCGGTGGAGTTCTCGGCGTTCACAGGCCTGGTCGCACCCGATGACTGCACCTTCGACTACCTGGCCGGTCGTCCTCATGCACCGCAGGGCGCGCTGTGGCCACAGGCTGTCGCAGCCTGGCGTTGCCTGCACAGCGACGAGGGCGCGGCCTTCGATGCCGAGTCCCGGCTGGCGCTGGACCAGCTCGGGCCCATGTTGACCTGGGGCACCAGCCCGCAGCATGCGTCGGCCATCGATGCCGTGGTGCCAGCTCCCGAGTCCTCGCGTGATGCGGCCGCGGCGCAGGCTGCGGCCACGGCGCTGGATTACATGGGCCTGACGCCCGGCCAGCGCCTGGCCGGGCTGCCGATCGACGTGGCCTTCATCGGCTCATGCACCAACAGCCGCCTGTCCGATCTGCGCGCCGCTGCCGAGCTGCTGCGCGGCCGGCGCGTGGCGCCCGGGGTGCGTGCGCTGTGCGTGCCGGGCTCCGGTGCGGTCAAGCGCGCGGCCGAGGCCGAGGGCCTGCACCAGGTCTTCCTGGACGCCGGCTTCGAATGGCGCGAACCCGGCTGCTCGATGTGCTTTTTTGCCGGTGGCGAGCAGTTCGGCCGCCAGCAGCGCGTGGTCAGCACCACCAACCGCAACTTCGAGGGCCGCCAGGGCCCTGGCGTGCGCACCCACCTGGCCAGCCCGGTGACGGTGGCGGCCTCGGCCATCGCCGGATGCCTGGCCGACCCCCGCGCGCTGCTGCGCACACCCTGAGCCACCTGCCATGCCGCCTTTCACCGAACACACCGGCGTGGCCGCGGCACTGCTGCGGCCCAACATCGACACCGACGCCATCATCCCCTCGCGCGAGATGACATCCGTGGGCAAGACCGGCCTGGCCGATGGCCTGTTTGCGGTGTGGCGCTACCTGGACGCTGCGGCACGCGTGCCCGATCCGCAGTTCGTGCTCAACCGGCCGGCCCAGCGCGGCAGCAGCGTGCTGCTGGGCGGTGAGAACTTCGGTTGCGGTTCCTCGCGCGAGCATGCGGTGTGGGCGCTCAAGGAGTACGGCGTGCGCGCCGTCGTGGCGCCCAGCTTCGGCGCCATCTTCGCGGCCAACTGCGTGCGCAACGGCCTGGCCCCGGTGCTGCTGCCGGCGGCCCAGGTGCAGGCCCTGGCCGAGGTGGTGGCGGCCGATCCGAAGTACCACCAGCTCACGGTCGACCTGCTGCATCAGCGGCTGAGCGTGGTGGACGGGCCGCAGTTCCGCTTCAGCATGCCCGACGAACAGCGCCAGGCCTTGGTCAGCGGGCTCGACCCCATCGGCCAGACGCTGCAGCTGGGCGAGCGCATCGCCGCCTTCGAGGCGCGAGACCGCGCACTGCGCCCCTGGGCCTACCTGGCCTGATGCAGGCCCAGCGGCATGGACCGCGGTGATCGCCTGTGCGACGCGGGTGTTGACCCGCTCCGCGGTCAACGGCGCAACCGGCCTGGTGTGCCCATGCTGTCAGCGCGAGGGCAACGCTGCCTGCGCTGGGCGCCTGGCACTGCCGGCCATCATCAGCAGGTAGACGACGATCGCGATGGCCAGGCCGCTGAACCAGGCGTACTGGTAGAGCTGCTTGAAGAACTCGGGCACGCCCGCGAAGGCCTGCGGAAAGGCCGTGGCCAGAAACCCTGGCACGTGGGGCAGCACCGCCGCCAACAAGGCGCCCAGCGCGGCCGGGTTCCAGCCCTGGCGATAGGCGTAAGGCCCCTGGGCGTCGTACAGCGCGGCCACGTCGATGCGCGTGCGGCGCAGCAGCCAGTAGTCGGCAATCATGATGCCCAGCACCGGGCCGAGCAGGGCGCCGTAGCCGATCAGCCAGGTGAAGATGTAGCCGCCTGAAGACTCGATCAGCTTCCACGGCATCATCGCGATGCCCAGCACCGCGGTGAGGTAGCCGCCGCGCGCAAAGTTCAGGCGGCGGGGAAAGATGGCCGTGAAGTCGTAGGCCGGCCCCACCACATTGGCCGCCAGGTTCACGCACAGCGTGTCCAGCGTGATGATGGCCAGGCCCACCGCCACGGCCAGACCTTCCATGCGGCCGGCCAGGTCCACCGGGTCCCAGATCGCCTGACCGTACAGCGTGACGGTGGCCGAGGTCACCGCCACGCCCACGAAGGCCAGGCCGGCCTGCGGCAGCGGCAGGCCCACGGCGTGGCCGATGGCCTGGTCGCGCTGGCTTCGGGCGAAGCGGGTGAAATCGGGGATGTTCATCGCCAGCCCCGACCAGTACCCGGCCATGGCCGTGAAGGCCGGCCAGAACACGGCCCAGAACTGACCTTCGCGCTTGCCGCCTGCGTCAAACTGCGAGGGTGCGGCCAGCATCGGCCCGAAGCCGTCGGCCTTGTGCCAGGCCCAGGCCAGCAGGGCCAGCACGATCAGCACCTTGACGGGTGCGGTGACCGTCTCGATCCACCGCACCGATTCCGGCCCGCGGGCGATGAACCACAGGTGCAGCGCCCAGAACAGCACGAAGCAAGCCAACTGGCCGGCGTCGATGCCGATCCAGCCCAGCCTGGCCCCGGCCAAGGCGCCGCCACTGACGATGTTGCCGATGGCGTAGATGGCGCTGCCCCCCACCCAGCACTGGATGCCGAACCAGCCGCAGGCCACCAGCGCACGCAGCAGCGCCGGCAGCTTGGCGCCCTGGGTGCCGAACGAACTGCGCACCAGCACCGCGAAGGGCACGGCGTACTTGGCGCCCGCATGGCCGTTGAGCAGCATCGGCACCAGCACCACCAGGTTGCCGGCCAGCACCAGGCCCACTGCCTGCCAGGCCGAGAAGCCCTGGTCGATCAGCCCGGCGGCCAGCATGTAGCCGGGGATGCAGACGACCAGGCCGATCCACAGCGTGACGTAGTGGTAGGCCGTCCAGTTGCGCTGCGCGGCGGGCGTCGGCGCCAGGTCCGCGTTCCAGAGGCCGGCATCGCGCGCCGGCGCCTGGGGCGGCGTGGTGGGGTCGGGCATGGTCTCTCCGAAAGCGTTCTGCGAGCAGCCAGCGTAGGGGCCGCGAGGCGGTGGCGGTGGTACGGGCCGCGGCCCTGTTCGCATGCCGGACAGGCGCCCATCACTGCCCCACCAGGCTCCCAGGCCCGGGGCCAGCCACCTGGCGAACACACCCCATCCCGGGTTTGGTGCGCACCAGACGGCTGCGAACAATGCCGCCAATGCCCCGACCTGCGGGGCGCCATGACGGAGTGCTTCGATGGCCTATCGCCTGGGTGTGGATGTGGGTGGCACGTTCACCGACCTGTTGCTGTTCAACGATGCTGACGGGCGCTTCTGGCGCCACAAGACCCCGTCGACCCCGCACGACTCGTCGGAGGGCATCCTGCAAGGGGTGCAGGCGATCTGCGACAAGGCGCAGATCAGCCCCGCGCAAGTGGAGTTCTTCCTGCACGGCACCACGGTGGCCACCAATGCCGTGCTGGAAGGCAAGGGCGCGCGTGTGGGCCTGGTCACCACCGAGGGCTACCGCCAGATCATGCAGATCGCGCGCAGCTTCGTGCCGGGCGGCCTGGCGGGTTGGATCGTGTGGCCCAAGCCCGAGCCGTTGGCGGCGCTGCAGGACACGGTGGAGATCGCCGGTCGAATGGATGCCAACGGGCAGGAGGTGCGTCCGGTCAACGAGATGCAGATCCGCCGCGTGCTCACGCAGCTGCGCGATGCCGGCGTGCAGGCGCTGACCGTGAGCCTGATCAATGCCTACCTGAACGGCGCACACGAACAGCGCGTGGGCGAGCTGGCCGCCGAGATCATGCCCGACGTGCCCATTTCGCTGAGCCACGAGGTGCTGCCCGAGATGCAGGAGTACGAACGCACGCTGACCACCGTGGCCAACGCCAGCATGCGCCCGGTGGTGGGCCGCTACGTGCGCAACCTGCGCGACAGGCTGCGCGGCGCCGGCATGGCCGGCTCGCTGAGCCTGCTGCGCTCGGACGGTGGCCTGATGTCGTCCGAGAAGTCCGAGCTGCAGCCGGTGAACCTGCTGATGTCGGGCCCGGCCGGTGGCGTCACCGGCGCGATCTGGGTCGGCCGCAACGCTGGCATCAAGAACATCCTGACGCTGGATGTGGGCGGCACCAGCACCGATGTGGCACTGATCGAGAACCTCGATGCCCGCCGGCAGCGCACCACCGAGGTGGCCCACCTGTCGGTGCGCGCCTCGGCGCTGGACGTGAAGACGGTGGGCGCGGGCGGCGGCTCGATCGCCTATGTGCCCGAGCTGACCAAGGCCCTGCGCGTGGGCCCGCAATCGGCGGGCGCCGTGCCCGGCCCGGTGGCCTACCAGAAGGGCGGCACCCAGCCCACCGTGACCGATGCCAACGTGGTGCTGGGCTACCTGCCGGAGAACCTGCTGGGTGGCAGCTTCAAGCTCGACCGCGACGGCGCACGACGCGCCGTGCAGACCATTGCCGACGCCCTGGGCATCGGTCTGATGGAGGCGGCGCGCGGCATCATCGACATCGTCAACGAGAACATGTTCGGCGCGCTGCGCATGATCTCGGTTCAGCAGGGCTATGACCCGCGCGACTTCGCGCTGATGGGCTTCGGCGGTGCCGGCCCGCTGCATGTGAACGCGGTGGCCCGGCTGATGGGCTCGTGGCCGGCGATCTCGCCGGTGTCGCCGGGCGTGCTGTGCGCGCTGGGCGATGCCACCACGCGCATGCGCACCGAGACCGCGCGCAGCTTCTCAAGGCGCGTGTCCGAGACCAGCGAAGAGGTGGTGCTGGCCCTGCTGGAGGGCATGGCCGAGCAGACCCGCGCCGAACTGCGCGCCGAGGGCATTGCCGATGCTGACCTCAGCAGCCAGTTCGAGCTGGATGTGCGCTACGAGGGCCAGGCCTTCGAGGTGCCGCTGGCCATCGACCCCGCGCTGCTGCGCAAGGATGGCCTGGCCGGTGTCACCGCGCGTTTCGATGCCGAGCACCGGCGCCTGTTCACCTTCAACATGGACACCGCCCATGAGCTGGTGAACCTGCGCGCCGTGGCCCTGGGCCCGGCGCTGGAGCTGCCTGCGCCTCGGCTGGCTGCCAGCGATGGCAACGTGGCCCGGGCCAAGATCCGCGACCACGCGCTGTGGGCCGATGGCCAGATGGTGCCGGCGGTGATCTATGACCGCGTGCGCCTGCTGGCCGGCGACGTGATCCCGGGCCCGGCCATCGTCACCGAGATGGACTCGACCACGCTGATCGAGGCCGGCTGCGTCGGCACCGTCGATTCGGTCGGCAACATCCTGATCAACCTGGCCTGACCCCGGGAGCACGCACATGTCCGCGACAATCATTCAAGCCAACGCCACGCCCTTCACGCCGGTGGCGGTGGACCCGGTCACGCTCGACATCATCGAGAACGCGCTGCGCAATGCGCGCATCGAGATGGACGCCACGCTGGTGCGCACGGCCATGTCGCCGGGCATCCGCGAGCAGGGCGATGCCTTTCCGCTGATTGCCGATCACCGCGGCCGCATGGTGGTGGGCCAGTTCGGCAGCTACATCGGCCCTTTCCTCGACGGCTACGACGGCACGGTGGAAGACGGCGACATGATCTTCCTGTCCGACCCCTACTCGGTGGGCGGGGCCATCAGCCACTGCAACGACTGGCTGGTGCTGCTGCCGGTGTTCAAGGACGGCCGGTTGATCGCCTACACCTCGATGTTCGGCCATCAGAGCGACATCGGCGGCAAGGTGCCGGGCTCGATGCCCATCGACGCGACCTCGATCTTCCAGGAGGGTGTGCGCATCCCGCCCGTCAAGATCTGGAAGCAGGGCGTCTACAACGAAGACCTGCTCAAGCTGGTGATGCACCAGGTGCGCACACCCGACTGGTGCAAGGCCGACCTGAACGCGCTGATCGCCTCGTGCCGGGTGTCTGCGCGCCGCGTGGTGGAGATGGCCGAGCGCTTTGGCGACGATGTCTTCGTGGCCGCCACCGACCTGCTGCTTGAGCGCAACCACCGCGCCATGCAGCACTTGATCAACACCGCGGTGTCGGAAGAGAAGGTCAGCTTCGAAGACTATGTCTGCGACGACGGCCTTGGCTACGGCCCGTACAAGATCAAGTGCACGATGTGGCGAGAGAACGGCAAGGTCGTTCTCGACTTCGACGGCACCGATCCGCAGAGCGAAGCCTCGATCAACTTCCTGTTGAACGAGAACATGATGAAGATGTTCTTCGGCATCTACATGATCATGGTGTTCGATCCGCAGATCCTGTTCAACGACGGCTACTACCCGTTGATCGATGTGCGCATCCCCGAAGGCAGCCTGCTCAAGCCGAGGTTTCCGGCGGCGCTGTCAGGCCGCACGCATGCACTGGGCCGGCTGTTCGACATCCTGGGCGGCCTGCTGGGCCAGAAGACGCCGGAGTTCCTCAACGCCGCCGGCTTCTCCTCGTCGCCGCACCTGTTTTATGCCGGCACCGACCGCAACGGCCAGTGGTTCCAGCTGTTCCAGATCGGCTTCGGCGGCATCCCCGGCCGGCCGATGGGCGACGGACCCGACGGCCACTCGCTGTGGCCGGGCTTCACCAACGTGCCCAACGAATTCCTGGAGCGCTACTTCCCGCTGCGCATCGAGCGCTACGAGACCGTGGTCGACTCGGGCGGCGCGGGCCTGCACCGCGGCGGCAACGGCATCAACATGGTCTACCGTTTCCTGGAAGACGGCGTGATCGCGATCCACGATGACCGCTGGTTCGTGCCGCCCTGGGGCGTGAACGGCGGTGAGCCGGGCACCCGGGCCCGCAAGGTGCTGGTGAAGAACGACGGCAGCCAGCTGGTGCTGCCCAACAAGGTAGAGGACTACAAGGTCCGGGCCGGCGAGCAGTTGCACTTCATCACCTGGGGCGGCGGCGGCTGGGGTGACCCGCTGCAGCGCGACTCGGCCCTGCTGGCCAAGGAACTGCAGCAGGGCCTGGTCAGTGTGCAGGGAGCGCGCCGTTACGGCGTGGTGCTGGTCGACGGCCAGGTGGATGCTGCCGCCACCGAGGCCCTGCGCGACGCGATGAGGGCCGAGCGCGGTGCACTGGGCACATTCAACTTCGGCCCGGACATCGAGACACTGCGCGCGCGCTGCCTTGAGGAGACCGGTTTGCCGGCGCCCAGGCAGCCCGTGTGGTCGGGCCGCGCTGGCGCTGCGCGCGCGGTGTGAACACGCCCGGCACCGGCCGACGATGAGGCAGGATACCGGCATGCCCCTGGACCGACGTCGCTTCATCGCCCTGGCTGGCCCGGGCCTGGCCCTGGGCCTGCTGCCGCACGCCGGCCCCGCCGCGGACGCCCACGCGGCAGCCATCTCCCCTGCGGCGGCCAATGGCCTGGCCCAGACCTTCGTACGCATTGCGGCTGACGGCTGGGTCACCGTGGTCATCAAGCACCTCGAGATGGGCCAGGGCATCAGCACCGGACTGGCCACCGTGGTGGCCGATGAGCTGGACGCTGACTGGTCACGCGTGCGTACCGTCGCCGCCGCCTTTGATCCGCCGCGCTACAAGCACACGCTGTTCGGCTGGCAGACCACCGGGGGCTCCACGTCCATGGCCAACAGCTGGCAGCAGCTGCGCGAGGCGGGTGCCACCGCCCGCGCCATGCTGGTGGCTGCTGCGGCCCAACGCTGGGGCGTGCCGATAGCGCAGCTCACTACGCACCGCAGCCGGGTATTCCATGCCGCCAGCGGCCGTCAGGCCGGCTATGGCGAGTTGGCCGGCGCCGCCGCGGCGCTGCCCGTGCCCAGTGGCGTGCCGCTGAAGACAGCGGCCTCGCGCCACCTGATCGGCCGGGCCAAGCCGCGCCTGGGCCAGGCTGAGGCCGCCAGCGGTCGGGTCTCTTACGGCATCGACATGCGTCGCCCGGGCATGGGTGTGGTGGTGCTGCAGCGCTCACCGCGCTTTGGCGGCCGCGTCGGCACGCTGGACGCTGCGGCGGCCCTGGCCATGCCGGGCGTGCGGGGAGTGCACCGCCTCGAAACGGCGGTGGCCGTGGTTGCCGACGACACCTGGCGCGCGTTGCAGGCGCGCAATCAGCTGGTCATCACTTGGGACGACAGCCAGGCCGAGCAGCGCAGCAGCCCGGCGCTGTGGGCCGAGTTCCGCCGTCTGGCCGACAGTGGCCAGCCCGGCGTGGACGCCCTGCTGCGGGGCCGCGGCGAGGCTGCGTTGGCCGACGCCGCCCAGGTTCTGGAGGCCGAGTTTGAGCAGCCCTACCTGGCTCACCAGGCCATGGAGCCGATCACTGCCGTAGGCGAGTGGGGCGAGGCGGGCTGCGATTTGTGGTGCGCCAGCCAGAACGTCACGGCGGACCATGCCGCCGCCATGCGCCTGCTGGGCCTGAAGCCTGAGCTGGTGCGCCTGCATGTGCTGCCGGCCGGCGGCAGCTTCGGCCGCCGCGCCACCTTCTCGGCCGACTGGATGACCGAGCTGTGTACCGTGCTCAAAGCGCGCCGCGAGGCCGGTGACCGCCGGCCGGTGCAGTTGTTATGGACGCGAGAAGACGACATCACCGGTGGCTATTACCGGCCAATGAGTCTGCACCGCATGCGCGCCGGTCTGGATGCCCAGGGCCGGCTTCTTGCCGTGCGGCACACCGTGGTGGCGCAGTCCTTCTCGCCACGGCTGGCCAAGGGCGAAGCGCCGACCCGGATCGACCCCTTTGCGGTGGAAGGCCACTTGGCCGAGCGCTACGACGTGCCACATGCACTCTGCCGCTGGGTGAACCCCAAGGTGGGCGTGCCGGTGCACACCTACCGTGCGCTGGGCTACAACCACAGCACCTTCTGCAAGGAGGTGCTGATGGACGAATTGGCGCAGCTCGCTGGACAGGACGCACTGGCCTTCAGGCTGGCGCACCTGCAGGGTCATGGGCGTCAGGCGGCGGCGTTGGCAAAGGCGGCGCAGATGGCCGGCTGGGGCCAGCCGCAGCCGACCGGTCGAGAACTGGGACTGGCGGTGCAGGAGGCCTATGGCACCGTGGTGGCTCAGGTGGTGCGCGCACGCCTGCAGGATGGCGCCCCGGTGGCCGAGCAGGTCTGGTGCGTGGTTGACTGCGGCACCGTGGTGGATCCCGACATCGTGCGCTCCCAGATGGAGGGCGGCGTGGCCTTCGGCCTGAGCATCGCGATATACGGCGGCCTCAGCCTTGAGGATGGCCAAGTGCAGCAGCGCAACTTCCACGACGCGCCAGTGCTGCGCCTGCCGCAGACGCCGGCCGTGCACGTGGTCATCGTGGACAGCAGCGCACCGCCCACCGGTGTGGGCGAGCCTGGCAGCGTGCCCATCGTGCCAGCCATCGCCAACGCATTCGCGAGGCTGAGCGGCCAGCGCGTTCGCAGGTTGCCGCTGCACGTCGACTGAGCGGGTGTCGCGAGAGACGCTGTTCAACGCCCACTGCCCGCGGTCGGAGTGATGAGAATCGATGGGGCCCCCGTTTGGGGTGATCGTCAGCGTGAACGTGGCCTACGACGCCCAGACAAGATGACTTCTGAGTGAAGGGCGGCCCGTCCTCTGCGAGATCGTAGATTGCATGCCAGGGGTATGCAGAGCTACACCAATGGACCGGCCGATGGTCGGCCGGAGCGTTGCGCGAGTGCAAGGAGACGGGCCATGGAAAACGAAGCCTCGGATCGGCGGCGATCTGGCGGCGCTGGACAAGGCGCTGAGGCGGCTGATCTCGCGCGGCCACCGGTTGCATGTGGTGTATGAGGCCGGCCCCTGCGGCTTCGTGATCGCCCGCCACCTGGCCAGCCATGGTGTGGAGTGCATGGTGGTGGCGCCCTCGTCGATCCCCAAGCGTGCGGGCGACCGGGTCAAGACCGACCGGCGCGACGCGCTGATGCTGGCGCGCCTGGCGCGTGCGGGTGAACTGGCGCCGGTGCGCGTGCCGGATCTGCGCGACGAGGCGGTGCGCGACCTGGTGCGCGCCCGCGAGGACGCGGTGCGTGAGCAGCGCAACGCGCGTCACCGTCTGAAGGCGCTGCTGCTGCGCAACGGCATCGCCTACGCCGGCAAGGCCGCGTGGACGCCGGCGCACATGCGCTGGCTGGCTGACCTGAAGCTGCCGCTGCCGGCACAGCAGATCGGCTTCCAGGAGTACCTGCACAGCATCACCGAATCGGCCGCGCGCATTGCCCGGCTGGAGCAGGCGATGCGCGATCAGTTGCCCGGCTGGCCGCTGCGCCCGCAAGTGCAGGCGCTGATGGCGCTGCGCGGCGTGCAACTGATCGCGGCCATGACGCTGGTGGCCGAGTTGCAGGACTTCACCCGCTTTGCCCACCCGCGGCAGCTGATGGCCTACGTGGGCCTGGTGCCCGGCGAACACAGCTCGGGGCCCAAGCGGCGCCAAGGCAGCATCACCAAGGCCGGCAACAGCGCAGCGCGGCGCATGCTGGTGGAGGTGGCCTGGCAGTACCAGCACGGCCCGCGCGTGAGCCCGATCATCGCCAGGCGGCACGACCAGTTGCCCAAGGCCATCACCGACATCGCCTGGGCGGCGCAGTTGCGGTTGAACGCCAAGTTCAAGCGCCTGACGGCACGCAAGGTGATGAAGACCAAGGCGGTGGTGGCCGTGGCGCGTGAGCTGGTGGGGTTCATCTGGGCCATTGCCCAGGAGGTTGACAGCAGCGGCTGGCAGGGCGTGCCCATGGCGGACGCTGCAGCGGCGTGATGGGTTGAAATCAACCACAACGCAAGCCGAAAGGAGGTGAGCACCACAACCGTCAGATGCCGGAGGGGGAACGCGGCGCAGCCGCGGCCACTGGGGAAACCTCGACAACGTTATTGGTGCAATCGACAGCGGGCCGAGAGGTGCGGTGTCCATTGATCTCAGACCCTAGAGCGAAGGCAGCCCCGCGACGATTCCCTGTCTTGAGGTATCCAACCCTCGCATATCAGCCCGAACAACCGTCGCACATCCACCATCGGGTGGCAGCACCAGGCTCCGTCGCGTTCCCCGTCCGGCAACGGGTTCCACGATCATCTGTTTGCGCAGAGGGATTCATGCGCGCTCTTGACAGACAGAAGCCATATCAACGTTTGAGCTAACCAGACCGCCGCAGCGTGACGGCGGCTGGGCCAGAATGAAATGGAGGCCCGGACGGCGGCATGCTGTGGTGGGTCTGGTTGAGTGAAGTGTTAGGCCGCGGCCCGGCAGAGTGGATTGGCCGAGCAACGCGAAGCCAGATGCAAGCCTGCCAGAAAACACAACAACCCAGACCTGAAAACTTGCTGGCCGTGAACAAGGCGAGTGAGCCACGGGCTTGAACGAACGGTTTGCCAGCAGATGAACCGGTGCCGAAATAAGACGCGACCAGAAATAAAAGTGCCGTACCTTGTCGAGCGTTGAATTTCGACAGGCACCAGAGCTTGATGGCCACGGCCACCGTTTTGCTGACAAGCGCGCTGAGAGAACCGAAGACCGAAGTACCAAAAGGAAGGGCGCGACCTGCAACGAACCGAGCCGCACCGCCAGGGACGGGGCCTGCGAGCAGCACGAGAAAGCTGCGGCGACAGATGCGCGGTGCCTGCATGGTTTGAGACGGCTGCGGCCTAACGTAGAGTTAACCGGGCGACGACGGCGTGGCGCCCTGGCCGTGCGGCCGATGATGGACCAAGGCGGTCGCACGGCCAGGGTGCCATGCCGTTGGCGCTCCGGTTGAACGACAAGTTAGGCATCTCATATCAGCCTCCGCATTGCTTCCACAACTGCTGACAACCAAACTCGATCAAGCAACTTTGCGAGACTGCGTTTGAAAGGCCGAGTGGGTGCAGATTCGGGTCCATCTGCGTCGATGCTCAACAGATAGACGCTGTTGTTGTGCACGAGATAGAAGATCCGATAGTCGTTGAACTTCAGTGTTCGGACTTCTGATCCTGTCTGCTTATGAACGACTTTGCCTGCATCTGGATCTGCGACTAGTGTATGAATCATCCTAGAGAATGCACCCTCATCGCTGAGCGGCGTGCCGTTCCGCGACTCATCAAATGAGGGTGTGCGAAAGACAGTTAGGCTCTTCGCGTTCGCCGATGCAGGGAGTGTTTCAGTGTGGTTGTCGGTCATGTCGCTCACCCTAGATGCTCTTACGCTTGAGTCCGAGGTCCTTTCGGAGGGCAGTTGCGTCCAGTGCGTGGGCCTTGTCTGGATTCTTTAGAAGGTCCGCAGCAAGTGCATCAAGCTTCAACTTCCGGATGACTGCCTCGCAGTGGAGATCGTCGGCGTAAGTTATGAGCCCATAGTCAGACTGCAGATACGCCACCTGAACGCTGAGCCAGACCGCGGTGACTAGCAGCAAGATCCAGAACGATGAAACCTTCGGAAGTAGGGACCAGTCCAGCTGCCCGTTGGGCATGATCTGCGACGCAAGAATGCTCGAAAGCACGCCTATGGCGACCGTCAGCGCAAGTGTGACCGCCAGCCTCAGGCGCGGGTAAGCGGATAGATTTTGTGCAGCCATTGCGAGGAAGGACGAAGGTGGTCGGTTGAGATGCCTAACGTTTGAGCTAACCGGACCGTTGCGGCGTGTGGCTAAAAGCCCAGAATGAAATGGCGGGCTTTTGGCCGCATGCCGCAATGGGTCCGGTTGAGCGAATGGTTAGGCGTCATTTCGGGCCATCTAGCAGAACTTTCTTGGCCGCCTCAAGCGCAAATTCTCGCCCCTCCTTCGAACCCATAACGGCCTTCGCTGCCTTAAGGATGCGGCTGCCCGCCATTCGTAACCATGTACCCTTGTTCACGCTTTCTGTCGCCGCGGCAAGTACTTCCAGTTTGGCCTTCAGGTTGGAAATTACGCTCTTTAGCTCATCATTGGTAGGGCACAATTCTGTAAGCTTATTGGAAAACTCATTCAACCTTTCGGCTAACTGGGTTGCCTCTTCGCGAGTGAAATAGTCATCCTGTTTCTCCCCGAGATAGTCAATTCTCTCTTCCAGTTGCTTTCGAACCAATTGCAACTCTCGATTAAGTGGACTTGAGTCAATTATTTCCTCCTTAATCCTCTGAATCCAATCTGGAATGCGCCTAGCACAATCGTCAAAACTGCGCTCCATATGGGTGTCTGGACGTAGAAACTCGACACCTGGGGCCGCACTTGATTGATAAAACGCCGTACCGAGGCCTGTTCCGTCGATCTTGAAACTAAAGTTGCCATTCGGAATGAATGAGACTTTCAGCCATCTCGGATTTCCATCTCCAAATTCAACGGAAAAGTTTGAAGCGCCGAAGTAACTTTCATCAAGAAGATCAAGCACGGTTCGTTTCGTAGAAGCTCTGAGCATTTTTGGTATTTCTAGTGTGGCAGGATAAAGGATTTGCCAATGACGCATAACGTTTGAGCTAACCGGACCGTTGCGGTATGTGGCTAAAGGCCAAGAATGAAATGGCGGGCCTTTGGCCGCATGCCGCAATGGGTCCGGTTGAGCGAATGGTTAGGCCTCAGTGCGCTTGCGGCGAACTGTTAGCCGATGGAACTTAACTGCACCTGCACAGGCCAAGATAACGCCAAGGAAGACTTCTGAAAATATCGTAACGTTTGTGGTAAGTGTGTGTTCTGAACACAAGGCAAGCGTGTAGTGGAGTAATCCATCTGTGCCAAGTAAACCATACGCCACGAGGAGCGGTGCCGCAACTCTCTTCCAGCCACGCCAAGCGGTTAGCATTGCAAGTAGACCAACACTTGCAACTGTTAGCCAAGCCAAGTAGACGGTCTCCCTAGTCATCCAGTTTGGGAGACCAGGATAGAACGCGATGTATTCAGCGTTATGGCTGAAGTGGGCGAGACTAGCCAATGTGTAGAGCGCGAAGAGGGTGTGCATTGAATTTGTGTTGAAGCCTTCGAAGGGCGATGCGGATGAAATCTGAGGCCTAACGTTTGAGCTAACCGGACCATTGCGGTATGTGGCAAAAGGCCCAGAATGAAATGGCGGGCCTTTTGCCGCATGCTGCAATGGGTCCGGTTGAGCGAATGGTTAGGCTGCATTGCAACCTATTTGAACAACGACTGCGCTAGTCCAACGATACTGCCAAGTAGAGTTACCCAAGCAAGAGCTTTCCAACGAATCTCTGTTTGTGTTGTTCTCTGGCTTAGTCCGTTGTTCTGGAAAAATGATTCCCATCCTTCTGGATTCGCGTTGTCGGGCAGCTGGGCATTCTCAATCTTGTGGAGGTAATTTCCCAAAATTTGAAGGTGTATGCCAATCGACGTTGCCTTCAGCATTCAAAATAGCGGAAGTAAGCTCGGAACCATCCAGGCGAAATTCTCGAATCCATTCAAGTCCCCACTATTCTTTGATACCCATGCAAAGATTCCGGCAACCCCGCCAACACAAATCTTTTCAAGATTTGCGAGTTCAGCCATGTTGCTTTCGACCTCCTTGCGAAGTGTCAAATACTCTTCCTTCTGAAACCATGAATCGGTCATGTGATCCTCCGAAGTTTGTCCTTCTATGGTGGTGGGCGTGCAGGGGTCTTTCCTATGCAGCCTAACGTTTGAGCTAACCAGACCGCCGCAGCGTGACGGCGGCTGGGCCAGAATGAAATGGAGGCCCGGGCGGCGGCATGCTGTGGTGGGTCTGGTTGAGCGAAGTGTTAGGCCGCGGCCCGGCAGAGTGAACTGGCTGAGCAACGTGCAGCCAGAGGCAAGCGTGCCAGAAAACACACTGACCCAGACCAGGAGACTTGCTGGCCGTGAACAAGGCGAACGAGCCAAGGGCTTGACCGAACGGATTGCCAGCAGATGAATCGGTGCCGAAGGATGGCGGGGCGAGAAAGGGAAGAACCGTACCGTGGCGAGAACTGAATTGCGACAGGCGCCAGAGCCTGAAGGCAATGGCCACCGCTTTGCTGGCAAGCGCGCTGAGAGAACCGAAAACCGAAGTACCAGAAGGAAGGGCGCGACCTGTAACGAACCGAGCCGCACCGGGAGGGGTGGTGCCTGCGAGCAGCACGAGAAAGGTGCGGTGATAGATGCGCGGTGCCTGCATGGTTTGAGACGGCTGCGGCCTAACGTTCGAGCTAAGGCGCCCGCGGAGGCAGACACCGACTGGCCGCGGAAGGATGATATTCACAAAAGCCTGGAGCGGCCAGGCGGTGGCTGCCGTAGCGGGTCGGCTTGAGCGAGGGGTTAGGCGTCACTCGGTACAGGTGTGCGCTGGTGAGCATAGCCCTGCGGCCTAGCCGCCGCAGCCTGCCAGTACTTCTGCCGTCTGGTCTAAGTTCTTGTTGGCCCGGGCGCGGCGTTCAGGAGAGCCGTTCTTTGAAAGCCAACTTTCCGAGATTCGGATGCGTTTCCCGGAGACCGGCATGAGCATCTGTTGCGACGGAGGATCTGTGCGCAGAGAGACGGCTAACCCGTCTGTGAGCAGGTTCTCCACCTTGGAGACGAATGGAGCTTGGCGAAGCCTCTCGACTCCGCACGTTCGGAGTGATTGCTTAGACAGCACCATGTCCAGTTCCACGACGTCAGCGGACTTGGAGGCCACAGCGACGTCGGCCAGGTACCAAAGCCCAGCCACCAAAATGAGAGGCAAGACTGCTGCGACCAAATGAGTGCGGAGCGACATAGGGGAGCGTTCAGAGGTTTGGTATGACGAGTGCTCACAGGACCGCGATGGCAAGTACTGCCGCCGGGATTAGCAGGATGAGAAGGGCGTCAGTTTTGAAGTGCTTCATGGGCGCGCGGAGGTGTTTGTGACGCCTAACGTTTGAGCTAACCGGCGTTTTGCGGCGCACGGGCTTTGGGCGAAAATGAAATGAAGCCCAAAGCCCGTGTGCCGCAAAACGTCCGGTTGAGTGAATGGTTAGGCCTCACCGCGAAGTTCCTTGACGCGCATGTTGGAGCCTATTTGCCGACTAATGGCCCGTACAGCGTGAACCCAAGCCCAAGAAGTCCCAGCGTACCAAATGAGGCGATCGACGTGGCAGTGGCAATGAGCTTTCTCGCAGGTACCTCGGTGCTGATTGGGCCCAACATGTAGAAATAAGAAACTAGCCAACACGCCGCAAAGCCCCATAGTACCGTTGCAAGGAGTGACGAGGCTAGGAGGAGCGGCAATAGTGCTAGGGAGAGCGCGCACAAAGTTCCATACCCAACAGACTCAACTCCTTGCAAGCCGAGGTGCCCGGCCAATGCTGCAGACGCCTTTAGAACCCCAGCCATGATCATTGGGAAGGCAATCAGGGCGATCAGCAACTCTCCAGGGTTTGCAACCGAACCTACCATGTAGTTACGCCTTCGTGGAGAGTCTGTATTCATCTCGGCGCCCCGAGTTGCTGGCGGTGTGAATATGTGAGGCCTAACGTTTTAGCTAACCGGACCGTTGCGGCATGTGGCTAAAGGCCCAGAATGAAATGGCGGGCCTTTAGCCGCATGCCGCAATGGGTCCGGTTGAGCGAATGGTTAGGCAGCACTGGTGGACAAGTGCAACTGTGGCCTGACTCTCGCTGAATTCCCCTGTATAGGCGCGAGTTCAGCTCCGATTCGAACTGCGCCACACGCCAGATAGAACGGTTCAGCATTGGGATCTGAATCAATGTGCAAAATAGTTTGCCCGGCTTTACTGGCTGTGGCAACGGCTTCTTTGAGCAGGGCCCGGCCGACACCGATTCCAATGTGCGCGGGCAGAACGAATAGGGATACGAGTTCCCAAATTTCAAGATCTGGATTGATCTGGGAGAAGCCTATTAGCTCTCCTTGATCTTCGGCTACGAAGGTCGGCCATTGCTCGACCTGATTCGAAACGAAGCTAAGCATGCCGAATGACGCGCTCGGTTGCGGCCTTGCCGCGACAGACATCGACGATGAGGCGGATGACGAGGCCGGCGAGATCGAAGCGTCGGTTGAAGCGGTAGGCGAAGGCGCCGAGGTAGCGGTCGGCGTACTTGGCGTAGCCGAAGGCCTTGTAGGCACCCGAGAGCATGGTCTTGAGGTTGCCCAGGACGGTGTTGACCCACTTGAATTGCGGCAAGTCCCGGGGCTTGCGCTGGCCGACGACCTCGACCTGATGGGTGCAGCCGGCCTCGGTGACGGCGGCGAAGCATCCCAGGCCGTCGCTGAGCACCGAGCAGCCAGGCGCCAGATGCAGCCGTGCCCAGTGGGAGATGGCATCGCTGGAGAAGGCGGCTACCGGCGTGACCTTGAGGTACAGCGGATTGCCCTTGTCGTTGAGCGAGACCGCCGCGACGATGGGCACCTTGTTCTCCGAGCCGCGCCCGGGCTTGCCACCAGGGCGCTCGCCACCCAGGTAGGCGTCATCGATCTGCACGGCGCCCGACAGGCGGTGCTCGGCCTCACGCGAGGCCATGGCGGTCATGATCTTGTGGTGCATCAGCCAAGCGGTCGGGTAGCTGACGCCGAGGTGCCGCTTGAGTTCAAGGGCGGACATGCCGGTCTTGGCCTGGCTGATCAGGTAGATCGCGAGAAACCACCGGGTCAGCGGCAGCTTGGTGTTGCCGAACAGGCTGCCGGCGGTAACCGAGGTCTGCCGGTGACAGCTGTGGCACTGGTAGAGGTTGCGCCCGCTGCTCGAGACAACGCAGTGCGCCCGGCTACTGCAGCGCGGACAAACGAAACCCTGCGGCCAGCGCGCCTGACGAACCGCCTCAGCGCACGCAGCCTCGTTTCCGAAGCACTGCAGGAACTCGGGCATCGACATGCCTTGCTGAAACTGGATCGGGTTGTAGGCCACGGCTTGCACTCCTGGGTGAAGTGCATCCAGCCTATGGGCCAGGTGGCTCACCGGGTGAGCTAGGCTTAGCTTCGTTTCGAATCAGGTTGCTCGATGCTTTGCGGTTCAGTAGAAAGGCTTTCCCGCCATTGTTCCATTTGTTCAGCCGTGTATCCCCAATGCGCCTTTGCTTGCATGGCAATGGTGTTCAGTTGATCGGCCTCGGTACGGCTTGCGTTGCGGATTCGCATTTGTGCGGCCTAACGGTTGAGCGGAGCGGACGCCACCGGCAAGGTGCTTGGCCCGCGCAATGGATGATGATACTGGCCGATGCGCGGGCCAAGCGCCTTGCCGGTGGAGGTCCGCTCGAGCGAAGGGTTAGGCCTCATTGAGCTTCTGCCGCGCCTTCAACTGCTCGCCGAGTGATTGCAGATATTGGGTTGCGTGCGCAACTTCACCTCTCTGCAGCCACTTCATGCAACTGAAGAGTTCCCAGACGAGACCGGCGTCACCGTTGACATACGGCTTCACTGTCTTCCGACCAATCGGCTTCTCTTCGGATAGTCTCGACGCAAGGTAGTCGTCTCGGTTGATCACTTCCAAGTACGGCGGTCGCAGGCGCATTCGAGTGGCAGGCTCAATGACGTGGATCTCGTAGGAGCACCAGTCCTCCAGGATGACCTTCTCGTACAGGCTGTTCGCGTCATGTTGTCCGGCAAGGCGATGGACGACCGGCGCGTCAGCCGCAATCTCGTTGAGGATGTTCAGAATGGCTTGCGCCGCGCCCGCTTCGCAGTACACGAGTAGGTCGACATCGGACATCCGATCTGCCTTGCCTGCTGCGAGCGAGCCCACAACTGCTGCACCAAGGCAACGGGGCTCCTCGTACAGGACTCGTTGGAGGCGAACGAGCAAACCGTACTGACGGGACAGAGACGGCTTCCCCGCGATGGAAAGGAGAGAGACGGTGGTTGGCATGAGGCCTAACGTTCGAGCTAAGCGGGCGCCAACGGCAGGACGCCAGGCCGGGGCTGGCGAAAATGTACGGCGTACCGCTAGTGTAGTGCGCGTGAATTTATAGAACTTATTTGCGCCGGCATACTCAGACGTTCCAGGAGGCTGGAACAGTGCGGGTTGCCAAGACGATTGAACTGGACGCAGACACCGAGCGCGAGCTCCGTGTGCTGGCCAAGCGCCGAACGGTGGAGGCCCGGTTGCAGCAGCGTGCGCTGGTCGTGCTGCTGGCCGCCGAGGGCCGGCAGAACAAGGACATCGCTGTCGATGCAGGACTGGATCGGCGCCAGGTCGCCATGTGGCGCGAGCGCTTCCTCAGCGGTGGCATCGACGCGCTGCGCAAGGACGCCCCACGCAGCGGCCGTCCGGCCACGATCACCGCTGAGATGGAGTCGCGCATCGTGCAGGCCACGCTGCACGACAAGCCGGTCGACGCCACGCACTGGAGCACCCGCACCTTGGCCGCGCACCTGGGTGTGGGAGCCACCACCGTGCGTCGGGTTTGGCAGAGCAACGGCCTGAAGCCGCACCTGAGCCGCACGTTCAAGCTCTCGCGTGATCCACGGTTCGAGGACAAGTTGCTCGACGTCGTCGGCCTGTACATGAACCCGCCCGAGCACGCCCTGGTGCTCAGCTGCGACGAGAAGAGCCAGATCCAGGCGCTCAACCGTACACAGCCGGGTCTGCCGATGAAGCGCGGGCGTGCCGGCACCGTGACCCACGACTACAAGCGCCACGGCACGACCACGCTGTTTGCCGCGCTCAACACGGTGGACGGCAAGGTGATCTCGATGTGCCAGCCGCGCCACCGGCATACCGAGTGGCTGAAGTTCTTGCGGCTGATCGACCGCCGCACGCCCAAGCACCTGGGCCTTCACCTGATCGTGGACAACTACGCCACCCACAGCCACCCCGAGGTGCAGAAATGGCTGGCGCGTCATCCGCGGTTCGTCATGCACTTCACGCCGACCAGCGCTTCGTGGCTGAACATGGTCGAACGCTTCTTCCGCGACATCACCGACAAGCGCATCCGGCGTGACAGCTTCGCCAGCGTTGCCGAACTGGAGCTGGCCATCGACCTGTACGTGGCCCATCACAACATCGATCCCAAGCCGTTCATCTGGACGGCCCGCGCGACCGACATCCTGGCCAAGGTGACCCGGGCCAAGGCCGCCCTGGTCACCGCACCGGAATAAGTACAGAACAGAGCGGCGCACTGCACTAGACCGGGCCTGGTGGCCTGCCGTTGGCGCTCCGCTTGAGCGAGGGGTTAGGCATCACTAGCGCTTGAGCGCGAACTCGGGTTCATAAACCTGCAGAAGCAATGTGATGAACGATCTCGCGTTGTCTATTGTTTCTGCAGCTTCTTGCTCGTTGCAGAACTCCCCTTGATGCGCTACGGAGTTTCGTTTCCCATTCACAGATTGAGCCAGCTTCTTCAGTTCCTTCAGGTGCTTTTGCTTCGCCTTCTGATGCGCCCAAAGTGGCGTGATCAAGTGATCGAGCTTCCCAGATAACCCGTTTGCCCACTTCAGCTGGCTGTTTACGAAGGCTGCGTCAAACCCGCTCTGCGCGGCAAATTCTTGTCGTATTGCGTGGTTTGCTGCGATCTCCGCAGCAGTAGCGGCGCGTACCACGGCTGCGACCACTCCTCACGGGAGTGCAGGCCAGTCAGCTGTGAGCGACCCGCCGTCCCCCGTGACGACAAGCCGCTGAGCTGACAGCGTTCTCGCCGACCAGCGATCATGTGTTTGGTTTTCGCCACCGGTGCGGCAGCAACTCTTCGATGCGGCTGTTCTGATGCCTGGGAAGCCGCTCCAGCACGGCGCGCAGGTAGGCCCATGGGTCATGCCCATTGAGCTTGGCGGACTGCACCAGGCTCATGACGATCGCTGCGCGTTGGCCGGCCAATTCGCTGCCGCAAAACAGCCATGCCTTGCGGCCCATGGCCCAGGGTTTGATCTGCCGTTCGATGAAGTTGTTGTCTATCGGCACCGCACCGTCTTCGAGGTGCCGCGTCAGCGCATCCCAGGCGTTCAGGCTGTAGTCGATCGCCGCGGCGATGGAGCCGCCGTCGGGCACGCGGCCGCGCTCCAGCCTGAGCCAGACGTGCAGTTCCTTCCACAGCGGCCGGGTCAGTTGTTCCCGCGCTGCCTGGCGCTGCTGCGCGTCCATCCCCTCGAACTGGCCTTCGACGTGGTAGATCCAGCCGATGCGCTTGATCGCCTCCTTGGCCACCTCGCTGGTGCCGATCAGCTCGTCGAACTTGCGCCTGGCATGCGCCGCGCAATGAGCAGCCATGCGCTGCGGGTACACGCGCCTGTCGAGCACGGCGTCGTACCCGCCGTACTGGTCGCACACCAGCGTGCCTTGCCACGCCGGCTGGTCCTCCTTCATCGAGCCCGGCGACCTTGCTGTCGTGTCGATGGGCCCAGGAAGGCCACCGGGTACTGCGACCCTCGACCCAGGCAGAACTCGTAGACCACACCTTGCTGGGCATCGAATTCGCCGCGCGCGTAGGCCCAGATGTAGGCCCGCTTGGTCTTGCCCGCGCCGGGGTCCAGCATCGCCACCGGCGTCTCGTCGGCATGCAGCACGGGGCAGCTCAACACGAAGCGCTTGAGGGCTTCGAACAGCGGGAACAGCGCGGCACCGGCATTGCCGGCGGTGCGCGCCAGCGTCGAGCGCGGCGTGTGCACGCCGGACCGGGCGTTGATGGTCTCCTGGCGGTAGTACGGCAGGTGGTCGACGAAGCGGCTGATGAGGATGTGAGCCGCGAACCCGCTGGCAGCGATGCCGCCGTCGATGATCTGCGGCTCGGCCGGCTCCTGCACCAGGTGCTCGATGCCTTGACGCTGGCAGCAGCGGCAGGTCCACTTGCCGTAGATGTGCCGGTGCACGAAGAACTCCGCCGGCACGATGTCCAGGCGTTCACTCACGTCCTCGCCCACGCGCGTCATTGGCCGGCCGCAGTCCGGTGTCGTGCAGGTCGTGTCCTCGGGCTCGTGGTGGTGCTCGACACGCCGCAGATGCTCGGGCAGCGCCTGACGCCGCGGACGACGGGGCGCGTCCTTGGGCTTGGGCTGCGTCTTGGGCAGCGCGGCCTGCAGGGCGGCGAGTTGCGCCTCCAGGTCGGCTTCGTCCTCCAGCAGCGTGTCCTGGAACATCTGACGCTGCTCGGCGGTCATCGCCTCGCTCTTGGCGCCGAACTTCCAGCGCTTCAGCCGTGCCAGCTCGAACGTGATCTTCTCGATCTTCGCGTCGCGCCAGGCGATGTCGCGGTCCTTGCGCTGGATCAGCGTTTGCTGGGCCTGGAGGTCTTGTGCCTGCTGCTGGATGTGCCCCAGCATCTGCACGGCCAGTGTCGTGAGGGCCTCTGGGGACAGGTCCCGCAGGTCCTGAGGCTTGAGGTCACGCATGCCGAGCATGCGAGGCATCTTGCCAAGACGCGCGAGCCCGCGCCACTGGCGGATGTCCTGTCAACGCCGGGCCCCGAGCCTCACATCCGCGTGATCACGCTCATCTCTGGCAGACGCTGCCAGGGCAGGCCCACGATCAAGGCGTCGAACTGGCTCTGCGTCAACGACAGCGGCGCCGCCGTCGCCTCGCGCGGCCAGGCGAAGTGACCTGCGTTCAGTCGCCGCGCTGCGCACCACACGCCGAAGCCGTCATGCACCAGCAGCTTGATGCGCGTGGCGCGCGCGTTCGCGAAGAGGTAGCCGTGATGGGCGCGGGCCGCGCCGGTGGTCTGCACGACGCAGCTCATCAGCCGCTCGGCGCCAGCGCGCATGTCCATCGGGGCCGTGCACAGCCAGAGCTGATCGATGCGGATCACTTGAGCAGGCTCGAGCTCAGCTCGCGCAACCAGGACCGACAGTCCTCGGCCGCAGCGGTCGGCCAGCGCACGTTCAGGTGCAGCGCACCGCGGCGAAGCTCGACCAGGATCAACGGCTCGGCGATCGGCGCCGGCTCCCTGGGTGCGACCGCGGTACGCGACACGGCCTTGGACGGTGCGGGCATCTCGACGGCAACGAATTCGGCGGCCGCGCCTGACGGTGCCGGGGTCACTGCGCCGCTCGTCGCCGATGTAGCGGGCATGCTGTCACGCTTGGTGCCGCGACCCGAGCGCCACTTGCGAACGAGATTGGCGTTCAGCCCATGCGCCAGCGCGACCCCGGATATCGACGCACCCGGTTCGGCACAGGCGGCCAGAACCTTGGCCTTGAGCTCGGTACTGTGGCGCCGCCGAGACTTTGAATTGGGATGCATAGGTGTCCACCAATGAATAGGTGGACACCATCCTCAGGCGCCTGTTCCCGGTAAGCAAGGTGGGACGGCGAGCCGCTCACAGTCAGCTTGCGCCACTGAGAGTGAACTTTCTCGATGTCTGTTCGGTCTTCGTATGGTTTGCGGGCCATGGTGGTCGTGTGTGATGCCTAACGTTTGAGCTAACCGGAACGTTGCGGTGTGTGGCTAAAGGCCCAGAATGAAATGGCGGGCCTTTGGCCGCACGCCGCAATGGGTCGGTTGAGCGAATGGTTAGGTTTCTTTCGCGAACCATTTGACAGCGGCTATGGTGTGTTTTGACGGCTTTCCCCATGAGCCGAGAGTCGAAACAAAAGTGGGGGATTTGTAATCGTTCAAAACTAGCCACTTAGCAAAATTCTTGCCGCGCTCGGTTAGAGAAACATTGAACTTTAGGTCTTGGGTCAATATGCCTGCATCTGGCATCTTCTCGCACAGGTCATTAATGGAAAAGCGACCGTTTCCAAGATGGCGCCCCGGAAATTCAATGCCATACCAATATTTCCCCATGTTCCCGAATACATTGCGCTCCCGAAGCAACTTTGCATCCAAGTCGTGCATTTGGATTATATAGTTGCAAGCAATTATTCCGAGTAAGTCGGCAATGACGCGAAATTGTGTATCTTGATCGACTAAGCCTGCCACGCCATGTTTTGGTCGTTCGCCGAGTTCCAAAATCTTCTTCTCAATCTCCGTGGACGCTGCGCCGACTGATGCAGTTGCATTTCCATCGTCATGCGGAAGAAATGATGCATGTGTTATACCCGCGAGGTCGCTAGGTAATTTTATTGGCTTTGACCTGTCGTGTACAAGAAAGCTACGTTCCCGGCCCAGGGTACCAATGCAGATCCCGAGTTCTAGTAATACATTGTCGCGCGGTGATGCAGACTTTGTGCCTCTCGATATTGATACATCGTCTGGCGTTACGACAAGTACGCCGAAATCAACCACCTTGATCTTCTCGACTAGATCTTCAAGAGTTCCGGCACTAAGGCCAAATATTCCCTGCGACCAGATGACAACCTGGCATACATGATCCAAGTTGACTTGCAGTGCTTTTGCGTACTTCAAGCCCTCCGATGAGGAGCCAACAAAAAGTATTGGTCTTGTTGACATGTGCGTGAGCCGGCCTGTGTTGAAGAAACCTAACGTTTGAGCTAACCAGACCGCCGCAGCGTGACGGCGGCTGGGCCAGAATGAAATGGAGGCCCGGACGGCGGCATGCTGTGGTGGGTCTGGTTGAGTGAAGTGTTAGGCCGCGGCCCGGCAGAGTGGATTGGCCGAGCAACGCGAAGCCAGATGCAAGCCTGCCAGAAAACACAACAACCCAGACCTGAAAACTTGCTGGCCGTGAACAAGGCGAGTGAGCCACGGGCTTGAACGAACGGTTTGCCAGCAGATGAACCGGTGCCGAAGGAAGGCGCGGCCAGAAATAAAAGTGCCGTACCTTGGCGAGCGTTGAATTGCGACAGGCACCAGAGCCTGATGGCCATGGCCACCGATTTGCTGACAAGCGCGCTGAGAGAACCGAAAACCGAAGTACCAGAAGGAACGGCGCGACCTGAAATGAACGGAGCCGCACCGCCAGGAACTTTGCCTGCGAGCAGCAAGAGAATGCTGCGGTGACAGAAGCGCGGTGCCTGCATGGTTTGAGACGGCTGCGGCCTAACGTTTGAGCTAACCGGACCGTTGCGGTATGTGGCCAAAGGCCCAGAATGAAATGGCGGGCCTTTGGCCGCATGCCGCAACCTGATTCGAAACGAAGCTAAGCCTAGCTCACCCGGTGAGCCACCTGGCCCATAGGCTGGATGCACTTCACCCAGGAGTGCAAGCCGTGGCCTACAACCCGATCCAGTTTCAGCAAGGCATGTCGATGCCCGAGTTCCTGCAGTGCTTCGGAAACGAGGCTGCGTGCGCTGAGGCGGTTCGTCAGGCGCGCTGGCCGCAGGGTTTCGTTTGTCCGCGCTGCAGTAGCCGGGCGCACTGCGTTGTCTCGAGCAGCGGGCGCAACCTCTACCAGTGCCACAGCTGTCACCGGCAGACCTCGGTTACCGCCGGCAGCCTGTTCGGCAACACCAAGCTGCCGCTGACCCGGTGGTTTCTCGCGATCTACCTGATCAGCCAGGCCAAGACCGGCATGTCCGCCCTTGAACTCAAGCGGCACCTCGGCGTCAGCTACCCGACCGCTTGGCTGATGCACCACAAGATCATGACCGCCATGGCCTCGCGTGAGGCCGAGCACCGCCTGTCGGGCGCCGTGCAGATCGATGACGCCTACCTGGGTGGCGAGCGCCCTGGTGGCAAGCCCGGGCGCGGCTCGGAGAACAAGGTGCCCATCGTCGCGGCGGTCTCGCTCAACGACAAGGGCAATCCGCTGTACCTCAAGGTCACGCCGGTAGCCGCCTTCTCCAGCGATGCCATCTCCCACTGGGCACGGCTGCATCTGGCGCCTGGCTGCTCGGTGCTCAGCGACGGCCTGGGATGCTTCGCCGCCGTCACCGAGGCCGGCTGCACCCATCAGGTCGAGGTCGTCGGCCAGCGCAAGCCCCGGGACTTGCCGCAATTCAAGTGGGTCAACACCGTCCTGGGCAACCTCAAGACCATGCTCTCGGGTGCCTACAAGGCCTTCGGCTACGCCAAGTACGCCGACCGCTACCTCGGCGCCTTCGCCTACCGCTTCAACCGACGCTTCGATCTCGCCGGCCTCGTCATCCGCCTCATCGTCGATGTCTGTCGCGGCAAGGCCGCAACCGAGCGCGTCATTCGGCATGCTTAGCTTCGTTTCGAATCAGGAACAAAAGAATGGTTCTTCTCCCGTTTCTGGAAGGATGCTTGCTGGTAGCGAATTCAGTTGGGGAGGCAGGGTAAGGGAATCGAAAAGTGTCTTTAACCGATTGTCGATGTCTCCGCCTTGTGTGAGCAAACCACCAGGCGGCTCTGGTCGCAGCAAAACGATCGAAAGCTCGGCTATCGCGTTCATTTCTGCTGACACCAAGGGAACAAAGGTGAAAGCGCCTCTCTTCCGAAGTAGCGAAAAGCTTCCTGGTCTATCTCTTGGTTCAAGGAACGAGAGGCATTCGTTCAGCGGACTTTGTTGCCATAGAGTGGCGAGTTGGCGATGGAACCACTTCCTCAATTCGTGCTTGTGAGTCGGTGAACCGTTTGCCTTTAGCGGGCCGCGATAGTGCAAGGTGAGTCGCATTTTGTGCCGCCTAACGTTCGAGCTAAGCGGGCGACAACGGCAGGACGCCAGGCCCGGGCTGGCGAGAATGTACCGCGTACCGCCAGACCGGGCCTGGTGGCCTGCCGTTGGCGCTCCGCTTGAGCGAGGGGTTAGGCCGCACTGCGCGCCGGCTGAAGAACTGAACTTGGCCGACTTGCCGCAACTCTGAGGAAAGGCGCCGTGGCGTTGAGCAGAGACTTGACGACGGCGATGTGCCTGGCTTGAAGTTTGCCCGCACACGGCATGCTTGCTTTTCACTCATAGATCTTGCCGCAATACAGGAAGTCAGCGAACCGTCTCCATGGATTGGCTGGGTCTAGTGTAGTGCGCGTGAATTTATAGAACTTATTTGCGCCGGCATACTCAGACGTTCCAGGAGGCTGGAACAGTGCGGGTTGCCAAGACGATTGAACTGGACGCAGACACCGAGCGCGAGCTCCGTGTGCTGGCCAAGCGCCGAACGGTGGAGGCCCGGTTGCAGCAGCGTGCGCTGGTCGTGCTGCTGGCCGCCGAGGGCCGGCAGAACAAGGACATCGCTGTCGATGCAGGACTGGATCGGCGCCAGGTCGCTGCATGTGGCGCGAGCGCTTCCTCAGCGGTGGCATCGACGCGCTGCGCAAGGACGCCCCACGCAGCGGCCGTCCGGCCACGATCACCGCTGAGATGGAGTCGCGCATCGTGCAGGCCACGCTGCACGACAAGCCGGTCGACGCCACGCACTGGAGCACCCGCACCTTGGCCGCGCACCTGGGTGTGGGAGCCACCACCGTGCGTCGGGTTTGGCAGAGCAACGGCCTGAAGCCGCACCTGAGCCGCACGTTCAAGCTCTCGCGTGATCCACGGTTCGAGGACAAGTTGCTCGACGTCGTCGGCCTGTACATGAACCCGCCCGAGCACGCCCTGGTGCTCAGCTGCGACGAGAAGAGCCAGATCCAGGCGCTCAACCGTACACAGCCGGGTCTGCCGATGAAGCGCGGGCGTGCCGGCACCGTGACCCACGACTACAAGCGCCACGGCACGACCACGCTGTTTGCCGCGCTCAACACGGTGGACGGCAAGGTGATCTCGATGTGCCAGCCGCGCCACCGGCATACCGAGTGGCTGAAGTTCTTGCGGCTGATCGACCGCCGCACGCCCAAGCACCTGGGCCTTCACCTGATCGTGGACAACTACGCCACCCACAGCCACCCCGAGGTGCAGAAATGGCTGGCGCGTCATCCGCGGTTCGTCATGCACTTCACGCCGACCAGCGCTTCGTGGCTGAACATGGTCGAACGCTTCTTCCGCGACATCACCGACAAGCGCATCCGGCGTGACAGCTTCGCCAGCGTTGCCGAACTGGAGCTGGCCATCGACCTGTACGTGGCCCATCACAACATCGATCCCAAGCCGTTCATCTGGACGGCCCGCGCGACCGACATCCTGGCCAAGGTGACCCGGGCCAAGGCCGCCCTGGTCACCGCACCGGAATAAGTACAGAACAGAGCGGCGCACTGCACTAGTGTAGTGCGCGTGAATTTATAGAACTTATTTGCGCCGGCATACTCAGACGTTCCAGGAGGCTGGAACAGTGCGGGTTGCCAAGACGATTGAACTGGACGCAGACACCGAGCGCGAGCTCCGTGTGCTGGCCAAGCGCCGAACGGTGGAGGCCCGGTTGCAGCAGCGTGCGCTGGTCGTGCTGCTGGCCGCCGAGGGCCGGCAGAACAAGGACATCGCTGTCGATGCAGGACTGGATCGGCGCCAGGTCGCCATGTGGCGCGAGCGCTTCCTCAGCGGTGGCATCGACGCGCTGCGCAAGGACGCCCCACGCAGCGGCCGTCCGGCCACGATCACCGCTGAGATGGAGTCGCGCATCGTGCAGGCCACGCTGCACGACAAGCCGGTCGACGCCACGCACTGGAGCACCCGCACCTTGGCCGCGCACCTGGGTGTGGGAGCCACCACCGTGCGTCGGGTTTGGCAGAGCAACGGCCTGAAGCCGCACCTGAGCCGCACGTTCAAGCTCTCGCGTGATCCACGGTTCGAGGACAAGTTGCTCGACGTCGTCGGCCTGTACATGAACCCGCCCGAGCACGCCCTGGTGCTCAGCTGCGACGAGAAGAGCCAGATCCAGGCGCTCAACCGTACACAGCCGGGTCTGCCGATGAAGCGCGGGCGTGCCGGCACCGTGACCCACGACTACAAGCGCCACGGCACGACCACGCTGTTTGCCGCGCTCAACACGGTGGACGGCAAGGTGATCTCGATGTGCCAGCCGCGCCACCGGCATACCGAGTGGCTGAAGTTCTTGCGGCTGATCGACCGCCGCACGCCCAAGCACCTGGGCCTTCACCTGATCGTGGACAACTACGCCACCCACAGCCACCCCGAGGTGCAGAAATGGCTGGCGCGTCATCCGCGGTTCGTCATGCACTTCACGCCGACCAGCGCTTCGTGGCTGAACATGGTCGAACGCTTCTTCCGCGACATCACCGACAAGCGCATCCGGCGTGACAGCTTCGCCAGCGTTGCCGAACTGGAGCTGGCCATCGACCTGTACGTGGCCCATCACAACATCGATCCCAAGCCGTTCATCTGGACGGCCCGCGCGACCGACATCCTGGCCAAGGTGACCCGGGCCAAGGCCGCCCTGGTCACCGCACCGGAATAAGTACAGAACAGAGCGGCGCACTGCACTAGTCCCTGTGTGAGGCCGACATTCGTGCTTTCGGCCCACGCGATGGCGCCACCAAGAAACTGCTCTATCGTTTGGTTCTCCCAGCCGTTGGCTCCTGGCCCGTAGGCATTGGAGGGTGACTCTGCTTCCTTCTTCTCCTCTTCCATGCGATCAAGACGCAGTGCGCTGGCAAATTCCAGGAACGTCGGTTCGTCCTTGACGGAGTCGAGAAGCTCGTGGAGATTGGTCGGCATGGGGATAGGTGGCCTTGTGCGGCCTAACGTTCGAGCTAAGCGGGCGACAACGGCAGGACGCCAGGCCCGGGCTGGGGAAAATGTACCGCGTACCGCCAGACCGGGCCTGGTGGCCTGCCGTTGGCGCTCCGCTTGAGCGAGGGGTTAGGCTTCACCGGCGCCCCATGCGCATACCTCTGGGTTTGCCGTCTTGGAGAAGGGCGAACCAAACGTGTACCCACGCAAAAACTTCTTCTCGAATGGCAAATAGAGTGCAACGGTTAGGCCTCGCCGGTGCTCGAAGAGAACCTTAATCGCGCTCGTAGAGCGCTGACCCTCTAGAGAGACAGTGACGTTCTCAGCAACTGCCAAGGCCTTGCAGGGAACTTCCTTGACTTGTGCACGAAGTCCATCGTGAAGTACCGGCAATATCTCGACTGAGTTTGTCTTGTCTTTGGTTCCATCGGGTGCGGCGGCTACAAGCTGAACGTCCCCCGAGTCGGTGAGAACGGCGCCGTGAGGTAGGAAGTTGCCAGCTTTTCGAAGAAACGTTTCAGAGAGTTCGAAGAGGTGATTGGCAATCGCCCCAATCTCTGGCTTCAGCTCGGCATACAACTCTTCAGTAGTGGGCATGCGTGCTCTTCTCGTGGTTGTTGGGAGGGGCACCGAAAGGCTGGTTTGTGAAGCCTAACGTTCGAGCTAAGCGGGCGACAACGGCAGGACGCCAGGCCCGGGCTGGCGAAAATGTACCGCGTACCGCCAGACCGGGCCTGGTGGCCTGCCGTTGGCGCTCCGCTTGAGCGAGGGGTTAGGCCGCACTCTTCGCCTCGCGCTCACCGAGACTTGGGAGTTGGACGCCGGAAAGAAGGGCGTCTCCGGCCGCAAGCAGGAGTGACCAGCTAACTTTTACCTCTTCCGCGCTTGTGCGCGAGCGTATAAGTTCTCGGTGCGAGGACGCTGTGAAGTAAGCGCGGTTGAATGAGTCTCGGGCTTCCGGTCCGAGGTACAGGCAGTTCTTTTCCCACCAGTCTTGACACTCGAGGACGAGTGCGTGCACATCATCTGAGTGTGCCGCGGCTACAAGGCGACGCCAAAGCGTGAACGCTTCCTGGTGCGCGGCAAGTCGGCGCTCGACTGCAGCCAAGCGGAGCTGTTGTTGTGACCGAAGTTGCTCAAGGACAAGTGCGTTCTGGTGCTCAAGCTCCTTCAGGCGCTTTGCATAAGCCTCCTTCACCTCCTCAACTTTCTGAGTAATGGCGGCGATGTCTTCCTTTGTCGCAAGATTCTTGCCCTTCTCGCCGATATACGAAGGAAAGAAGGAGCGTAGAACGAGCCAGAGAACTCCGATCGTCGCCAGAAGTAGGAGGTAGAAGAAGGACTCGGGCATGTGGCGTGCAGTGTGATCTTTGTGCGGCCTAACGTTGGAATTAACCGGCGCGGAACGGATGGCGGGCTGGAAGGCCAGAATGAAATGGCGGCCTGTAAGCCCGGCAGCCGTGTAGCGTCCGGTTGAATGACTGGTTAGGCATCAGCGATGTGCTGTCGGAGTGCAGCTAATGATTGCTCGCCAATTAGTCTATGAATCATCGCGTGGCAGTTTGGGCAGAGAGGTACTAGATCGCGTTCCGCATCCACAATATAGCTCCGACGAATTGTTCGTAAGGGGTTCAAGTGATGAACGTGGATAAACCCCGCGCCAAGCGGCCCATATTTCTTTTCAAAGTTGAAGTTGCAACCGTGGCATGTGATGCCATGAATCTTGAGGCAGCGCGCTCTCGCCGCAGGATTGCGCTCTGATCGCGACTGAGTGACATTGAGTCGCGCCCCTTCTATGAAGCTATTTCCCGGCGCTGATGCAATGGGTTCGCGAACGGTTGCCGTGGCTTGCCTTGGAAGGTAGATGCCGCCGGTTCCGCTTAGGGTCTTGGCGGAAACGTCCGATGACAGTGCGTGGAGCCATTCGCCTAAATCTTCGAGAAGATTGTCGAAGGCTTGTGATGGCCTGTCCAACTTCGTAAAGAACCTCTTCAGTACGCGAGTAGTGTCTGTACCAGTGCCACGAGATTGGTAGTTGGCGACGGTCGTTCCCCTATAACCAATGAACTTGCTCGGTGCAAATGCCTTGTGGTCAGGGAAGTAGAACCAATGCGAGTATCTTCCAAGTTGCTTGAATGCGATCGAGTCGGGCTTCTTCGCGACGTGTTGAAAGCGAAGGGCATTTTCTCGCGCCTCGGAAAGTGACTGAACCAGTTCCATGATGGGTTGCGAACCTTGACGGTTGGATTCTGATGCCTAACGTTCGAGCTAACCGGCCTGCGGAGGCAAGCACCGTAAGCCCGGACTGCGACGATGTTACTGCTGGCGCAGGCCGGGCTTACGGTGCTTGCCGTAGCGGGTCCGGTTGAGCGAGGGGTTAGGCGTCGCTGGCAGGTAGCTCATGGACTTGCCAAACTTGACTGGCGTGGTCGTATTGAAGCAGCGCTTTGTCGGGGGTGTTCTCTGGGGTAACCACAGCATCCTTCCGTGTGGCCTGTGCCAGTCGCTCGACGAACTGCAGCACGGCAACGTGCTTTTCTTGATCTATGACTTCCCATGGATCAATGTCCAATTCGATCTCTTCGGGCACGAAAAAGTGGCAATTGATGCGAACAGCGCCAGTCAGTATGCTGAGCAAATGAGAGTGCTCTCGATCTCGGAAGAGGGCGGCAGCTGCCGGCAACGAGTGAGGAATCCCGTCTTGTGTGTACTCGTGCGGATATGTTTGAGCCAGGACTAGAAGCGCATCCCAATCTGAGGCGATGGTACTGAAGACATAGATGTCTCTCAGCGAACCGTCGACGTGCCAGAGATCAGCGGGTTGATTCAGGGTGGGGCGGTTCACAGTGGGTGCGATTGTGACGCCTAACGTTCGAGGTAAGCGGGAGACGACGGCAAGGCGCCAGGCCCGCGCGATGCAGAATAAACCACAGCGGCGCGCGGGCCTGGCGACTTGCCGTTGGCTCTCCGCTTGACCGAGGGGTTAGGCCTCATTGCCGACGTTTGGCTGCTGATCTGACAGCCTGGCAGAACTCCTCCGCTCCCTTTGGACAGTGTCGAGTTACGTTCGCGTGAACTGTGTTGAAGGTGTCTCGTGGAAAGGCCTCCGAGTCGATGATGACCCAGATGAACTTCTTGAACTCTCGATCCTTAGTCGTCAGTGCAAGCATTGTAGGAATCTCCGACCAGCGATTGGCCCAGAGGAGTTGAACCTTGTCCTCTGCACCTCCCGCAATCGCGCCCTCGTAGCAGTGCTTGAACTGCTTGTAGAACCTGTAGACGCCGTCCCAAGTTGTGAGGTAATCCGTAACCACCTCGGCCGCGTAGGCCTCTTCCCGAGTGCACGTACTGGATGAAGAATGGGCCTGCGACGACAGAAGAAGCGCGGCTAACGTAGCGAACGCGACGGTGGTTCTCATGAGGCCTAACGTTTGAGCTAACCCACCGTTGCGGTATGTGGCTAAAGGCCCAGAATGAAATGGCGGGCCTTTAGCCGCATGCCGCAATGGGTCCGGTTGAGCGAAGTGTTAGGCCGCAGTGCCAGGGTGGCGGCATGCGCATGCATGTGCCACAATGCAACCACTTTGGTTGCCTTTTGGTGCTAGACATGCCTACGACTTTGACACTGAAGAACATACCCGATGCCGTGTACGAGCGGTTGAAGAGTGCTGCAGAGATGCACAGGCGAAGCTTGAACAGCGAAGCGATTGTGTGCCTTGAGGCCGTGCTGCTGCCGACAAGGCTTGCGCCGAGCGAGAGGCTTGCCAAGGCCAGAGAACTGCGTGCGGCCTTGCCAATGCAGACGTTCCTGGCTGAGGACATTGATAACGCGAAGCGGGACGGCAGGCCGTGATCGTAGTTGATACGAACGTGCTGGCCTATCTGTACTTGCCAGGCGAGCACACGGCTGCGGCGGAAGCGCTACTTGAGCGAGATCCGGACTGGAGCGCACCGATTCTTTGGAGAAGCGAGTTCCGAAACATCTTGGCTGGCTATGTGCGACGGAGTGATATTTCTTTTGAGCAAGCCGTGAGCTTGCAAGCAGAGGCCGAAAGCCTGTTGGCTGGTGGTGAATTTGAAGTTGAGTCCCGCACAGTCCTGGAGCTTGTTCGAGATAGCGACTGCTCCGCGTACGACTGCGAGTTCATTGCTTTGGCAGTAAAGTTGGATACGAAGCTGTTCACGATGGACAAGAAGCTTTTGCGAGCATTCCCGAACCGCGCGCTGCCAATTTCTGCGGCCTAACGTTTGAGCTAACCGAACCGTTGCGGTATGTGGCTAAAGGCCCAGAATGAAATGGCGGGCCTTTAGCCGCATGCCGCAATGGGTCGGTTGAGCGAATGGTTAGGCCCCACTCGCCGCGCTGTGCGCAAGTAAAAGGTACTGAGCAAGCTGTTTGCTCTTGATTTCCCCCACTGACATGAGTTTCAAGTGACGTCGGCCTTTGCCTGTGCCTTCAAGATGACCAATATCGTCCTTGATCTTGGCTCCGCTTCCAAATTCCACTGACACATGCTCTTTGTACGCGAAGACACCACAGAACTGAACTCCAGACGTGAACAAGATCCCTCCGTACTTGACCTCCTCCGATGTGGACTTGAACGTCTTTTTGATCAATGCGCGGACTGCCTCAACGATCTCATAGTTGGTTTCGCCAAGAAGGCGAATATCTTCGACCAACGATTGGACTGACTTTATGGCCATCTTGGATTGTGGTGTGCGGGTTGATATGGGCGGTAGGGGTGCAAGAGCGTGATTCTTGTGGGGCCTAACGTTTGAGCTAACCGAACCGTTGCGGTATGTGGCTAAAGGCCCAGAATGAAATGGCGGGCCTTTAGCCGCATGCCGCAATGGATCCGGTTGAGCGAATGGTTAGGCATCAGTTTTGAGCGTTGCCTGGTAAGCTTGAATTGCTGGAAGCACCGCAGCTCGCCTCGTTAGACTCTCAGCGGGCCAGTAGTCTTCGCGCTCGTAGTATTCATCTACTGCAGGTGCACCGCCTTGGAGGTTTACCCATGGCTGCTTTGAGCGAGTGAAGATGTGGATCTCTGGTGGACATACATCAGGATTGTCAAGTGTCCCCACGCGCACAAACTTCATGATGGGGCCTGCACCTGCGTAGTTGCTCCAAACAGCGACCTTGCAACTTGGGCAGCGTGCAATGCGTTGGCCTAGTCCGCTATCGGAAGGCGTGTTTACCACTTCCGGTTCTGAGCCGAGGTTGACAACGCGATCGCTCTCAATCATCGCATTCAGTGCGAATGCAGCACCGCTTTCTCTTTGGCACCACTTGCAGTGACAGCAGTGGACAAAGAGCGGCTTGGTCTCCATGCAATAGCGAATGGCATTGCAGTCGCAGCCGCCTTCGATTGGGAATTCAGCAGTGGTGGGCATGGTGGAGGTGCTAGTTCTGATGCCTAACGTTTGAGCTAACCGGACCGTTGCGGTATGTGGCTAAAGGCCCAGAATGAAATGGCGGGCCTTTAGCCGCATGCCGCAATGGGGATCCGGTTGAGCGAATGGTTAGGCCTGTCATTGCACGCGCGCAATGTGTTTACGATTGGTGGTACTTCGAGCAAGTTTTCCCTCTCGCATAAGTATGCCCAGTACGCTATAAGACAGATAATCCTTGGAACCTCCGCCATAGTCGCTTCGAAGGCCGAGAAGGCTAGCCGCATCGGAGTTCGATATCCCGCCAGGATTTGCCTTTGCTAATTCAAGAACGGCATCCTTCAAGAGTGATAGTGCTATCTGGGCCTTCTCTTTCACGCCAGATGGAAGTACAACAGAAGTTCGCGCTTTCGCCGACAGTCCAGATGGGAGGACATTGTTGAGGAGTCGGCCGCCTGTATCTACCGTTCCAAACGAAGAGATCAGTTCTGCTTCAAGTCGTATTGCCTGTGGTTCACTTAGCTCGTCAACCATCCTTGTTACCAGAACTATGTATCCGGCTGCTTCAATCTCTTTAATTCTTTGACCCTTGCGAGATTCATCTGGTCGGACCAAGTGATCGAACGAGCGGGTACCGGTACCTTTGCCAATGTAGAACGGCAAGGCTGGCGACTCACGCGGGTCCTTTAACGCATAGACATAGTAGGAGGTATCGATGGCCATGTGGGTACAGTTGAGTTTTGAGAGGCCTAACGTTCGAGCTAAGGGGGCGACGGCGGCAGGGCGCCAGGCCCGGGCCGGTGAAAATGTGCAGCGTACCACCGGCCCGGGCCTGGTGACCTGCCGTTGGCGCTCCCTTTGAGCGAGGGGTTAGGCCGCCGCGGGTACGACCGGTGCTGACTGGCTGGTTGTTCAATGCTGTTGGGCAAGTGGCGAGTCTCTACGTTGCAGGACGCTCAAACAGGGCAACCATATTCTCGGTGGCTTTGCCCCAACTGGTAAGTACGTCCGGAGTAAGAATCTGCACAAGGCGCCAGCCATTGGCGCCTTCCTCGTTCAGTATCTTCTCGATATTTGGCAAAGGGGTCTTCGATATGCCTGAGAGGAAACCCTTTTTGATTGGTATGTTCAGTGTTTTGTACTCGTGCTTGACCATGGCCGGCAGTTCCTGAGTTTCAAGCGCCTTGATGTCGATGTCGAATACCGAAGCTAAAGCCTTTTTCGACTGCAGCGAGGCCGACGCCTCATTCTCGATTCGCTGAATCGTTCTCAGGTTCAGGCCAGCCGCGGTCGCAAGTTCTTCCTGCGACCACGACCGAGCGTTCCTGAGTCGAAGGACCAAAGCAGAGTTGATTTTCATGTGTTTGACAGCTCACGGCGCCACGTTTGGCGAGGCGGACTGAGCTTGGCTGGCCGTGGATGACGCCGCTACGAAACGGGTGCGACAGTAGCACGACAGTTGGGCGGCGGCGCGACGACAGGGGTGTTTCGGCGGCCTAACGTGCTTTCGACATCACCAAATATACCCACTGGCGGTCAGTCGTTGCCACCGGTGGTCACTTGGGTTGGGTGGAGCGGATGCGGGGGCGCTTCTTTCTGATCACCTTGGCTTGTAGGCCGAGGGCGATCGCGAGGGCGCGGGGGATCAGGCAGGGCTGCAGTTCGCTGATCGTGTGATTGCCATGCAGTGCCAGCAACTGCTGCAATGCAATCTCGTGCGGCTGTACCTTGAGCAGCACGGTGGGTCCTGATCGGCGGTCCAGCGGCAGCGGGCCGTCGTCCACCAGCAGCTCCACGGTGGTGTATCGGTGGCCTTGTTCGGGGTCGTGGCGATAGCGCACGCACACCAGTTGCGCGCCGTAGCGCTGCAAATGCTGCTTTGTGCCAGGTCGCCCGGGCAGCAGGCGTTTGGTGACGGTCAGCAGCGCCACGTCGCTGGCGCGGGTGTTGACGGCCACAGGCGGGGTCTTGCGCGGCATCGGATGACTGGCGCTTCGTGGCCGGGCCGAGGCGGATGGCCCCGTGTGCAGGCACTTGCGAAAGCTGGTGAACTGTATGAACATACAGTATCACAGGTGTTGGAGCTTGACCATGCCACCCCATGCTGAGCCGCCTCCCGTTCGGCTGCTGGATCGGCTGCGCAGCCAGATCCGCTTCATGCACTACAGCATACGAACCGAGGAGGCCTACGTCCATTGGGTACGGGTCTTCGTGCGCTACCACCAACTGCAGCATCCAGCCGATCTGGGCGGTGATGCGGTCGAGGCCTTTCTGGGCTGGCTGGCGGCCGATCGGCAGGTGTCGGCGTCCACGCACAAGCAGGCCCTCTCGGCGTTGCTGTTTCTCTACCAGAAGGTGCTGGGCCTGCGCCTGCCGTGGATGGACGAGATCTCGCGTCCGCAGCGGCCGCCACGCCTGCCGGTGGTGCTGTCGCACGACGAGGTGGCGAGGGTGCTGGCGGCCTTGCCCGAGCCGGTGCCCAGGCTGTTTGGTCATCTGTTGTATGGAACCGGCATGCGCCTGCTCGAGGGCTTGCGGCTGCGCGTGAAAGACATCGATTTCGACCGCCGCGCGATCATCGTGCGCGAGGGCAAGGGCGGCAAAGACCGGGTGGTGATGCTGCCGGCCTCGCTGGAGCAGGCTTTGCGTGATCAGCTGGCCGCGGCGCATGCCCTGTGGGCGGCCGATCGGGCCGCCGGCGTGGCCGGGGTGCAGGTGCCGCATGCGCTGGGCCGCAAGTACCCGCGCGCGCCCTTGTCGTGGGCCTGGTTCTGGGTGTTTCCGCAAGCCACGCTGTCTGAGGATCCGCGGGCCGAGCCGCGCGTGCTGCGCCGACATCACCAGCACGAGCAGCAGTTCCAGCGCGCGTTCCGCCAGGCCGTGCAGGCCGTCGGCGTCCACAAGCCGGCCACGCCGCACACGCTGCGCCATTCGTTCGCCACGCACCTGCTGCTGTCGGGTTACGACATCCGCACCGTGCAGGAGCTGCTGGGCCATGCCGACGTGAGCACCACCATGATCTACACCCATGTGCTCAAGCTCGGCGGTGGCGCGGTGCGCAGCCCGGTCGATGCCTTGATGGCCGCCGGGTCGACACCGGGCTGCGCGATGGCGCCGCCGCCTTCCTTGGTGGCCCCCGCGCCGCTGGGCCAGAGGCATCCGTCTGCGGCCCGCGCGGCGGCAGGCCGCCAGACACCACCGGTGTCGCCACCGCGATCGCCAACCCAACCGCCACCACGGGCGCGTGAGCCTGCGGCGGCCTATGTCGTCGTGCGATCCGCGGCGGTGCCATCGCCGCCGCGGGGTTCTTGTGCCGCCTCTTGTCCAACGTCCATTCCAGCCGATCGTCCCGTTCTGTGGCCACCCTTCCTGCCTACGCCGAGCTCCACTGCCGCAGCCACTTCAGCTACCTGAGCGGCGCCTCCAGTCCCGAGGAGCTGATGGCGGCCGCGCATGCGCGCGGCTACGGCGCGCTGGCACTCACCGACGAATGCTCGCTGGCCGGCGTGGTGCGGGCGCATGAGTGGCTGCTTGAACAGCAGCAGGAGGATGAACACCCGCAGCCAGCGCAGCCGCCATCGCCACGGCCGCCGCAGTCGCAGTCGCAGTCGCAGTCGCAGTCGCAGTCGCAGTCGCAGTCGCAGTCGCAGTCGCAGTCGCAGTCGCAGTCGCAGTCGCCACCATCCCAGCAAAGCGCGCACCAGCCCCAGCTCCAGCCCCAGCCCCAGCCCCAGCCCCAGCCCCAGCCCCGGCTCCCGGCCCCAGATACACCACCCCCACCGTCCCAAGCACCCACCCAGACCGGCGATCCCCGCCCGCCCCGGTCGGCGCCCTTGCACCTGATCATCGGCACCGAGATGCGCCTGTGCCTGCCGGCGGCCGGCGACCCGGTGGCCCAGGCGCAGGCGGGGGTACCGGCGTCGTCGCCGCTGGCTGGCCAACCGGCGCCGCGTCTGCTGCTGCTGGCGCAGACCCGGCGTGGCTACGGCAACCTGGCGCAGTGGATCAGCGTGGCGCGGCGGCGTGCGGCCAAGGGCCAGTACCTGGCCCATGCGGCCGATCTGGAGGGGCGGGTGCCCAATGCGCCGCACCTGGCCGGCCTGCCCGACTGCGTGGCCGTGCTGCTGCCCGATCCGGCGGCCTCGTTCGAGACCCTGTGCGCCCAGGCCATGTGGCTCAAGACCTGGTTTGGCGGTGGCGGCGGCGTGGCCGCCGGCGCGCGCTGCGCCATCGCCATCGAGTTGCTGCACCGTCCGCACGATGCACTGCGGCGCGAGCTGCTGCCGCGCGTGTCGGCGCTCACCGGCCTGCCGCTGGTGGCCTGTGGCGATGTGCGCATGCATGCGCGCCAGCGCAAGCCGCTGCTCGATGTGATGACCGCCACGCGCCTGAACCTGCCGGTGGCCGAGTGCGGCTTTGCGCTCGAGCCCAACGCCGAGGCGCATCTGCGGCCGCGCGCGCGCCTGGCCGCGCTGCATGCGCCCGAGTGGCTGGCCGAATCGCTGCGCATCGCCGCCACCTGCCGCTTCTCGCTGGCCGAGCTGCGCTACGAGTACCCGCAAGAGATCGTGCCGGCCGGCCACACGCCCGCCAGCTGGCTGCGCGCACTCACTGAAGACGGCGTGCTGCGCCGCTTTCCGGCCGGTGCGCCGCCCAAGGTGCGCGCGGCCATCGAGCATGAGCTGGCGGTCATCGCCCAGCTGCGCTTCGAGCCTTATTTCCTCACCGTGGCCGATGTGGTGCGCTGGGCGCGTGGCCAGGGCATCCTGTGCCAGGGCCGTGGCAGCGCGGCCAACTCGGCGGTGTGCTACTGCCTGGGCGTCACCGAGGTCGATCCTGATCGCATGCAGCTGCTGTTTGAGCGCTTCATCAGCCCCGAGCGCAACGAGCCGCCCGACATCGACATCGATTTCGAGCACCAGCGCCGCGAGGAGGTGATCCAGTACCTCTACGGCCGCTACGGCCGCCACCGCGCCGCGCTCACCGGCGTGGTGATCCGCTACCGCCCGCGCTCGGCGCTGCGCGACGTGGGGCGTGCGCTGGGCATCGGGCTCGACCGCATTGCCGCGGTGGCCAAGAACCAGCACTGGTGGGTCGACGCCTCGCAGGTCGCCGCGGTGCCGCCTGCCGCGGGCGTGGCGCCCGGTACCGCGCCGCGCCGGCGCTTCGATCCCGAAAGCCTGCGCGAGCACGGCCTCGACCCCGATTCGCCGGTGTGTCAGCAGTGGATGGCGCTGACCGAGCAACTGGTCAACCGGCCGCGCCACCTCAGCCAGCACCCGGGCGGCTTCGTCATCGCGCGCGACGATGTCTCGCGCCTGGTGCCGGTGGAAAACGCCGCGATGGACGGCCGCACCGTGATCCAGTGGGACAAGGACGATCTCGACGCGCTGGGCCTGATCAAGGTCGACATCCTGGCGCTCGGCATGCTCAGCGCCATCCGCCGCGCGCTCGACATGGTGGGGCGCAAGCTGGGCGCAGCCGCCGGCAGCGGTGGCGGCAGCTTTCGCATGCAGGATGTGCCGGCCAGGGACGACGCGGTCTACGAGATGCTGTGCCGGGGCGACAGCATCGGCACCTTCCAGGTGGAAAGCCGCGCGCAGATGAGCATGCTGCCGCGCCTGCAGCCGCGCTGCTTCTACGACCTGGTGATCGAGGTGGCCATCGTGCGCCCCGGCCCCATCCAGGGCGGCATGGTGCATCCCTACCTGCAGCGCCGCAGCGGCGCCGAGCCGGTGGACTACCCCAGCGCCGAGGTGCGCCAGGCGCTCGAGCGCACGCTGGGCGTGCCCATCTTCCAGGAGCAGGTGATGCAGCTGGCCATCCTGGCGGCCGATTTCACCCCCGGCGAGGCCGACCGCCTGCGCCGCGCCATGGCCGCCTGGAAGCGCAAGGGCGGCCTGGGCCCGTTCCACGCGCGGCTGGTGGGCCGCATGGTGGCCAAGGGCTATGCGCGCGAGTACGCCGAGCGCATCTTCCAGCAGATCGAGGGCTTTGGTGAGTACGGCTTCCCCGAGAGCCACGCCGCCAGCTTTGCGCTGCTGGTGTGGGTGAGCGCCTGGCTCAAGTGCCGCCACCCCGATGCGTTTCTGGCCGCACTGCTCAACAGCCAGCCGATGGGCTTTTATGCCCCCGCCCAACTGGTGCGCGATGCCCGCGCGCACGGCGTGCAGGTGCGCCCGGTGGATGTGCTGTGCAGCGAGTGGGACACGGTGCTCGAGGCGCGCCCCCACGCCGACGGGTGTGAGCTGGCGACGGCTGTCGCCGGCGCTGCCGATCCCGCTGACCTGGCTGATGCCGCTGACGCCGACGAGGGCACGGGCACGGGCCCTGACGCGGGTGCTCACGCACGCGCCCCGGCCGCCGTGGCCACCACCCCGCTGCCGCCGGGCACGCCGCCGCTGCACCCGGTGCGCCTGGGCTTCAGCCGGCTGATCGGCTTTCGCGAGGCCGATGCCAGGCGCATCGTGGCCGCGCGTGCCGCCGCACCCGACCCGCGCCGCCCCTTTGCCAGCGTCGAAGACCTGGCCCGCCGCGCCGGGCTCGATGCGCATGCGCTGGCCTGCCTGGCCGAAGGCAATGCCCTTGCGGCCCTGACCGGCCACCGCCACCAGGCCGCCTGGGCCGTGCGTGGCATCGACACCCGCGCCACCGCGCTGCTGGCCGATACCCGCACCCACGAGGCGCCGGTGGCCCTGCTGGCGCCGGCGCCGGGCGAGGCCCTGGTGGCCGACTACCGCCGCACCGGCCTGTCGCTCACCCAGCACCCGCTGGCGCTGCTGCGCGCGCAGCTGGCGCAGTTCCAGGTGCAGCCGGCGGCGGTGCTGGCCGGCTGCCGGCGCGGCCAGCTGGCGCGGGCCTCGGGCCTGGTGACCCACCGCCAACGGCCCGAAACCGCCAAGGGCGTGGTCTTCGTCACGCTGGAAGACGAGACCGGCAGCATCAACGTGATCGTCTGGCCGCAGGTGGCGCAGGCCCAGCGCCGGCCGCTGCTGGCCGCGCGCCTGCTCACCGTGTATGGCGTGTGGCAGTGCGAGGGCGAGGTGCGCCACCTGATCGCCCGGCGCCTGGTTGACCATTCCGAACTTCTGAACGGTCTGGTCACCCACAGCCGCGATTTCCACTGAGTGCAGGCCGGACAATCGGCCTGCGCACCCCGCTCCCACCCCAGCCCCGAACCGCGCCGGCCCGGCCCGGCCCGGCGCCGCCAGAGACCGCCCATGACCACGCCCCTGATGCCCCATACCCTGCAATGGCTGCCAGCCGATGGCAGCGCCCCGCAACAGCTGATGGTGCTGCTGCACGGCTGGGGCGCCTCGGCGGCCGACATGGCGCCGCTGGCCCAGGTGCTGCGCCAGCAGTTTGCGCAGTGCGCCGTGCTGGCGCCTGAGGGCTTCGAGCCGCTGGACGGCACCGGCGCCGCGCAGCTGGCCGGCCGCCAGTGGTTCAGCCTGGCCAGCGCCCAGGGCGGCATGATCACCGAGGCCGAGCGCCCGGCGCGCGTGGCCGCCGTGCTGCCGCGCCTGGCCGAGTGGCTGCGTGCCGCCCAGGCCGCCACCGGCGTGGGCCCCCAGGCCACGGCCCTGGTGGGCTTTTCGCAGGGCGCGATCTGTGCGCTCGAGCTGGTGCAGCGCCACGACGGCGCCGCCGGCCGCGTGCTGGCCTTTGCCGGCCGCTACGCCACGCTGCCCGATGCCGCGCCGCGCGAGACCACGCTGCACTTCTTTCACGGCAGCGCCGACGGCGTGATCCCGGTCACGCACGCGCGCGCCGCCATCGAGCGCCTGGCCGCGCTGCAGGGCGACGCCACCATCGACATCGCCGAAGGCGCGGGCCACGAGATCCCGCCGGCCCTGCTGCGCTGCGCCCTGCAGCGGCTCACCGGCCACATCCCGCAGCGCACCTGGCGCGAGGCCATGGGCGCCGCCGCGGCGCGCGGCGCGCCCGACGACACCGACGACTGAGCAGCCGCCTTCCAAGCGCACCCGGCTGCGCGGTACGCGGGGCGCTCCGTACACTGGTGCCATGCTTTTTCTGCTTTCTCCCGCCAAGACCCTCGACTACGAGCGCCCGCTGCCTGCCGGCGCGGCCCGGCGTGCCACCGAGCCG
Source organism: Aquabacterium sp. OR-4 (assembly GCF_025290835.2). Classification (NCBI taxonomy): domain Bacteria; kingdom Pseudomonadati; phylum Pseudomonadota; class Betaproteobacteria; order Burkholderiales; family Sphaerotilaceae; genus Pseudaquabacterium; species Pseudaquabacterium prasiolae. Next base: position 1,086,160 of record NZ_JAOCQD020000002.1, on the reverse strand, counting down.
GCCTTCGTGCCGCGCGCCGCCGCCCTGATCGAGGGCCTGAAGACGCTGACGCCGCCGCAGCTGGCGCAGCTGATGGACCTGTCGGACGAACTGGCCGCGCTCAATGTCGGCCGCTTTGCCGCCTGGACGCCCGAACACGGCCCGAAGAACAGCCGCCCGGCCGCCTATGCCTTCAACGGCGATGTCTACGACGGCCTCGACATCCGCAGCCTGGAGGCGGCCGACCTGGGCTGGGCGCAGCAGCATCTGGTGATCCTGTCGGGCCTGTACGGCGCGCTGCGCCCGTTTGACCGCCTGCAGCCCTACCGCCTGGAGATGGGCACACGCTGGGCCAACCCCGCCGGCAAGGACCTGTACGCCTGGTGGGGCGACACGGTGGCCGGCTACCTCAACGAGCGCCAGGCCGACGAGCGCAGCCCGGTGATCGTGAACCTGGCCTCGCAGGAGTATTTCAAGGTGGCCGACCGCGCCGCGCTGAAGGCCCGCGTGGTCGAGTGCCAGTTCGAGGACTGGAAGGACGGCCCGGGCGCAGCCGGCGGCCAGTACAAGATCATCAGCTTCTTTGCCAAGCGTGCACGCGGTGCCTTTGCGCGCTGGGCCATCCGCCACCGCGTGCGCAGCGTGGCCGCGCTGCGCGGCTTTGATGCCGACGGGTATGCGCACGACGCCGGTGTGTCGACACCCGAGCGCCTGGTGTTTCGCCGTCGGCTTTGATGCCGCACCGGGCGATCTGGGCCAGCGCTGCCAGAATGGGCGCATGTTGTTGTGCCCACCGGTGCGCACGGCACGCCGGGCCGCTGGCCCGCGGGGCCGGTTGCCGGTTGAGCCAGCAAGCCCCGAGGTATCCGAGGTAGAGCGCCGTGACAACGCAGACCGTCACCCCCGAACTGCGGCAGTGGATCATCGAGCAGGCCCGCGCCGGCTGCCGCCCCGAAGACGTGCTGGAGGCCATGCGCAGCAGCGGCTGGGACGAGGACGTGGCCATCGCCGCACTCGAGCAGGCCCTGGCCGGCCAGCTGCCGACCCACGGCCTGGCCGCCGCCGCCGCCAGTGCGCTGGCCGCCCATGGCCGCCCGGTCGTGCAGCAGCCGCAAACCCACCAGCAGCCCTTGCCGGCGGTGGTGGCTGTGCCCGAGCCCGATCTGCGCCTGTCGCCCGCGCGCCTGTGGGCGCATGACCGCGAGGTGGCCGTGCTGGCGGTGATGCAGCACCCGCGCGTGGTGGTCTTTGGCGGCCTGCTGTCCGACGACGAGTGCGATGCGATGGTGGCCGCGGCCGGCCCGCGCATGGCGCGCTCGGAGACCGTGGTCTACGAGACCGGCGGCAACGAGGTGAACGCCGCGCGCACCAGCGAGGGCATGTTCTTCGGCCGCGCCGAGAACGCGCTGTGCGAGCGCATCGAGGCGCGCATTGCCGCGCTGCTGCGCTGGCCGGTGGAAAACGGCGAAGGCCTGCAGGTGCTGCACTACCGCCCCGGCGCCGAGTACAAGCCGCACCACGACTACTTCGACCCGGCCCAGCCCGGCATGGCCGCGGTGCTGCGCCGCGGCGGCCAGCGCGTGGCCACCGTGGTGATGTACCTCAACACGCCCGAGCAGGGCGGCGCCACCACCTTTCCGGACGTGGGGCTCGAGGTGGCCCCGGTCAAGGGCCACGCGGTGTTCTTCAGCTACGACCGCGCGCACCCGGTCACGCGCACGCTGCACGGCGGCGCACCGGTGATCCGCGGCGACAAGTGGGTGGCCACCAAGTGGCTGCGCGAGCGCGAGTTCGTTTGAGGGTTGGGTGCCTGCGCTGCGCTGCGCGGCGCTGCCTGGCGCTGTGGCTGAGGGGCTTGCCTGGCTGGCTGCTTGGGTTTTTGGGTTTTTGGGTTTTTGGGTTTTCGGGTGGCCTGGCGGCGGGGGTTTTGCATGGCTCGCTGCAGCGCGCCGGGTGTTCGCCCCGGCGGGCGACCTACTTTCTTTTGGCGAAAAGAAAGTAGGCAAAGAAAGCGCATCCCAACTTTCCGACACCACTGAGCATTTTGTTTGGTGCATCGAGGCGGGCGCCTCGCCCGCCCCGCGGGCTCGAACATAGCCAGCCGGATGCAGGTGTAGCCGGTCCTCGCGCGCGGGCCCCCCGGTCAAGACTTGCGGGCGCAGTGTGGTGTGGGCTGGTCTTGGTCTTGGTTCTGGTTTTGGTCAGTGCTGGTGCCGGTGCCAGGCCAATGCCCCTGGCCATGGCCCAGGCGCTCTGTCCGTGGCACGGCTTGCCTTCTTGCGGCGAGCTGCCGGAGCCTTCACAGATGAGCGGCCATGCCATCGGCGGCCATGTGTCCGTCACCAAGCCCCATGTCGGCAGCCTGTTCGAGCCCGCCGGGCGGGCGAGGCGCCCGCCCCGATGCTCGAGAAGCAGCAGTGCGGTGTCGGAAAGTTCAATGCGCTTTCTTTGCCTACTTTCTTTTCGCGAAAAGAAAGTAGGTCGCCCGCCGGGGCGAAACCCCGGCGCGCTGCAGCGAGCCACGCAAGACCCGGCGCGGTGAAACGAACCATGGGCAACGCCAAGCATCGAGCCAAGTCCGCGCAACCGCGCAACCGCCGCAACAGCCGCAACCGCCGCAACCGCCGCAACCGCCGCAACCGCCGCACCCGCCGCAACCGCCGCACCCGCCGCACCCGCCGCACCCGCCGCACCCGCACTACTGCGCATTCACCGCATGGATCTGCCGCCGCCGCTCCACATAGCCCGTGCGCACCGCCGCCGCCGCATCCGGGCACGCCGCCGCATTGCAGGCCAGTGCCTCGATGGTGTAGACCCGCAGCGTCTGCGCCACGCCGGGTGCGCTCTCGCCTTCGTTGTACAGGCGCGAGTCGCAGCTCACGCTCACCACCATGCCCAGGTCGGCATTCAGGTCGAGTGCCTGGCTGGTGTTGCTGCAGCTCGTCCAGCTGCCCTTGAAGGCCTGGTACAGGCCCCATTCGATGCCGGCGCGTGCGGCGGCCGCGGCGCGCAGCGCCAGCACGTCCTGCGTGCTGGTGATCTGCGCCTGCTGGCCCAGGCGCAGCACGGCGGCGGCCAGGCCGGCCAGCGTGACCAGCACGATGATCACCGCCACCGCACCCAGGCCGCGCGCCGGTGCCGATGGCCCAGCCCGCCGGCGTGCCGGGCCAGCTCTCAGAGGCCGGTGTGTGCGCCTCATGGGATGTTCACCACATGCGCGCCCACCACCAGGCTGGCGGTTTCGCCGTTGCGGGTGAGTTCGAGCTGGATCGAGATGAAGCCGCTTTGCTGCGTGGCACCCTGGTTGGCCTCGTAGACGAAGCGGCAGGCGCGCACGCCGGTCAGCACCACGTCGCCGCCGGTGGCCGACGGGCAGCTGGTGGGCGTGGCGGCGTTGAAGCCGTAGTTGCTCAGGCGCACCAGCCGGCCCGGCGCGTTGCCCTGGGCATCGAGCGTGCCGCTGGCGCCGCTGCACACGTAGAACACGGCCTTCTGCGCGTTGGGCACCAGTGCGAAGCGCGCGCCCTCGTAGCCCAGCGGAAACTGCATCGCGTTCACGCCGATACGGTGTCGCCCATGCGCCGCGTTGGGTGTGGCCACCGCGGTGATCTCGGTGCGGTTGCTGCCGGTGTACACGTCGCCGGCGTTCTGGTTGTCCACCACCACCCAGTCGCCCACCGCCGGCACGGTGCTCAGCGGCGTCAGCACGTCGAACTGCGTGGTGCTGCTGCCGGTGTCCACCGGGGCCGAGCCGCTGGTCACGATGTCGGTGTCGCGGCGGTAGCGGCCGCCGCCCAGTGTGGGCACGGTCTCGAAGCACTCGCTGCCGGGCGCGCGGATCGAGTTGGGCACCGCGCTCTGCACATCGCGCAGCATCAGGCGCAGGCCCTGGTCGGCGTCGGCGGTGATGGCGGCGCGGCTGCGCGCGGCCAGGTAGATGTCGAAGGCCGGCTTGAAGAACACCGCCAGCGTGGCCCCCAGCACGCCGATCAGCACCAGCGTGACCACCAGCTCGATCAGCGTGAAGCCGGCGGGCACGCGGCCGGCGGCCCGGGCGCGGTGCGGCGGCCGGCGCGGCCGGGTGGCAGGGGGCATCGTGGCGCGCAGCATCACGAGGCGTAGTCGGTGCGCCAGCCCACCAGCTGCAGCGTGTGGCCGCCGGCGGGCTGGGTGACGGTGATGACGATGCGCCGTGCCGCGGCCACGCCGCCCAGCGTGCCGCCGCTCACGCTGATGGCCAGGCTGTAGCCGGCCAGCGCCGGGATCACGGTGCCGTCCACCGCGCAGATGCCGGTGCTGGCATGGCCGTGGTAGTCGGCCACATCGTTGAAGCTGTCGCGTGCGCAGCCAGCGGCAGGGGCATTGGCCGCCGCCGCATAGGGCTTGAGCTGGATCTCCTCGAGCAGCTCTTGCGCTATGGCCTGCATCTGGCGCTGCACCACCGGATCGGCACTGCCGCGCGCGGCGGTGCGCAGCGCCAGCAGCACGCCGGCCAGGCCCACGCCCAGCACCACGATGGCGATGATCACCTCGGGCAGCGTGAAGCCGCGCCGGGCCCGGCCGGGCGGCGGGCGGCGCGCACCGCGGCCGGCCGGCGCGGCCGCCCTGGCTGCGGGCTCAGTCGACATGGCCGGTGCGCCCGGTGAGGTGGATCGCGCTCTCGCCGGCAATGGCGATGCTGGCGTTGAGCGGGCTGAGGCCGGCGCCGTCGCTGGTGATGCGGCCGTCGGGCTGGAAAAACAGCGTGCCGGCCGGCGTCAGCGTGGTGGCGTGGTTGGCGCTGTCGCTGGCCCAGCGGGCGCTGCCGTCGGCGCCGTTGAGCGTGCTGCCGCAGCTGCTGGCCGGGTTGGTGGCGGCAATGGCCAGGCTCACCTGGCCGGTGGCCACGCTGGCGCACACCAGGCGGCGGTGGCCCTGGGCCAGGCTGCGCGCCGTCTTGAGCGTGGCGCTGACCTGGTCGCGCCAGGCGCTGCCGCCCAGCGCCAGCGTGCCGCCCAGGCGCGGCATGGCCACCGCGGCCAGCACGCCCAGCAGCAGCACGGTGGCGATCAGCTCCACCATCGTGAAGCCGCGCACGGCCGCAGCGGCCTGGCGCGGGGCAGGGCGGGCGCTGTGGCGGCTGGCGGTGGGATGGCGGTCAGTAGAGGTCGCGCACATGCACGAGCTTGCGGTGTTCGGGGCTGTGGATGCCGAAGCTGGCGCGGCCGGCGGGGTCTCGATCGGCCGTGGCCGCGCAGGCCCCGTTGTGGCTGCGCAGCCAGGGCAGGCCGGCGCCCACGGTGGCTGGCTGGCTGCCCTGACAGGCTTGATCGGCAGAAAGTGCGCCCAGGTTGAGGGCAATGTCCACCGTGAGCGTGCGGCCGGCCGGCGTGGGGGCGGCCAGCGTGAGCACGCCACGCCCGGCGGCCAGGCTCAGCGCGCTGACCGCGGTGGCCGCATCGCTGGCCTGGCCCAGCGCATCGCGCGGCCGGCTCAGCGCCACGGCGCCGGGCAGCAGGGTGCTGCAGCTGTCGGCGCTGTTGACCAGCCAGGCCTGGCCGCTCCAGTACTCGACGGTCAGCGGCAGCTGCAGCGCGGACCGGGCGCTGCCAAAGGCATTGGCCAGGCGCAGGCGGCCGCTGCGCAGGTTCAGCGTCGGCTCGGGCTGGCCGTCCGAGCTGATGGCGGCGCCGCCGCTGGCCGAATTGCTGGCGCGCAGGCCCAGCGCCATCGGCGCGGTGGCCTTTTGCGCAAAGCCGACGCTGGGCGTGGCGCTGGCCACGCCGGCGTTGAAGGCCGACGGCGCCACGCTGGCGCCGCTCAGCGTGGCCGGCCCGGGGCTGCCGGCGGCGGCCAGTGTGATGGCCTGGGCAAAGCCGGGCGTGGTGGCGCTGCTGCCGTCGAAGTTGCGGGTCACGCCGCCGGCCGCATTGCGCGCGGTGAGCGTGGCCGCCAGGGGCTGGCCGGCATAGGTGAAGCTGCCGCAGGCGTTGGCGGCGCTCAGCAGCAGGTGGTGCGGGATGAAGTCGCCCACCGAGCCGGTGGCGCTGCCGCTGGTGGGCACGTACAGGCAGCTGCGGTCGCTGTCGGCCCCGGGCTCGCCGAGCGCAGCCGCGCTGCAGGCCTGGCTGCCGCTGCGGCCGGGCAGCGCCACCCAGCCACTGGCACTGCCGAAGTACAGCGTGGCGCTGCCGCCGCCGGGCAGGCTGCAGTTGCCCCCTTCCAGCGCGCAGGCCAGGGCCGCGTCGCCAGCGCTGCTGCCCACCGGGCGCAGGCCCGAGTCCAGGTAGCTGGGATTGGCCAGGCGCGCCACCAGGTCGCCGCGGCCCACCTCGCTCCAGGCCAGGTCGCTGACGCTGGCCGCGCCGCCCGAGAAGCTGGCCAGCGTGCGGGTGCCGCTGAAGCTGCCGTCCACCGCGCCGCTGCCGGTGGGCTGCAGGCGCACGAAGCCCAGCGTCACCGCCTCGGGGTTGTTCTCGCGGCCGTAGTTGGGCATGGCCGCGCCCGCGGCGTTGTGGGCCGTGACGGTGGCTGAAAAGGGGCTGCCGGCGCGCAGCGGGCCGGCCTGCGCCGCCACCTTGAACCATGCCGGCGCGGCGATGAAGCTGTCGCTGCCGCTGATCACCAGGCCGCTGTCGCCGGTGGCGCTCGAGCCGGTGTAGGTGGCGCTCAGGCGCACGCGGCCGGCGTCGCCATAGCTCACCGGCAGGCTGGCCCGGCCCTGATGGTCGAAGCTGATGCGCAGGCTGCGGCCGCTGCCGTCGCAGGCGGCGTTGGCGTTGCCGGTGGCATTCAGCGCCTGGCCGTTGACGCTGACCGCGCGCGTGCCGCTGGCCGGCTCGAGCGGCGTGCAGCGAAACACCAGATCGCGCTGCGCGCTGGCAAAGCTGCCGGCGCAGGCGGTGCTGCCCGAGCCCGGGGTCACCGCCGTGATCTCCAGGCTTTGCGGGCTGCCGGCCACATGGTCGGGCACGTCGAACACGAAGCCGCTGTTGCGCGAGGTCCAGGTGCAGGCGGGGCTGCCGAAGTTGCAGCCGGCCGCCGGGTTGGCGAACTGCACGCCCAGCGTGGTGCTGCCGGCGGTGGTTTGCTGGATGCGCTTGCTCACCGTGTGGCTGCCGGGCGCGATGTCGAAGCTGGCGCCGTCGGGCCAGTTCACCGTCTGGCCGCTGCCGGTGGCGGTGAGCACGCCGTTGACGCCGCCGTTGTAGAAGCTGGTGCAGGCGGCATTGGCGCAGGCCACCACGGTGAGCGTGCTGGCCTGGCAGGTGAGGCCCTGGCCGCTGCCGTGGCGGATCTCGATGCGGTGCAGCGTGGGCGCCGGCGGCGCCGGGTTCAGGCCCAGCATGAAGCCGATGCGCGGGCCGCCCAGCGTGGCGGTGCTGCTGCGCGCGGTGTTGAGCGAACCGGCGCTGGCCTCCAGCCGGGTGTGGATGGCATGGCTGACGCCGCTGCTGGCGTTGTTGGACACGGTGTCCACCCGCTCGGTGCTGCCCGAGGGCGTGCTGAAGCTGGCCGGCGCATTGCCCAGCACGCTGACGCCGAACTGCAGCACGCCGTCGCTGCTGCTGGTGATGCCGGGCAGCGTGACCACGTTGCCGCTGCCGGCATCGCCCCAGCTGTCGCCCACCTGCACCGGGTTGGCGGTGTCCACGCCGCGCAGCAGCATGCCCGAGGCCACCACGCGCGTGGCCGGAAAGCTCCAGGTGTGGGTGGTGGGCTCGGTGCTGGGGTTGGTGATCACGCGCAGGTAGACCAGCGAGCGCAGCGTGCCGCCCTCGCTGCGGTCGGCCAGCAGGGTCCAGCCGGCCGGCGGCGTGACCGTGCCGGTGGTGCGCAGCGAGATCACCGCAATGCCCACGTCGCCGGTGGCCAGCGTGGCGCCGATGCCGCGGGTGGGCACGGTGGCGCTGCTCACGTTGCCGCTGCTGCTGGTGGCAAAGGTGCCCCACACCACCTCGGTGATGGCCGCCTGCGCCGCCGGCATCAGGCCGCCCAGGCCCAGCAGCAGGCCGGCCAGCCAGAGGGCCGGCCGCCACCCGGCCCGCCGGGCGCTCAGCACACCGCGGGTACGGCGCAGTTCATCAGAACATCTCCCTCACGTGCACGGCCTTGCGCGACTCGGGGCTGTAGATGCCGAAGCTGGCGCGGCCGGCGGGGTCGCGGTCGGCGGTGGCGGCGCAGGCCCCGTTGGCGCTGCGCAGCCAGGGCTGGGCGGCGCCGGTGCTGGCCGGGTGGCTGGCCTGGCAGGACTGGTCGCTGCCGGTGCTACCCAGGTTGAGCGCCAGGTCGACGGTGAGCGAATGGCCGGCCGGCGTGGGCGCGCTGAGGGTGAGCATGCCGCGGCCGGCCACCAGGGCCACCGCGCTGACCGTGGTGCCGGCGGCGCTGGCCGCCCCCCTGGCATCGCGCGGGTTGCTCAGGGCCACATGGGCCGGGCTCAGCGTGGTGCAGCTGTCGTCGGCGCTCACCAGCCAGGCCAGGCCGCTCCAGTAGTCCAGGCTCAGCGGCACCTGCAGGCTGGTCTTGGCGCTGCCGAAGGCATTGCTCAGGCGCAGCCGGCCGCTGCGCAGCAGCATGGCCGGCTCGACCCCGCCGGCCGAGCTGACGCCGTCGGCATCGGTGGCGCGCACGGTCAGCAGCTGCGGCGCGGTGGTCTTGCTGCTGAAGCTGTAGCTGGCGCTGCCGCTGCCCACGCCGCCGGCAAAGCCGCTGGCCGGCACGCCGCTGCCGGCAAAGCTGCCCAGGCCCAGCGCCAGGCCCTCGCTGAAGCCCACCGCGCGCGCAAAGCGGGCGGCGGCGCTGGCGTGGTGCGCGTAGTTGACGGTGGTGGCGGGCACCGCCAGGCCGTTGCGCGCGGTCAGGCTCACGGCAAAGGGCTGGCCGGCATAGCTGAAGCTGGCGCCGCAGGCCGGCGTGGCGCTGATCGCGAAGTGGTGCGGCGTGAAGCGGCCCACCGGGCCCGAGGCCGCGCCGAGCACATCGCCGGTGCCGAGGTAGCTGCCATCGGCCACGCTGGGTGTCAGCGCGATCACGCCCACCTCGGGGTAGATCAGCGCACTGGCCGTGGCCGCGCCATTGGTGAACACGCCGAACAGGCCACCGTTGAGCAGCGCCGGCGCCGCGCCGCCGGCCGGTTGCAGCAACGTGGCGGCCAGCTTCACCCCCTCGGGCGGCAGCTCGCGGCCATAGGCCGGCAGGGCATTGCCGGCCGTGTCCACCGCCGTCACCGTGGCCGAGAAGGCCTTGCCGGCCGGCATGAAGGCGCTGCCGCCGGCATCGGCCGCGCCCGGGTTGTGGCCCGGGCTGGCCAGGCTGGCGGTGGCGCATTCGCCGGCGGCGTACAGCGTGCACTTCACGCCCGACACGGCAAAGCCCGCAGGCCGCACCACGAAGGCATTGCTGCTGCCCGACAGCGGCGCGGCCAGCGTGCCGCCGGCCGCTTTGCTGGCCTGCAGCGTGATCTGGCCCACATCGGCCAGGGCGATGCTGAACGGCGCATTGCCGTTGGCGTCGAAGTGCATCGGCACCGCGGTGCTGTCCAGCCAGGTGGGCGCGGCATTGCCGGCCACCGCCACCGCGCTGCTGCCGCTGACCGTGAGGCGGTTGCCGCTGCTGCACAGCGCCGGGTTGTTGCACTGGTAGGCCCAGTTCACGCTCTGGCTGCCGGTGAGCGCGGCCTCGCAGGCCTGGGTGCTGGTGTTGGTTCTGACCGCGCGCAGCACATGGCTGGCGGCCACGCCGGCGGTCTGCGTGGCCACCGGCGTGGCGGCACCGCCGCTGGCTGCGGCGATCACGAAGCCGGCGGTGCTGTAGGTGATGGTGCAGCTGCTGCTGGCGCTGCAGCTGCTGCCGTTGGGGCAGCACTGGGTGGCGTTGGCGGGCAGCACGTCGGGCAGCAGCAGCGTGACCGTGCCCACCGCGCCATCCACCGCCGCGGGATGGCTCAGCGCGGTGCTGACCCGGCCGCTGGCGTCGAAGACGAGGCTCGACGAGGCCAGCGTGCCGCCGGCCGCCAGCAGCGTGACGCTGCGCCCGTTGAGCGTGCCGGCCGGTGCGGTGCAGGGGCTGCTGGCATTGCTGCAGGCGGTGATGGTGACGGTGCTGGCCAGGCAGCTCACGGCGCTGCTGGGCAGGTTGATCTCGTAGTGGTCGATGCCGATGCTGCAGGCATGGCTGAGCGCCGGCAGCGACTCGATCTCCAGCGCGCTGAGCGCGCTGTTGTACAGCCGCAGTTCGTCGATGTAGCCGTTGGCGCTGTTGCTGCCGTAGGCCGCCGGCGTGCCGCCCACATTGGCCATGCGCTGCGAGCCCACGTACAGCGTGGCCAGCGTGCCCAGCTGGCCGTTGAGCCCGCCGCTGGCGCTGGCGGCCAGCGTGCCGTCCACATAGACGGCCAGCGTGCCGGTGGCCAGGTTCCAGCTCACGGTGATGTGGTGCCACTCGTTGGCCGGGTAGCCGTAGCTGCTGCTGGTGGCGGTGGCAGTGGCGCCGGCACTGTCCTGCAGCGAGAACACCAGCTGGCCGTTGCCGTCCTTGGCCAGGAAGAAGTGGCGGTCGCCCAGCACGGAATCCAGGCTGGCGTCGAACAGCATGCGCGAGTTGCCGTCGTTCCAGGTGCTGCTGCCGGCATACCAGAAGGCCAGCGTGCCGGCCTGGCCCAGCGTGTTGGGATTGACCAGGGTGTGGATGCCGGTGGCGCTGCTGGCCGCCGGGATGCTGGCCGCGCCGCAGGTGCCGGGGTTGCCGGCCACGGCCTGGCCGGGCGGGCTGGGCACCGTGGTGCCGGTGGGCGCGGCCGTGCCCAGGCCGGTGGCCGGGCGGGCATTGCCGCTGGCATCGGCCACCACCCCCCAGCTGGTTTCGTCCAGCGCCCACCAGGCCCAGGGCGGGGTGGGCACGGCGTAGTGGTTGACGGCAGTGTTGTTCTGGACATTGCTGTCGCCGCCGGTGCCCGACACGGTGACGGTGTTGCTCAGCGTGCCGCTGGCGCCGGTGTTCACGCTGACGTTGAGCGTGAGATCGGGCGCCGACGCGCCGGGCGCCAGCGCGCCGCTGCGCGTGCAGGTCAGCACCTGGCCCGCGCGGTTGCAGCTCCAGCCGCTGCCGCTGTGGCTGCTGTAGGCCAGGCCGGCTGGCAGGGTGTCGATCACGGTCAGCGGGCCGGGCTCGGTCTGCAGGCCGTCGTTGGTGACGCGGATGGCGTAGCTGCCGTTGCCGCCGGGCATCAGCGGGCCGCTGCGGGTGAGCGTGACCGACGGGTCGATCAGCGAGGCCTTCAGCGCCATCAGGTGGCCGACGCCGTGGTCGGGGTCGGCCGCGGCGGTGGCCGACACGCCGCCCACCGGGCCGGCCGCTGGCATCGGCACGCTCGACATCTGCACCGTGACGCCCACGCTGTTGGCGTAGTTGGGCGCCGACTGCTGCAGGCGCTGGGTGAGGCCGCTGATGCCGCTGGGCGGGCCAAAGGTGCCGGCCGACAGGTAGGCGATCGAGGCGATCACCAGCGTGTCGGCGCTCACCGTGGTGATGCCGCTGGTGCCGTGGCTGAGGCTGTGGCCGTCAGTGGTGGCGCTCCAGGCCGTGCCGTTGTTGTCGATCGGCGTGCCGCCGGCGGTGTCGATGCCGTTGTAGGCCAGGATGCCGCCGGCGGCGGCGCCGCCGTAACCCGAGGGGTTGGCGAACGTCCAGGTGTAGCTGGCCGGCTCGCTGGGGGTGGCGATCTTGTAGTACGTCACCAGCGTCATGCCGTAGGGCGGGGTGGCCGAGCCGCCGTTGGACTGGTTGGTGAAGGTCATCTGCACCCAGCCCGCGGGCACCACCACGGTCATGGCCTGCGGCCGCGCGGCGATCGAGGCCACCAGGGCCATGCCCGGGCGCACGTTGGCCGGGCGCGCGATGGTCAGCGCGCCGGGCAGGCCGCCATTGGGAATCCAGTCATTGCGGCCACTGCTGGCGCTGACGAACTGGATGGCGCTGAAGGCCGGTGCCGGCAGCAGGCTGCCAAGCAGGGCGCACAGCAGCGCCAGCGCGTGCAGGAGTCGGTGCATCTGGGCCCGCGCCGTGGTGGCGCGGCCTCAGTTACCGGCCGAAATGCCGGTGAAGGTGGCGGGCGTGCTGGTGCCGGTCTGGCTGATGCTGCAGGTGCCCTCGACGCCGTTGCCGGCGGCGCTGTGGCTGCCGTCGCCCAGCGCGCCATCGGCAATGGTGTAGCCCGACGGCAGGGCCCCGCCCTGCAGCAGGCTGGGCAGATCGTTGCAGTTGTCGACCTTGCGGCACTTGCTGGCGTTGGCGCCGGTGCTGTCGTGCGCGGTGACGGCGCAGCCGCTGAAGTTGATCGTCATGGCGCTGGCTGCCGCGCCGGTGACGCCCTGCAGCGCGGCGCTCTTGGCGTCGCTGCTCATGTCGATGAACTTGGGCAGGGCCGTGGCAGCCAGGATGCCCAATACGACGATGACGACGATCAGCTCGATCATCGTGAAACCGGATTGGCGTTTTTTCATGGAGGCGCTCCAGACTGCAGCATGAGGAGAAGAAATGGAAACCTGCGGACCAGCCGCTCGGAAAGGTTTCGAACCGGCCTGCGCGGGATATCGGCCGGCTGCGCTCACTTCTTGAGCGACACCCGGCCCAGATCCCACATCGGCAGAAACACGCCCAGCGCCAGCACCAACACCATCACGCCCAGAAAGGCGATCAGGATCGGCTCGATCTGCTGCGACAGCGTCTTCAGTTCGTACTGCACGTCGCTGGTGTAGAGGGTGGCGATCTCGTCCATCAACTCGTCGACCGCACCGGTCTCCTCGCCCACGGCGATCATCTGCAGCACCACCGGCGTGAACACCCCGGTGGCCACGGCGGCGCGCAGGATGGTGTCGCCACGCTCCACCGCCTCGCGCATGCCGTCGACCTTGCGGCCGATGTGGGCGTTGTCCACGGTCTGCGCCACGATGGTCAGGGCCTGCTCGATCGGCACGCCGCTCTTCAGCGCCAGCGAGAAGCTGCGCGCAAAGCGCGACAGCGTGGCCTTGTGCACGATCGGGCCGGCCAGCGGCAGGCCCAGCAGCCAGCGGTCCCAGGCCACGCGGCCCTCGGGCGTGGTCACCCAGCGCTTCACGCCCACCACCGTGGCGGTGGCCAGCAGCAGCAGCGCCCAGCCCCACTGCAGCGTGAAGTTGCTGGCCGCCACCAGGGCCCGCGTGGCCAGTGGCAGCTGCGCGCCGAAGCTCTTGAACACATCGGCAAAGGCGGGGATCACCAGCACATTGATCACGCCGATGGCCACCACCATCGCGCTGATCACGAACATCGGGTAACGCAGCGCCGACTTGACCTGCTGCGACATCAGCGCCTCGAACTCGAGGTGCGAGAACAGGCGCATGAACACCTCGTCGAGCCGGCCGGTCATCTCGCCCACGCGCACCATGGCCACGTAGAAGGCGTCAAAGACGCCGGCCTGCTGGGCCAGGCATTTCGACAGCTCGATGCCCGATTCCAGGCTGTGGCGCACCTCGGCCAGCGTGTGTTTCATGGCCGGGTTGACGCTGCTTTCCTGCAGCCCGGCCAGCGCCCGCAGGATGGGCACGCCCGAGCGCAGCAGGGTGTGCAGCTGGCGCGAGAACAGCATCAGGTCGGTGGCACCCACCCGGGTGCGCCGCCACCACGGGCCGTTGGCGCTGCCGGCGGCACCGGACGACGCCCCGGCCGCGGCACGGCCCGGCGCGGCGGCCGGCGCGCCGGCGCTGGCGGGCGTGATGCGCAGCGGCGTGATGCCGCGCGCCTGCAGCGCGCTGGCCACGCCGGCCGCATCGGCGCCGTCGAGCTCGCCGCTCACCGGGCCGCCGGCGCCCTGGCCGGTGTAGGCAAAGCGGGTCATGTCAATCCAGCTCGCTGCCCACGCGCATCACCTCGTCCAGCGTGGTGCGGCCGGCCAGGGCCAGGCGCAGCGCATCGCGGCGCAGCGTGGCGCCGGCCATCTGGCGGCGGCCCGCCTGCATGAAGCGGATCGGGTCGTCGTCGGCCATGGCCTCGACCAGCTCGTGGGTCATCTCCACGAATTCGTAGACGCCGGTGCGGCCGCTGTAGCCGGTGTGGTTGCACTCGCTGCAGCCGCGTCCGGCGCGCAGGCCGGCCAGGGCGGCGTCCACGTCGGCCGGGGCCATGCCCTCGGCGCCCAGCAACTGGCGCAGCCAGCCCAGCTGGCCGGGCTCGGGCGTGTGCGGCTGGGCGCAGGCCGGGCACAGGGTGCGCACCAGGCGCTGCGCCAGCACCAGCTGCAGCGACATGGCCACCATGTAGCGCGGCACGCCCATGTCGACCAGGCGCAGCGGGGTGGACAGCGCGTCGTTGGTGTGCAGGGTGCTCAGCACCAGGTGGCCGGTCATGGCCGCGCGCAGGCCGATCTCGGCGGTGTTCTGGTCGCGCATCTCGCCGATCAGGATCACGTCGGGGTCCTGGCGCAGTGCGGCGCGCAGCACGCGCGCAAAGCTCAGGTCGATCTTCTCCATCACCTGCACCTGGTTCAGGCCGGGCAGGCGGTACTCCACCGGGTCTTCCACGGTGATGATCTTGCGTTCGCTGTTGTTCAGCTGGTTCAGTGCGGCGTACAGCGTGGTGGTCTTGCCGCTGCCGGTGGGCCCGGTCACCAGGATCAGGCCGTTGGGCCGCGCCAGCGCGCGCTCGATGGCCGCGTTGAGCGGCGCCGGCAGGCCCATGCCGCGCAGCTGCAGCAGGCCGGCGTTGTGGTTGAGCAGCCGCATCACCACCGATTCGCCATGCTGGGTGGGCAGCGTGGAGATGCGCACGTCCAGCGCGCCGGCCTTGAGCTTGACGTGGAAGCGGCCGTCCTGCGGCAGGCGCTTCTCGGAGATGTCGAGCCCGCTCATCAGCTTCAGGCGCAGCGCCACGGCCACGGCGATCTTGGCATCGGCCTCGGTCTGCACATGCAGCACGCCGTCGATGCGAAAGCGGATGCGCAGCAGCCGGTCCTGCGGCTCGATGTGGATGTCGCTGGCGCGCATGCGCAGCGCCTGCTCGAACATCGAGCTGAGCAGGCGCACCACCGGCGCGTCTTCGGCGGTGGTGGCGGTCAGGCCCAGGATGTCGCCGATCTCGTCCTCGACGCTGGCGATCTCGCTGGTCAGCTCGCGCGCCAGGCCGGCAATCTCGTCGCCGCCGCGGTACACGCGGTCGAGCGCGGCCAGCAGCTGGGTCTCGGCCACCACGGCCAGGTCGAGTTCGACCTTGGCCAGGCGGGTGACCTCGTCGTAGGCCGCCAGGTCGGTGGGGTCGGCCATGGCCACGCGGCGCGTGCCGGCGGCGTCGACGATGGGCAGCGCGCGCAGCCGGCGCGCATGCATCTCGGGCAGCAGCGCGGCCAGCTCGGCGCTGGGCGGGGTGTTGGCCAGGTCGATGAAGGGCGCGCGCAGCTGGCGGGCCAGGGCCCGCGCGATCTGCACCTCGGTGACCCACTGCCGGTCGATGAAGATGCGGCCGAGCTTGCGCCCGGTCTTCTTCTGCTCGACGAGGGCCTCGTCGAGCTGCGCGGCAGTGATCAGCGCCTCCTGGATCAGCAGGTCGCCGAGGCGGACACGTTCGGGGCGGGCCATGTCAGAACCTCAGGTCGCCATGAGGCGTCGCCGGGCCGGCGGCCGCCGCGGAGAGGCTTTGCGGGGGGCTCATTGCGTGACCGGCATGGCCTCGGGCCACGGGCCGTCCTGGCGGATCACCGAGGGCTTGAGCAGGATCACCAGCTCGCGCTTGCTGGTCACCACGCTGGTCTGCTTGAACAGGTTGCCGACCACCGGCGCGTCGCTGAGCACCGGCATGCCGGTGCGCTCGTTGTGCGACTCCTGCTTCATCAGGCCGCCAATGGCCACGATCTGGCCGTCGCGCACGCGCACGATGGAGTCGGTCTCGTTCACGGTGCTGGCGGCCAGCGGCAGCTTGTAGTTGCCCAGAGCGCCCAGGTCGATGTTCTTGCTCTTCTCGGTGACCACGCTGATCGTCGGATGCACATGCAGCATCACGTTGCCGGCCTCGTCGATCTGCGGCGTCACGTCGAGCGAGATGCCCGAGAAGAAGGGCTGCAGCGTCACCGAGGGCGAGCTCACCGCGTTGTTGCCGGCGGTGGTGGTGCTGGAGGTGATGCCGGTGACGTAGAGCTCGTCGGAGCCCACCTTCAGCACCGCCTTCTGGTTGTTGAGCGTGGCGATGCGCGGGCTCGAGAGCACCTGCACGCTGCCCTGGGTCTCGAGAAAGTTCAGCAGCGCGGCAAAGTTGGCCGCCTGGAAGGCCAGGCCGTAGAAGCCGCGGCCCAGCGAGCCGGCGGCGATGTCCAGGCCCGGCGCGATGCGCGTGCCGTCGGCACTGGTCAGCGGCACGCTGGCATTGCCGCTCAGCGTGGTGCCCGGCGCGGCCGTGCCGACGCTGAACCGGGTGTTGCTGCCCGGCAGCTTGCCGAAGCCGGCCCAGTTGACGCCGCTTTGCGCGTCCTTGCTGAGCACCACCTCGATGATCTTGGCCTCCAGCATCACCTGGCGCTCGATGGCCAGCTGCACCACCTTGAGGTAGCCCTCCACCTGGCGCAGCTCGGCCGGGGTGGCACGCACCACCACCACGCCGGCGGCCGGGTTGAGCACCACGCTGCGCCCGCCCTGGCTGCCCACCATGGCCACCAGCGAGGACTGCACCTCCTGCCAGAAGTTGGCGTCCGAGGTGGTGCGCACCTGGGCGTTGTCGTTCGGCCGCTGCGGCATGCCGCCATTGCTGCTGTTGCCGCTGCTGCTGCTCGGGCCGCTGGTTTGCGTGATGGCGCTGCTGGTCACGCGCAGATCGCTCTCGCCCTGGCGGCGGCCGGGCAGGTAGTTGACCCGGTAAAGCCGCGTCTGCACCGCGTTGGAGTAGACGAAGATGCGGTTGCCGGCAATGCGGAAGTCGTAGCCGAACAGCTCGCGCAGCGTGTCCAGCGCCTCGGGCACCGAGGTGTCCTTCAGCGTGATCGACAGCGTGCCGGCCACCTCGGGCGAGACCAGCATGTTGTAGTGCGTGCCCTGGGCCAGCTGCAGAAACACCTGCGCGGCCGGCGCGTTGTTGACCGACAGGTCGAAGCGCGGCTCGGCCAGGCCACGTGGCGCGTTCGGCGCCGCGGCGGCCAGCTGCAGCGGCTGCGCGGCCGCCTGGGCCGGCGCCGGCGTCACCTGCGACGGCGCCAGCGCTGCGGCGCTGTCGTTCGGGTCGGCGGCGGCCGGCTCGGTTTTGTCGGTCCGGTCGGGGCCGGCGGGCTGGTCGCTGTGGGCTGTCTTGTCGCTGCGGGCGGCCACCGGCGGCAGCGGCGTGACCACGATGCGCGGCATGGCGCGTGCAGTGATCACCACCGTGCTGGTGGCTGCGGAAAGCGGTGTGGGCGGCGTCAGCGGGGGCTCGTCGGCGGCCGGGGTGGTGGCCGAATTGGTTGCCGAATTGGTTGCCGAATGGGTGGCGACCGGGGCGGCGGCGCCCGCGGCCGCAGCGGCTGCCGGCTGCGGCGTGTGGACCAGCGCGGCGGCCGGGGTGGCCGATGCGGCGGCCGGGTTGAGCGCTGCGCCCGGGTTGGCCGCTGCTGCAGCCGCAGCCGCCTGGCCATGGGCCGGTGCGGTGCCGGCCAGCGCGGTGGCAAGTCATGGACGGGTCCTTTCGGCCAGCGAGACCGGGGCGGCGCGCGGCGGCACGGGTGCGCCGGCCAGCGCGGCATCGGCCGGCAGGGGCTCGGCCTGCGGCTGCCAGCGGGCGCTGCGGGTGATCTGGATGGTTCCGGGCGGCTGCTTCTCGTCGCCGCCCAGCAGGCGCAGGCGGCGGTCGCCCGAGGTGTCGCCGGCGCGCGCCGCACTGCCGCGCAGCAGCACGCCGTCGGCGTCGATGGCGGCCACCACGCGCTCGCCCACCGCGTCGCCCAGCTTGACCTCGCGGCCGTCGATCAGCGCACTGGCCGGGCCCTTGGCCGGCATGCGCAGCGACTGCAGGCGCAGCGCCGGTGCCGCGGCATCGCTGCGCGCCACGGCCAGGCCGGCACCGGCCGGCTGCACCCGGCCCGAGGCCGCCGGCCCCGCCACCGCTGCCGCCGCCGCGGCGGCCACGGCCGCGGGCGGACGGGTGGGGTCGGACAGCAGCGGCGACGGTTGCGCCGCCACCACCACAGCCGCGCCGATGATGGCGCTCAGCGCCACCAGGCCGGCAAAAGCCGGGCGCAGCTGGCGCCGCAGCGCGGGCAGGGTAAAGCTCGGCGGCAGGCTGGGCATGGTGGCGCTCCGGGGCACGGGGTCGGGGGAAAGGGGCTGGCCGCAGGCGGCCAGGCCGCTGCGGCGCTGGGCGGGGCGGTTCATATCTCGAGCCAGTGGCGGTCGCGGCTGAGCGTGTACAGGCGCAGCGTCATCACCGTGCTGGGGTACTGGGTCTTCATCTGCAGGCCGCCCCACAGCACGTGCTGGGGCATGGCCTCCAGCGTGCGCAGATAGGCCAGCAGCTCGCCAAAGCTGCCTTCGAGCGTGATCTCCACGCCATGGCGGTAGAGCGAAGGCGTCGCGGTGCCGAGCGTGGCGGGGCCCGCCGCGGGGCCGGCTGTGGCGGGCAGGTTCATCACGCCCAGCGGTGCCTGGCCGGCACCGGCCGCGGCGGCCAGCAGATCGGTGCGGCCCAGCGAGCGCAGTGCGCGCACGCGCAGGCTGCCGTGGCGGCTGAGCACCTGGTCGAGCAGCTCGACCATGCGTTCGGAGCCGATCAGCGTGTCCTGGTGCTGGCGCAGCGCGGTGTCGCCTTCGCGCACCTTCTGGCGCCAGCTGCCCAGCTCGGCCTTGAGCTGCAGGCTGCGGGCGCTGTCCACGCTTTGCAGGCGCTGCAGGTCGGCCAGTGCCGACTGTTTCGCCGTCAGCGCGGTCTGGGCGCGCAGGCGCGCGGCCTGCAGCGCACCCAGCGCCGGCGAGATCCACAGCAGGTCACCCAGCGCCAGCGCCGCGGCCAGGCCGGCGCCGATCAGCATCAGGCGCTCGCGCGGCGTGCGTTCATCAAAGCGGCGCTGCCACTGGCGCAGCGGCGTCGACAGGCGTGCCGACAGCCGGGCCGAGAGGGCCTCGCGGCCCAGGGTCGGCGTCATGGCTGTGCTCCCGACGCGGCGATCGACGAGCGCAGCGCGAAATCGGTGGTGGCCGGCGCGCTGCTGCCACCGGTCTGCAGCGCCTGGGCGCTGAGCTCGGTGCTGCGCATGTTCAGCTGCGCGAAGGGCCGGCCGCGAAAGCGCGGCTCGGCGTTCAGGCGGCGCAGGTAGTCGGGCAGGGCGGCCGAGTCGAGCATGCGGCCCTCGAGCTCGAGCGACTGGCCGTCCTCGGAAATGCTGAAGCCGGTGATCCACACCGCGCCATTGGCCTGGCGCGCCAGCGCCGCCAGGTAGTCGGACGGGCCTTCGCGCACGCCGGCCACACCGGCCTGCAAGGCGGCCAGGATGCGGCGCTGCCCGGCATCGTGCTGGCGCAGCGTCTGCAGCTCGGCGTCGCCGGCCGCCGCGGGCGTGGCGCGCGGGTCCTGGGCCGCCAGCTGCTGGCGCAGGGGCGTCAGGCCGCCTTCGTGCTGCTGGGCCTGCTGCACCTGGTGCGAGGCGGCGATGCGCAGGCCGGCACCGAGCACGCTGCACAGGCCCAGCACCAGCAGCATGCCCAGCAGGCCGTGGTGGGCGGCATAACGCTGCGGCTGCGGTGCGAAGCGCGGGTCGTAGAGGTTGAGCTGCTGGGCCATGCGGTCTGCCCTCAGTCGTCGCGCAGCGCGGCGCCAATGGCCAGCAGCACGCGGTTCAAGGCGGCGGCATCGGCCGCCAGCTCGGGCACGGCGGTCCAGTCCAGCGCCTCGGCCAGATCCAGCGGCGCCACCGGCACGTACAGCAGCGGGCCCAGGTGCGCGGCCAGCTCGGCCACGCCGGGCATCGGGGTGATCAGCAGCTGGGCCAGCGTGACCTGGCCATAGGCGCGCTCGATGCCGTCCAGCGTGCGCTGCAGCTCCAGGCCGGCGTGGTCGAAGGCGCGCTGGCGGACGGCCTCGTCGCTGGCCACGAACTGCTCGGCGGCCAGGTCCATCTGCCGCGTCGACAGCAGCTCGCCGGCGTAGGTGACCACCAGCGTGGCGTGGCTGGGCTGGCAATGCAGCAGGGCCAGCGCGCGGCCTTCGGGCTGCACCAGCAGCGCCAGGTTGCGCAGCGCGGTCTCGGCCACGTCCACCGCGCTCCAGGGCAGGCCGGCATCGTGGGCGCCGGTGATCAGCGGCCGCACATGCTGCTCGGCCGCGGCCACGGCAATCAGCTGCGGCTGCGGCCGGTAGCTGGCACCGGACGGCACCGCCAGCACGTCGATGGCGGCGGTGTCGACCGCGAAGTCGACGCTGTCCTTGAGCTGCCAGCGCACCGCGGCGGCCCAGTCGGCACGGCCCACCTCGGCCGGCGCATCCATGCTCTGGCACAGGTACTGGCCGCGTTCGAGCAGGGCCACGCGGCGGTGGCGGGCCAGCGCATGCGGCCCGCGCAGCCGGCGCAGGGCGCTCGCCGGCCCGTCCCAGGCCTCGTGCACGGCCCAGCGCACGGCCGGCCGGCCGCCAGTGGCAGCCGGCTGCACAAGGGCCAGCGCGGTGTGCCCACCTTGCGGTGCGCAACCGATCCAGCCTGGCAGCAGCGGGGGACGAGTGAACGGGAACACGCGGACGATCTCCGGTTAGGGCCCCGCCATGGTTTCATGGGGGGGCGCTGACCAAAGCCGCGAAAAAGGGCCGGTTTGAGCGGGTGTTGGGGGCTGGGCGGGGCTTGAGCCGCCTGGGCTGGCCGGTGCGCGGGTTCAATGCGCTGGGTCTTGCGTGGCTCGCTGCATCGCGCCGGGTTTTCGCCCCGGCGGGCGACCTACTTTCTTTTCGCGAAAAGAAAGTAGGCAAAGAAAGTGCATTGAACTTTCCGACACCGCCGTGCCGCTTGTCCCACATCGGGGCGGGCGCCTCGCCCGCCCGGCGGGCTCGAACAGGCTGCCGACATGGGGCTTGGTGACGGACACATCGCCGCCGATGGCATGGCCGCTCATCTGTGAAGGCTCTGGCTGCTCGCCGCAGTTGGGCAGGCCGTGCCACGGACAGAGCGCCTGGATCATGGACGGGGCGATGGCCTGGCACCAGCATTGACCAAAGCCAGAACCAAGCCCTTCCCACACCACGCTGCGCCCGCAAGTCTTGATCGGGGGCCCGCGCGCGTGGACCGGCTACATGCGTCTCCGGCTGGCTATGTTCGAGCCCGCGGGGCGGGCGAGGCGCCCGCCTCGATGCACCGAGCAAGATGCTCAGTGGTGTCGGAAAGTTGGGATGCGCTTTCTTTGCCTACTTTCTTTTCGCCAAAAGAAAGTAGGTCGCCCGCCGGGGCGAACACCCGGCGCGCTGCAACGAGCCACGCAAAACCCCAGCCGTCAGGCCACCAAAAAGATCCAGGCCAGCCAGCTCAACCCACCCCAACGATCAAAACCGCGCCGAAGGCTGCGCCAGGTAGAACCACTCGTTGCGCGCCGCCGCCCGGGCGTTGGGAAACACGATGCGCCCGGCGCCCGGTGCGCGCACCTCCTCGCCATCGGCGCGCACGCCGATCAGCTCGCCGGCGTCCACCGCGTCAAAGCTGCGCCATTCGCGTGCAAAGCGGTCGTCGGCATGGCGCTTGTCGATCACGGCATGCAGCGACAAGGCCTCGATCGCCGCCACCGGCGCCGGCGCCACCTCGTCGGTCAGGCCCAGGTGGGCCAGCGTGTTGCGGATCGCGCGGTAGGCCACCTCGGGCGCGGCGGGGTCCTCGTGCTGGCCGCATTCGAGCGTCAGCGCGCAGCCGCCCATGGCACGCATGTACTCGGTGGTGCCGACGCCGTAGTTGGGGTTCAGATCCAGCGTGGCGGCGGCCGCGCCGGCCTCGGCGCGGCGCCGTGCCACGCCGGCGGCGTAGGTGCCCAGCCAGCCGTCCACCGCGCGGTCCACGCCCAGGTGGCGCACCAGCGCTTCTTCGCGCGCGGCCTGGGCAAAGGGCTCCACCGGGCCGGTGTTGTCGCGCGGGCCCACCATCACGAAGGGCCGGCCGGCGCTCTGGAACGAGTGCAGGTCGAGCAGCACCTGGTGCTCGGCCAGCAGCGGGCACAGCCAGTTGGCCACGTGGTCTTCGTACTCGCGCGGGATCGCGGTGGGGCCGAGGGCGCGGTTGAGGTTGCGGTCGCCGGCACGCACGCCCTTGGCATGGGCCAGCGGATTGGTCACCGGCACCAGGGTCAGCACGCCGCGCGAGATGCGCACCTCGCCGCGGTCGATCTCGTCGATCAGGCGGCCGATGGCCTGCGTGCCGCACACCTCGTTGCCATGCACGGCACCGGTGACGATCAGGCGGGTGCCGGGGGCGGTGCCGGCGTAGCGCACGGACTTGAACGGAAGCAGGGGCGGGTTCATGCCCGGCATTGTCGCCAAAGGTGATGGCGGCATCGGCGCAGCCCCCGCGGCCAGCGCCGCCGGCCGGCGCCTGGGCCGCGGCATGCGGCCCGGTTATGCCCCTGGCCCGAGCCGGCATTGGCCTTGGCCGCGCGCAGCCCCTAGGCTTGCCGGCATCGTGTGGCGCGGCCGATGGGCCGGGGAGAGCAGCGTTCGGTATGCCGGGTGAGGTGTGTGTGGTGGGCGCGGGCGTGGTGGGCATCACCAGCGCCTGGTTTCTGGCCGAGGCCGGCTGGTCGGTGACCCTGCTTGACCGCAGCGGCGTGGCCCAGGGCACCAGCCTGCGCAATGGCGGGCAGCTGAGCTACCGCTACGTGTCGCCGCTGGCCGATGCCGGCGTGCCGGTGAAGGCGCTGCAATGGCTGCTCGAGCGCGACGGCCCGCTGCGCTGGAAGCCGCAGGCCGATGGCGCGCAGTGGCGCTGGCTGGCGCAGTTTGTGGCGCGCTGCCGCGGCAGCGTGAACCGCCGCACCACGCAGCGCCTGGCGCGCCTGGGTGAACACAGCCGCGCCTGCCTGCACGCGCTGATGGCGCAGCAGCAGCTGCCGCCCTTTGCCTGGCAGCAGCCGGGCAAGCTGGTGGTCTACCGCACGCCGGCGCTGCTGGCGCGGGCCAGTGCCGGCCTGCCGGCCGGCCCGGCGCCCGACGATGCCGTGCAGCAGCGCTGGGACGTGGCGCAGTGCCTGGCCCACGAGCCGGTGCTGCAGGGCCTGGCCGGGCGCCTGGCCGGCGGCATCTTCAGCCGCGACGAGGCGGTGGCCGATTGCCATGCCTTCTGCTTTGCGCTGATGCAGCGGCTGCGCGCGCACCCGCGCTTTCGCGGCCTGGTGTGCGACCGTGCGCTGGGCTTCGAGCCGGGCGCCGGCGCGGCGCGGCTGCAGCTGCGCTGCGAGGCCGGCGTGCTGGGCGCCGATGCCTTCGTGCTGGCCGCCGGCATTGCCAGCCGGCATCTGGCGGCCAGCGCCGGCCTGCGCCTGCCGCTGTACCCGCTCAAGGGCTACAGCCTGGACGCGCCCATCGGTGCCGGCCATGTGCCGCCGCGCGCCAGCATCACCGACTTCGAGCGCAAGCTGCTGTATGCGCGCATCGGCGAGCGCCTGCGCATCGCGGCGATGGTCGATCTGGTGGGCGAGGACGAGCGCATCGACCCCGCACGCCTGGCCAGCCTGCTGCGCATTGCCCGCGCCGATCTGCCCGCCGCCGGCGACTATGACCAGGCCCAGCCCTGGGCCGGCCTGCGCCCGGCCACGCCGGGCGGCGCGCCCATCGTCGGCGCCAGCCCGGTGCCCGGCCTGTGGCTCAACGTGGGCCATGGCGCGCTGGGCTTCACCTTTGCCTGCGGCACCGCCAGCCTGCTGGCCGAGGCCATGGCCGGGCGGCCCACCACGCTGCCGCTGGACGGCCTGGCCTGGGGCGCGGACACCTGACAAGTTGTGAACGAACCTGCTGCGCGGGCCCATGGCGGCCCTGCGCGACTCGCCGTACGGGTGTACGGCTGCGTTGCTCGAACCACCCTGAGCCCGCTCGCGACGGTTCCTTCTCACCTTGTGAGCCGCAGCGGGCGCGCGGGGCCGCAACGCGCCGCTCTGGGCGCCGCTCAAGGCGCTGTTCAGGGTGCCGCTCAGGGCGCCAGCCTGACCCAGCGCAGCTCGAGCGTGTCGCTGGGCCACTGCACCAGCTGCACCTTCTTGCTGGCGGCCCAGTTCAACGTGCGGCGGTACAGCGGCAGGTAGGGCATCTCGTCGGCGATCAGGCGCAGCGCCACGCCCACGCGGGCGCGGCGCTTGACCAGATCGGGCTCGACGCGCACCGCGTCGATCAGCGTGTCGAGCTGCGGGTTGCTGTAGCGCCCGGCGTTGAAGCCGCCGCCACCGCTGGGATCGAAGCTGCGCACCATGCCGTTCAGCGTGTTCCAGGGGTCGGTGGTGGGCGTCCAGCCAAACTCGATGAAGCTGGCCGTGCCCTGGGTCAGCTTGGGAAAGAACTGGTTGGTCGGGCTGCTGCGCAGCTGGGTGCGGATGCCCACCTGCGTGAGCATGGCCGCCGCGGCCTGGCACACCGCCTCGCGCCAGGCCACGTTCACGCAGTCGAGCGTGACGCCAAAGCCCTGCGGGTAGCCGGCCTCGGCCAGCAGCGCGCGCGCCTTGGCGGGGTCGTGCGGCAGGCGCTTGTCGAGCGCCGGGTCGTAGCCGTCCACCAGCGGCGAGACAAAGCTGCCGGCGGCCACGGCCTGGCCGCGCAGCACCTTCTGGATGATCAGCTCCACATTCACCGCATGCGCCACGGCGCGGCGCACGCGCAGGTCCTTGAACGGATTGCGGTCCTTCACGTCGCCGTGCAGCAGCTCGTTGCGCGCCAGGTCGAAGCTGAGGTACTGGGTGCCCAGGTCGCTGGTGCTGCGCACGCGGATCTTCGGGTCCTGCTTCAGGCGGCTCACGTCCTGGAAGGGCGGGTCGAGCACCAGGTCGACCTCGCCCGAGCTCAGGGCCGCCAGGCGCGTGGCATCGCTCTTGATCGGCAGGTACACCGCGCCGTCGAGGTTGCCGTTGCGCTGACTGTCCTTCCAGCCCCACCAGGGCACATGGCGGGCCAGCTCGAGCCTGGCATCGGGCGCGTAGTTCAGCAGCTTGAACGGGCCGGTGCCATTGGCGTTGCGCACCGCAAAGGTCTCCTGCCGGGCATCGAAGTTCTGCGCCTTCTCCACGCCATGCTGGCGGCACCAGGCGCGGCTCATCATGGCCACGAACAGCAGCTTGTCGGGCAGCACCGCATCGGGCTGCTTGAGCTGCAGCTCGATGGTGCTGGCGTCGATCTTCTTCACTGCCGCCACGCCGGTGAGCTGGAAGCTGCGCTGCGAGCCCGGGCCCATGGCGCGCTCGAGCGAGAACACCGCATCGTCGGCGCTGAACGGCGTGCCGTCGTGAAAGCTCACGCCCTGGCGCAGCGTGAAGCGCCAGGTGGCGGGCGCCAGCTGCTTCCACGCGGTGGCCAGGCCGGGTTCGAGGCGGAACTGCTCGTCGCGCGTGACCAGCGATTCATACACCTGGGTCACCACCCGCGTGTGGTACAGCAGGGCCACGGCATGCGGGTCCATGCTTTGCGGATCGAAGGCGCTGGCGATGCGCAGCGTGGCCGACTGCGCCGGCGCGGCTGGCAGCGTGGCCAGGGCGGCGATCGCGGCCATGGCGGCGATGGCGGCCAGCGCGCCCGTTGCGCGCTTTGCGCTCCTGGTCGCCAGGGCGGTGGTGGCCCGCCGCCAGGCGTGGCCGGCGCGGTGCCGCGGGGGCTGTGGGGTGCTGGGCAGGCGCGGCATGGCAGGGCTCTCGTCGGTCAGGGCCGGGGGTGGCTGGCGCCGATTCTGGCGGAAGGGGCCGCCGGCCGGCGACCCGGCGCGCTGATACGCTGGCGGGCATGCCGGCCCCGCCCCTTGCCCCCGCCGCCCCGGCGCTTGAACGCTGGTGGCCCTGGCTGGCCTTGCTGCGCCAGGGGGGCTGGCGCGCCACGTTGCGCGCCGATGCGCTGGCCGGCCTGCTGGGCGCGGTGCTGGTGCTGCCGCAGGGCATCGCCTTTGCCGCGCTGGCCGGCCTGCCGCCGGCCATGGGCCTGGCCGCGGCGGTGTTGCCGGCGGCGGTGGCGGCGCTGGCCGGCTCGAGCCGGCATGTGGCCACCGGGCCCACCAATGCCACCTCGCTGGCGCTGGGCGCCATGCTGGCTCCGCTGGCCCAGGGCGACGCGCTGCTGGCCATCGCCCTGGCCGGTGTGCTGACGCTGCTGGTCGGCCTGATGCAGGCGCTGCTGGCGCTGCTGCGCCTGGGCACGCTGGCCAACTTCATCTCGCCGTCGGTGATGCTGGGCTTCACCAGCGGCGCCGCGGCGCTGATCGCCTGGCATGCCCTGGCCGGGCTGATGGGCGCGGCCGGGCGCATGGCGCCGCCCGAGGCCTGGGCCCGCGGCGTGTCGCTGCCGGCTTTGGCGGTGGGCCTGCTGGTGCTGGGGCTGGCCGCCGCCGGGCGGCGCTGGTGGCGGCGCGGGCCGCACCTGCTAGCGGCGCTGCTGGTGGGCGGGCTGGCGGCCTGGTGGCTGGCCGACGCCACGCGGCGCACGGCGCTGTTTGGCGCCGTGGCCGCCGCGCCGGGCTCAGCCGGTGCGGGCGTGGGCGTGGGTGCGGGCATGGGCATGGGCATGGGCATGGGCATGGGGGCCGGCGGGCCCTGGCTGGCCAGCGCGCCGCTGGTGGTGGGCACGCCGCCGTCGGCCTGGCCGCAATGGCAGTGGGCCGGGCTGCAGCGCGCGCTGCACTGGGAGCTGCTGCCGCAGCTGCTGCCCATGGCGCTGGCGCTGGCCATCGTGGCGCTGGGCCAGGCCATGGCCGTGGCCAAGGCCCTGGCGCAGCGCAGTGGCCAGGTGCTGGACGTCAACCGCGAGTGCCTGGGCCAGGGCCTGGGCAACCTGGCCGGCGGCCTCAGCGGTGCGCTGGTGAGCTGCGGCTCGCTCAACCGCTCGCTGCCCAACTACGAGGCCGGCGCGCGCACGCCGCTGGCCTCGGTGGCGGCGGCGCTGTGGCTGCTGGTGCTGCTGGCGCTGGCCGGGCCGCTGCTGGCCTGGATTCCACTGGCCGGCGTGAGCGCGCTGCTGCTGGTGGTGGCCTGGAGCCTGATCGACCGCGCCGCCTGGGCACGCCTGGCCCGGCTGGACCGCAGCGAGCTGGGCATTGCGCTGGCCACCGCGCTGGCCACGCTGGTGCTGCGCCTGGAGATGGCGGTGCTGACCGGCGTGATGCTGTCGCTGGTGGCCTATCTGTGGGGCGTGTCGCGCCCGGCGCTGCGCAGCATGGGCTTTGGCAGCCAGGCCGCCGGCCGGCCGTTCGTGGTGCTCGATGGCGCGGCGCCCGGCAGCGTGCTGCCCGAGTGCCCGCAGCTCAAGCTGCTGCGCATGGAAGGCTCGGTGTGGTTCGGCGCCGTGGCCCATGTGGCCGAGCACCTGCGTGCCTTGCGCAGCGCGCCCGGCGCCCCGCGCCATCTGCTGGTGATGGCCAAGAGCATGAACGCGCTCGACCTGGCCGGCGCCGACCTGTGGGACGACGAGCGCCAGCGCCGCCGCGAGATGGGCGGTGATCTGTACTTCCACCGCCCGCGCCCGCCGGTGCTGGCGCTGTGGCGGCGCAGCGGCTTTCTGGCGCGGCTGGGCGAGGACCATGTGTATCCCGACAAGCAGCGCGCCATCGCGCGCATCGTGCCGCGGCTCGACCCGGCCATCTGCGCGGGCTGCCAGGTGCGCCTGTTCGATGAATGCGGCGAGCGCCCCGGCGCACCGATCGCGCCGATGATCTGACCGCCTCCGGCGTCCGGCGCCCGATCTGCAAGCCTTTGTCACTGCGCCCTCAAGTCCGGCGCGGCCAGGCCGACAAGCCAGATAGGGCGGCCATCCGCAGCCCGCAGGAGACCGGCATGACCACACCGTCGTCTGACGTCGTCGACTTCCGCAGTGCCAACCCCCACGCGCTGGAGACCATCCTCGCGGCCAGCGAGACCCGCACGATCATCGCCGCGCGCGACATCGTCGATCTCAAGGGCGTCAAGCTGTGGGCCCGTGACCAACCCGTCTCGCGCGCCCTGCAGGAGCGCCTGCTCGACCGCGGCCTGAAAGAGCCGCTGGAAACCAGCCTGCGCGCCAAGGACGGCCTCAACCACGAGCGCCTGGCGCGTGAGCTGGCCGCGCGCATGAACGGCCCGCTGGCCGCGCTGCTGCAGCCGGCCGCCGCGGCACTGATGGCGGCGCTGCCCTCGGTGCCGCTGCACCCGGTGGCCCAGCTGTTGCTGACCGCCGCGCAGGACGCCCGGCCGGTGGCCTTTGCCCATGCGGTGGACGCCATGGCCGTGGCCGGCGCCATGGCGCTGGCCCGGCGGGCGCCGGCCGTGGTGGTGACCGGCGCCATGACCGCCGGCCTGCTGCACGACATCGGCGAGATCTACATGTCGCCCGACTTCGGCGAGGCCGACATCGGCGCCACCCTCGACGCCGACCAGTACCGCCAGCTGGTGGTGCACCCGCACATCGGCCAGCTGCTGCTGAGCCAGCTCACCGACACCCGGCCCGACGTGGTGCGCGCGGTGGCCGAGCACCACGAGCGGCTGGACGGCTCGGGCTTTCCGCGCTGCCTGCAGGGCACGGCGCTGTCGCCGCTGGGCTGCCTGGTGGCCGCGGCCGAGGCGGCGCTGCTGGCGCTGCGCGAGCCCGGCGCCTCGCTGCAGCATGCCAGCGTGGCGCTGCGCGTGGTGCCCGGCGAGTTTGACGAGCACATGGTGGGCCCGCTGGTGGCCGCGGCCCGCCGCGCCGCGGCCGGCCAGCCGCTGCCCGCGCCCACCCGGCTGCGCGACGACCTGACCCGCCTGGACCTGGCGCTGCAGTCGGCGCTGAACCACCTGGACGCCCTGGCGCCCGACGCCGAGGCGCTGGGCGATGGCGACACGGGCCAGCACGCCATCGTGCGCGCCACCGTGCTGGCGCGCCACCTGCTGCTGCGCCTGCGCGCGGGCTGGAACGAAAGCGGCCTGTGGAGCCCGGCCGCGCTGGACGGCGAGGCGGCCGCCGAGGCCGGCGCGGTGCAGGACGCGCTGCGCTGGCGCCTGCGGGCCATCGAGCGTGCCGCACGCCTGGCCGCCGGCCCGGTGCAGGGCGAGGCGGCCGACACGCTGGACGAGGTGTGCGCCGGCCTGGCCGGCGAGCTGGGCTGACGACGCGGCCAGCGGCGGCGGGGCGTCAGGCGCCAGCCGTCAGCTGCCAGACGTCAGCCGTCAGCCCCCGCCCTCGCTGCCGCAGCGGGCGCACAGGCCGTGGTACTCGAGCGTGGAGCCGGCCACCTCGAAACCCTGGGGCAGGGCGGCGCGGCGCGGTGGGTGCACCTCTTCGATGCAGTAGCGCTTGCCGCAATGGTCGCAGTGGAAGTGCGCGTGCTGCGCATGGTTGCCGGCGCCGGTGGGTGCATAGCGGCCGACACGGTCGGTGCCAACCTGGCGCAGCAGCAGACCCGCGGCCACGAAACTGTCGAGCGCGCGGTACAGCGTGACCCGGTCGGCGCTGTTGCCCAGGGCGGCCTCGATCTCGGCATGGCTCATCGGCTGCGGGCTGGCGCTGAGCAGTTGCAGCAGCTGGCGGCGCAGCGCGGTGCTGCGCAGGCCGGCGGCGCGCAGGCGCTCGCTCACGGCGTCGTCGGGGCTGTCGGTGCCTGGCGCTGCGGGCCCAGGCTCTGCAAGGGCAGCCGGGGCCTGGCGTGGGCTGGGTCGCGGGTTTCTGGCGGTGGGGCTCAAGGTGCGGCGGCGGCAAGCGGTGGCGGTCAGCGCCGATCTTAGTGCCGCAGCGATCGGCCGCGCGCTCGCTCGGGCTTCGCACCCAGGCGCCCGGCCGGCGCGGCGGCCCGCGCACCCGCTCAGCGCGGGTTGTTTGGCGCCAGGAAGTGCAGGTACCAGCGGCCCTCGCTGTCTTGCACCACCAGGCGTGCGGCCAGCCAGCGCCCGCGCCAGCCGCTGCGCTCGGGCACGGCCAGGTGCAGCGCGGCCGGGCGGCCGTCGGCACCGGCCGCGGGCAGGCGGCGGTGCACGCGCTCGTCGCCATCGTCGCCGTCGGCCTGCTCGGCCGTGGCACTGCCGGCCGGCGCCGCAGCGCCGGGCCAGGGCGCGCGCCACCAGGTGAGCGCGGCCTCCACCGGCAGCAGGCCCGCCTCGGCAGGCGCCAGCGCCGGCCACTGCAGCGCCAGGGCCTGGGCGTGGCGGTCGTCGAGCACGGCGTTCAGGGCCGGCAGGGCCGCCAGGGTGTCGCTGGCCGGCGTGGGTTGCCAGCGTGCGAACCAGCGCCCCGGGTCGGCCTGCAGCTGGGCCTGTGGCCGCGGCAGCAGCGGCAGCGTGACCGCCTGCTCGCCCAGGGTCTGGCCCTGGGCGTCGAGCCACCGCAGTTGCCATGACCGGCCGGGTGCCAGCGTGGCCCAGTCGGCCTGGCATTGGCGCTGGGCGGCCGTGTCGGCGGCCCAGTCGCACCAGCCGAGCGGCAGTGCCTGCCAGTCGTCGCGGGCGCGTCCGTCGGCATCGGCCAGGGCCCAGTGCGGCCACAGCGGCCGGCCGGCCCACAGGGGCGGTGGCACCAGCAGCACGCCGTCGGCGGGCAGCCCCGCCCCGAACAGGCGTGCCGAGCGGGCGCGTGCATCGACCCGCCGCGCGTCGATCTGCAGGGCCAGGTGCTGGCTCACGCCCTGGCTGGGCTGGCCCAGCAGCTGGCTGTGCTGGCCTTGGGCCTGCAGGCGCAGGGCGGGGTCGGCGCTCAGCGACCAGTGCAGCGCCAGGCTGCCGAACAGGCCGTCACCGGGCCGGCCGGCATCGAGCACGCCGCCCAGCGCCGGCTGCAGCAGATGGCAGCGCTGGGCCAGGTCGGTCTCGGGCAGCCAGTCGAAGCCGGTCGGGCAGCGGAAGCCGGGCAGCGAACGCACGGCGGCCTCGGCCAGCGGCTGCGGGCCCAGCACCGACAGTGCGCGCCACTGCACACGCGCCATGGCGCCATCGCCCAGCGGCTGCCAGCGGCCGTTGTGCCGCTGCCACCACATGGTCTCGCTGTAGGCGGCCTGCGGCGCCGACGGACTGACCTGCCATTGCAGCAGCGCACGGTCGGCCGCCGGCTGGGCCAGCAGGCGTGGCGCGCTCCAGCGGGCGCCGGCCATGCGCCAGCCACCTTCATCGGCCGGGTCCTGGCGCAGCAGCACGCGATCGACAAAGCCGCTGGCGTCCAGGCCGCCGTCGCGAAAACCGGCGGGCAGCTCGGCCAGCAGCTGCTGGCGGTCGGGCCGGGCCGGCGCCAGCCAGGCGGTCCACTGCCGCAGCTGGGCCTCGAGTTCGGCCAGGGTGTCGGCGGCCCGACGCGCCGCCGTGCCGGCCATGGCCGGCAGCGGGGCGGCCAGTGCCAGTTGCTGGGCCTGCTCGAGCACCAGGTCCGGGGCGTCGCTGGGCTGTCCGGCATGGCGCAGGCGGTAGCCCTGCGCGCCATGGGGCTGCACATCGAGCAGCTCGAGCACCAGGTCGAGGCCGCTGCGGTCGGTGCTGAAGGCGGTGACGCGCAGATCCACGGCCGCCGCCACGCCGGCGGCGTCGAGCAGCGGGCGCAGCACGGCCTCGGCCAGGGCTTCGGCGCGGCGCAGGCTGTCGGCATCCACGCGCAGCAGATCCAGCGTGCCGGCCTGCAGCAGCTCGGCCGGACGACCGCCCAGCACCTGCGCGGCCACCAGCTCGCTGATGGCGGTCACGGTGACATGCCGGGTGCCCACCTCGGCACCGCGGCACAGCGCATGCCAGGTCACTGCGCGGCCGCCGGCCTGGCCGCGCACCTGCAGCAGCCAGGCGGTGCCGGGCGAACCCACGCCGAGCGCGAAGCGGCCCTGCGCATCGGTGCGGCCTTCAACACGGCGGCCATCGGCGGCCACGGCCAGCACCGCGGCGTCGGCCAGCGGCTGCCCGCTGGCGGCCTGGCCGCTGAGCACGCCAGGCCGGCAATCGCCGCAGGGCGCGCCGTCGAGCTGCTGGGCGTCGGGCGCGGCCAGGCTGTCGGGCGCGCTGTCGCTGCCGCCGCCGCAGCCGGCCACCACGGCGGCGAGCAGTGCCGGCAGCAGGGCGGGCCGCAGGGCGGGCCGCAGTGTGGGCATCACTGCAGCGAGCCGTGCGGGCAGCCGCGCAGCCAGCCGCAGGGCCGGCACCGGCCGGCGCCTCACAGCCGCCACTCCAGGCCCAGCTCGAGGCTGCGGCCGGGTTCGGGCGCCATCAGCCGCAGAAACGAGGTGCTGCTGCGGATGCTCTGGTTGCCCAGGTTGCGCGCCACGGCAAAGGCCGTCCACGGCGCAGGCCGGCCGGGCTGGGCGGCGCCGGCGCCGACGCCGTCAGCGGCCGGGGCCGTCCAGTGCAGGCTGGCATCCAGCCTCAGGTAGCCCGGCGTGGGCTGCTCGTTGCGGCCCGGGCGGTCTTGCGCCAGCCCTCGGGTCAGGCGCCACTGGGCTGTCCAGGCGCCGTGTGCGGCGTCCAGCACCAGGGCCCAGCGCCTGGGCGGCAGGCGCGGCACGTCGCTGCCGTCGTCCAGGCGGCCGCGCACGGCATCGCCCTGCACGGCCAGGCGCAGGCGCAGGTTGTCATCGGGCCTGAACTGGCGTGCCAGCTCCAGTTCGTGGCCAAAGAAGCGGGCCGGCGACTGCTCGCGCTTGGTGGCCGGCAGGCAGCGGTCGAGCCGGGTGCAGACGATCTGCGCCTGCTGCTCCTCGGCTTCGTAGAACCAGCCCAGCGTGCGCTGGTAGATGTAGTGCGCGCTGCGGTAGACATAGGCATTGGCGCGCCACTGCCAGGCGCCGTGCTGGTGCTGCCAGGCCAGATCCCAGGCCTGCAGTGTTTCGTTGACCAGGCCCGGGTTGCCCAGGTCGAAGCTGCGGGTGGCGATGTGCGGGCCGCCGGCGTACAGCTCCTGCACGTCGGGTGCGCGGCCCACGCGCCAGTGCGTGAGCGTGAAGCTGCCCTGCGCCCAGGGGGCGGGCATCGGGGCGATGGGATCGGCGGTGGCGGCGCTGGCCGGGGCGTGCCAGGCGTAGTCGCGCTGCAGGGCCAGCGAGCCGCTGCGTGGCCAGAAGCGCCGCGCCGGCATGGCGCGCGGCTGGCCCAGCACGCTGAAGCTGGCATCGGGCTGCCAGCGCTGGTGGTCGGTGCGCCAGCCGGCCTCCAGGTGCCAGGGTGCGGCCTGCCAGCGCTGCAGCGCAAACAGGCCCACCATGCGGCCGCGGCTGCGGGGCACGAAGGCCTCCTCGCCCAGCGCCGCAAACTCGCGCTGCTGCCATTGCAGCCCCAGCGTGCCGGGCCATTGGCGCCACCAGCGGTGCTGCCATTCGAGGCGGAGCTCATCGACATCGTTGCGGAAGGTGGTGGACAGGCGCGGGCCCTCGCGCTCGTCATGGCCATAGCGGCTGGCGCTGGCGCGCAGCTGCAGCTGGCCGGCGCCGGCATGGGCCACGGCCGGTGGCAGCTGCGTGAGGTCGAGGTCGGCGCGCAGCTCCAGGCGTTGCTGGCGGGCATCGATGCGCACCTCGCCGCCGCTGGCCACCTCGCCCGGTGCCGGGGTGTGGGCGTGGCTGTGCCCGCCGGGCGGAATGCCGTACACCTGCCTCAGCCGCGACAGCGCCAGCCCGGCCTGGCCGGCCTCGCCCAGCCAGGCCAGGCCCAGCGCGCCGCCTTCGCTGGCCGACTGGCTGTTGTCGATGTGGCCCCAGCTGTTGCGCTGGGTGCGCAGCTGGTATTGGCGCAGCACGGCCGCTTCGTCCACCGCCGCGCCGCGGATCGGCACCAGGCCCTGGCGCCGGCCATGCAGATCGGCATGCCAGGCCAGCGGCAGCCCGGCCGGCGCGGGCCCGTCGGCGCTGAGCACCAGCAATTGCTGGTCGCCCCAGGCCAGGCGGGCCTGGCCCCGGCTGCGCAGCTGCTCGTGGCGCTGGGTGGGAACGCGGCCGTCGTCGACCTCCACCGCACCACCGATGGCGCCGCCACCAAAGCGGATGGTGGCCGGCCCGCGCCAGATGGTCACGCGCTCGGCCAGCGCCGATTCGAGCATCGCGCCGTGGTCGGCGCTGACGGTCGACGCGTCGTTGCTGCCCAGGCCGTTGACCAGGGTGCGCAGCCGCGAGCCTCCTTGCCCGCGCACCATCGGCAGGCCCACGCCGGGGCCGAAGCTGGCATTGGCCACGCCCAGCTCGTCGGCCAGCGTGGCGCCCAGCGTGGCCGACACCGCGCGCTGCAGCGCGGTGCCGCGCAGCTGGCCTTGCGGCGCCAGCTCGTCGGGCGCGCGCCGGCCCTCGATGGTGACCTGCTGCGCGGCCGCAGGCGCTGCGGCGGCCGAGGCGGCGGCCGCTGGGGGCAGCGCCTGGGCGGCCGCCGCAGCGGCCATCTGGGCAACGACCTGGGCGGCGGCCGGAGCGGCCATCAGCGCGGCCATCAGCGCGGTCGGAAAGGCCATGACACAGCGCGCAAAGGGCGCGGCACAAAGAAGGTCGATTGCCATTCGAACAAGGGGGTAAGACGACACAGTGTTGCATGAAATACGCAATACTGTTGCGTCTGCAGGAGCCCCGATCAGGGGATGTCTATGTTCATTGGTGGAGGTTTCATGAAGTTCGCTCACTGGATTCCGGCGCTCGCGCTGGCGCTGGCCGCCGCGCTGCCGGCGCAGGCGCAGCATCTGCACGAGGGTGATATCGAGGTGGCCGTCACGGCTGGCCGCCTGGTGGTGCTGGGCGGGCATGGGGTGCACGCCGACGGCGCTCGGATCTTCGAGGGCGACCTCGGCGATCTGGCCGGTGGCCCCTACAGCACCGACGACCCGGGCTTCGACAGCGAGGACGCTTCGTTTGCCGCCGGCACCCTCGTCAACTACCGCGCCATCGGCAGCCTGCTGGCCTGGAACGGCAGCGCCTGGACGGCCGCGCCGGCCGCGCTGAGCCTGCGCCTGACCGGCAATCTGGGCGAAGAGACGCTGTGGCAGGCCGCGGGTGTGAGCGGCGACGTGACCGGGCTGATCGGCCAGGCCGGCAGCACCGGCAAGATCCACGAGCACCTGGACTTCACCCTCACCGGCAGCGGCCGCGTGGCCGTGGCGGCCTACCTGGTGCAGCTGCAGCTCGAGGCCGGCAGCCTGCAGGACTCCACGCCCTTCTACATGGCCTTCAACCGGGGCATGGACGAAGCGGGCTTCGAGGCCGCGGTGCACAGCCTGAGCGCCGTGCCCGAGCCCCAGGCCGCGCTGATGCTGGCGCTCGGCCTGGCCGGCCTGGGCCTGCTGCGCCTTCGCCGCGGCGCGCGCTGAGCCTGCCCTCGCGCCCGGCACAAACTTGATGGCCGCTGTGCTGTGGCGCGGGCTGCGGGCCTGCCGGGGCGCGCTGCCGGGCTGGTGTCTGGGCTGGTGCCTGGGCTGGTGTCTGGGCCTGGCCACCACGGCAGCGCAGGCGGTGCACTTCGATGTCGAGCTGCGCACCAGCGCCGGCCCGGTGGCCGGCAGCCGCATCCTCACCGCCTTCTATGGCGACCCCGGTCTGAACGGCGTGCTGCCGATCGATGCGGCCACCGGCTACCGGATCTTTCCGGGCTGGTTCGGCGATCTCGAAGGCGGGCCCCTGCAGACCGACGATCCCGGCTTCCAGGCCTTTGCGGGCACCTTCGCCCGCAACGAGGTCATCCACTTCCAGGCCCATGGCACGCTGCTGTACTGGAACCCGGCCAGCGGCCGCTGGGGCCCGGCGCCGGCGGGCGTGCAGCTGGCGCTGTTTGGCGGCGTGCCGGCCGAGGTGCTGCTGGGCTACGAGGACAACCCCGCCGTCTGGCGCACGCAGTACGAGCATTGGGCCGGTGGCACGCGCTTTGGCCGCGACGGCGTCAGCGGCCCGCTGGCGGCCTTCATCGACGCCGCCTCGCGCACCGGCGCCTTCCACGCCCATCTTGACTGGAAGATCAGCGCCGGCGCTGCGGCCGAGCCGCCGGCCGGGGCCTATCTGGTGACCTTGTCGCTGTGGTCCAGCGCCACGGTGGACGGCCAGCCCAAATACCTGCCGTCCGAGCCGTTGATGGTGGCCTTCGAGCGCGGCATCAGCGAGGCGCAGATGCAGCAGGCCATCCTGGCGCGGGTCAATCCGCCGCCACCGCCCTGCGCTGCCGCCACGCTGCGCTGGAGCGTGGCCGATGCCACCTGCAGCGCCAGCGTGGCTGAAACCGAACCGGGCCAGCAGCTTCAGCTCACCGACCGCGACGCGCCGGCCGTGGGCACGGCCGGCTTCAGCTGCCAGGCCGGCCAATGGTCGGCGCCGCAGCAGGCCAGCTGTGCGCTGCCGCCGCCGCCGCGCTGCGCGGCCCAGACCATCGCCTGGAGCGTGGCCGGCCTGGCCTGCGAGGCGCCCGCGCCGGCCAGCGACGACGGCGTGCAGCTGACCCTGGGCAACACCCGCGCACCCTACCTGGGCGAGGCCACGCTGCGCTGCGAGGCCGGCCAGTGGAGCCCAGCCACGGCCACCCGCTGCGCGCTGCCACCGCCCCCCGACTGCGCCGCCGCCACACTGGGCTGGAGCGTGGGCAACGCCCGCTGCGAGGCCACGGCGCCAGGCGCGCCTTCGTCGCGTGAGCTGCTGCTCAGCGACAGCGGTGCGCCCACGCTGGGCCAGGCGCTGGCGCGCTGCGAGGCCGGCAGCTGGCAGCTGGTGGCTGGCCAGCTCAGCTGCAGCGAGCCCCAGCCCTGCGCCGCGCAGGCCCTGAGCTGGCGTGTGGGCACGCTGCAATGCACGGCCACGGTGGCGGCCCAGGCCTCGGGCAGCACGCTGCAGGTGGTGGATGCCAGCGGCCCGGCCACCGGCAGCGCCAGCTTCAGCTGCAGCAACGGCCGCTTCGAGGGCCCGTCGCAGGCCAGCTGCAGCCTGGCGCCTGCGGCCGACTGTGCGGCACAAAGCCTCAGCTGGAGCGAAGGCGCGGCGCAGTGCAGTGCCGGTGCGCCGGCGGCTGCGGCAGGCACGGCCCTGCTGCTGGAAGATCGGCTGGCCCCGGCCACCGGTGCCGCCAGCCTGCAATGCCTGGATGGCCAGTGGCACAGCACGCAGGCACCGCGCTGCACCCACGCGCCCGAGCCTTGCGTGGCGGCGCGCCTGACCTGGCAGGTGGGCGGCCAGCGCTGCACCGGCGATGCGCCGGGCACGGCCGCGGGCAGCGGCGCGCTGCTGGCCGCGCTGGCACCGATGCTGGGCAGCGCGCGCTTCGAGTGCCACGACGGGCAATGGAGCGTGCCGCAGTCGGCACAGTGCGAGGCCCCGCCGCCCGCCGCCTGCAGCGCCCAGGCCCAGGCCTGGCAGGTGGGCGAGCAGCGCTGCGAGGGCCTGCTGCCCGGCGCGGCATCGGGCCGCAGCGCCACCGCCACGGCCCATGGCAATGCCCAGGGCACGGCCGGCGTGGGGGTGGCCAGCTGGCACTGCGACAACGGGGCCTGGAGCGGCCCCGGCGCCGCCACCTGCACACTGCCGCCGCCGCCGCGCCCCTGTCTGGCCCAGACCCTGGGTTGGCAGGCGGGTGCCGAGCGTTGCGAGGCCGCCGTGGCCACCACGGCCTCGGAGCAATCGGTGGTGCTCACCGACCTGGGCCGGCCGACGCTGGGCTCGGCACTGTTCTCCTGCCGCGACGGTGCCTGGTCGGCGCCTGGCGCGGCCAGCTGCGTGGCGCAGGCGCCGGCGGCCTGCGCGGCGCAGTCGGTGGCCTGGCAGCTGGGCGGCGCCTACTGCGCGGCCAGCCTGGCGGCCAGCGCCTCGGGCACGCGCCTGGCCGTGAGCAGCCAGCTCGACAGCGGGCTGGGCCAGGCGGCGTTCAGCTGCGTGGACGGCCAGTGGCAGGGCCCACAGGACGCGGCCTGCTCGCAGCCGCCGATGCGCCCCTGCGTCGCGCAGGACCTGGACTGGCGCGTGGGCACCGAGCAGTGCCAGGGCCGCCCGGCCAGCACCGCCCACGGCGCCCAGGCGCTGGCCGTGGACGAGGCCAGGCCCACGCTGGGCAGCGCCTTGTTCAACTGCAGCAACGGCGCCTGGAGCGCGCCGCACAGCGCACGCTGCGAGCGCCATGTGCCGGCGGCCTGCGCGGCGCGCCTGCTGCGCTGGGCCGGCCGCGGCGCCCACAGCGCCGTGCAGTGCGAGGCCAATGCCCCGGCCAGCGCGGCCGGCGTCAGCGTCAGCCTGGTCGATGCGGACCGGCCGGCGCTGGGCGAGGCCCAGTGGCGCTGCGACGACGGCCAATGGCTGCTGGCCGACACCGGCCCGGCGCGTTGCGAGCCGGTGCCGCCACGCGCCTGCAGCGCGCAGCGCCTGAGCTGGCGGGTGGGCGAGGTGGGCTGTGAGGCCGAGGTCTTGGCGGCCGAATCGGGCCAGCAACGCATGCTGGACGACGGCAGCAGCCCCAGCCTGGGCCGCGCCACCGCCCTCTGCGAGGACGGCCAGTGGCGCCTGGGCACCCCGCTCAGCTGCAGCGCAGCCGCGCAGGCGACGCTGCGGCGTCGCCCGCCATCGCCGTGGCAGGCGCCACCGCGGCCGCCCTGGGCCGCCTGGTAGCGCCCGGGTGATGCCTCAGTGTGCCGCGCGGCGACGCCAGGCCAGGCCGGCCAGCCCCAAGGCCAGCAGCAGGGCGGCCTGCGGTTCCGGCACGGCCGGCACCTGCACATCCAGATAAAAGCGTCCGCCATCCAG
Source organism: Aquabacterium sp. OR-4 (assembly GCF_025290835.2). Classification (NCBI taxonomy): domain Bacteria; kingdom Pseudomonadati; phylum Pseudomonadota; class Betaproteobacteria; order Burkholderiales; family Sphaerotilaceae; genus Pseudaquabacterium; species Pseudaquabacterium prasiolae. The sequence goes on along the minus strand of NZ_JAOCQD020000002.1, from coordinate 1,047,435 downwards.
CACCGCGCCATTGCCACCCAGCTGCAGCAGCTGGAACTGGGCGGTGTAGACGCCGGCCGCGGCGCCCATCAGCACCTGGGCCACCGGCAGCGCGTCCAGGCTGTCCAGGCTGCCCAGCGCCACGGTGTCGCTGGCGGCAAAGGCATGGCCCGCCGTGCCGTCCAGGGTGAACTGCAGGCCGGGCGTCGCGCTCAACAGCCGCAGGCCGACCTGCACATCCGCCGGCGCGGCGTTCCAGCGCTGGGCGCTGCTGTTGCGCAACACCTCGGCCTCGGCCCCCAGCCCGGCCAGGGACTGGATGCCGGCCATGCCCAGCAGCGCGTACTCGTGGGTCGGGTCGCTGGCCGGCACGCCCAGGCTGGTCCAGTAGCCGCTGTAGGCGCCGCTGCCGGCCTGCAGCGTGATGGCGCTGGTCTGCGGCGACACGCGGGTGTAGGTCTCGGGCAGGCGGTTGTTGCTGTTGGTGTCCTGCACCAGCGGCGCGCTGCTGCTGCCGCCGAGGCTGTAGGCCCCGATGCCATGAAAGTGGTTGCCATGGTCGAACAACAGGGTCAGCCGGCCGGCATTGGGGTTGGCCAGGCCGGCGAAGCTGCCACTGGCCACGGTGGCCAGGCTGTCCACAGCGATGTAGTAGCCAATGCCATCGGCCGCCCGCACGGCAGCCTGCGCCGGTGCACTGCAGGCCCAGGCCGCGCAGGCCAGTGCGGTCAGCCGCCACAGCGGGCCGAGGGCCGGCAGCCGGGCCTGGATAACAAACGGGAACGCCATGCGAACACTCCTTCAAGAAACAAGCGGAGTGGCATGTTAAACGCAACGTAGTTGCGTTACAGCATTGGTTTGAGGGAGTCGATGACGGGTGCCCTCAGCCCTTGGCCAGCGCCTGGCCGGCCTGGTGGATGGCCGCCCGGATGCGCGGGTAGGTGCCGCAGCGGCACAGGTTGCCGTTCATCGCTGCGTCGATCTGCGCGTCGCTGGGCTGCGGCGTGCGGGCCAGCAGTGCGGCGGCGGCCAGCAGCTGGCCGCTCTGGCACCAGCCGCACTGCACCACGTCGAGTGCGGCCCAGGCGGCGCGCAGCGCGTCGATCTCACGGCCCTTCAGGCCTTCGATGGTGGCCACGGTCTGCTCGCCCACGGCCGACAGCGGCAGGCTGCAGCTGCGCACCGGCTGGCCCACCGCCGCGCCCTGGGCATCGCCCAGCAGCACGGTGCAGGCGCCGCACTGCGCGATGCCGCAGCCGAACTTGGTGCCGGTGAGCTTGAGCTCGCCGCGCAGCACCCACAGCAGCGGGGTCTCGGATTCGGCCTGCACGCTGACCGGCTGGCCGTTCAGATGGAGCGAGGTGGTCATGTTGGGGCTTTCCGGGCTGCAGGGCCGCCGGGCTGCCCCAAGGGTCTGAATGGCCCCTCGGGGGGCACAGGCGAAGCGACGTGGCGGCGCATGGGCATCAGGCCAGCTTCAGCGGCAGGCTGCGCAGGCGCTGGCCGGTCAGTGCGAACAGGGCATTGGCCACCGCCGGCGCCAGCGGCGGCAGGCCGGGCTCGCCCACGCCTTCGGGCGGCTCGGTGCTGGCGATGATCTCGGTGTGGATCTGCGGGCAGTCGGCGCCGCGCAGCAGCGGCTGCTGGTCAAAGTTGGCCTGCTGCACCTGGCCCTTGAGCAGCGTGATCTCGCCGTACAGCGCCGCGCCCAGGCCGTTGACGATGGCGCTTTCCATCTGCTGGCGCACGATGCCCGGGTGCACCACGGTGCCGCAGTCGATCACCGCCGTCACGCGGTGCACGCGGATGCGTTGGGCATCGCCCGGGTCGAGCGAGACCTCGGCCACCTGGGCCACGATGGCGCCAAAGCTCTGGTGCAGGGCCAGGCCGCGGGCGGTCTTGGCGCCGTCGGCAGCGGCGGCCGGCGGTGCACCCCAGTGGCCCAGCTCGGCGGCACGGCGCAGCACCGCGGCATGGCGCGGGTGCCGCTGCAGCAGGGCCAGGCGATAGGCCAGCGGGTCCTGGCCCGCGGCGTGGGCGCATTCGTCAAGAAAGCTTTCCTTGAAGAAGGCCTGGTGCGAATGCCCCACCGAGCGCCAGAAACCCACCGGCACCGGCAGCGCCACGATGTGGTGGCTGATGCGCGCGGCCGGCCACTCATAGGCCTGGTCGAAGGCGCCTTCGCAGGTGGTCTTGTCGGGGCCGGCGCCGGCCAGGCCGAACACCCGCTGCAGGTACTGGTGCACGATCGACGGCCCGGCCGACGCGGCCTGCCAGGCCGTCACGCGGCCCTGGGCATCGAGCCCGGCGCGGTAGCGCGCCACGCAGGGCGGGCGGTAGAAATCATGGGTGCTGTCCTGCGCTCGGCTCCAGAAGGTCTGCACCGGCACGCCCGGCAGCGCGCGGGCAATGGCCGCGGCCTGGGCCACGAAGTCGACATCCAGCCGCCGGCCGAAACCGCCGCCCAGCAGCGTGACCTGCACCGCCACCTGCTCGCTCTCGAGCCCCAGCGCCTGGGCCGCCACATAACGCGCCAGGCCCGGCACCTGGGTGGGCGCCCAGACGGTGGCCTGGATGGCCTGGTCGGCCGGGGCCGAGCCAGGCGCCGCGGGCTGGAACAGCACGGTGCAGTTCTGCGGCTCCAGCGTGGCATGGGCCAGCAGCGGCGCGTGGTACTCGGCCTGCAGGGTCTTGCTGGCGCTCTGCAAGGCCTGCTCGGCATCGCCGACCGTGTGGTACGCAAAGCCGGCATCGGCCGTGAGCGCCTCGCCCAGCTGGCGGCGGATGCCGGCGCTGTCCAGCGTGGCGGCCGGGCCGTCGGTCCATTGCGGCTGGACGGCTGCCGCGGCCTGCATGGCATGCCAGGGCGTGTCGGCCACCGCGGCATAACCGGCGGTGGCACCGCGCAGCGCCGGCACCGCCACCACCGTCTTCACGCCGGGCAGGGCCAGGGCCGCGCGGGCGTCGAAGCCGCCCAGGCCACCCCCGAGCTGCGGGTTCATCACCAGGCTCGCATACAGCAGGCCCGCCGGCGTGACATCGAGCCCGAAGCGCGCCGTGCCGTCGTGCTTGGCGGCGGCGTCGCGCCGCGGCGGCGTGCGGCCGATCAGCGTGAACTGGCTGGGCGTCTTCAGCACCGGCGCCTTGGGCAGCGGCAGCGCCGCGGCACGTTCGGCCAGCTCGCCAAAGCGCAGCTGGCGCTTCGAGCGCGCATGCAGCACCAGGCCGCGCTGCACCAGCACCTCGTCGGCCGGCACGCCCCACTGCGCGGCGGCGGCGGCCACCAGCATGGCACGGGCGGCGGCGCCGGCCTGGCGCATCGGCAGCCACAGATCCTTGATGCTCGACGAGCCGCCGGTGACCATCAGCCCGACCTCGCGCATGGTCTTGGCGGTCAGCCAGCCGGCCAGGCGCTTGAGGCTGCCCTGGTCGTCGGGGTGGAAGGGCAGGCCGTCGACCACGGTGGCCAGGTTGTTGTAGATCGCGTCCACCGGGGCCATCTCGGTGCGCACCTGGGCCCAGTCGGCGTCCAGCTCGTCGGCCAGCACCATGGCCAGCGCGGTGCTCACGCCCTGGCCCATCTCGCTGCGCGCCAGCACGATGCTCACCGCGTCGTCGCGGCCGATCTTGACCCAGCCGTTGAAGGCCTGCTCGCCCGCGGCGGCGGGCAGCGGCTGGCTGCCGGTGAGGCGCTGGCGCGGCGGCAGCGCGCCCCAGCCCACCACCAGCGCGCCGCTGGCCGCCAGCGTGCCCAGCAGGATGCGGCGGCGGCTCACCATGGCAGGCGGGCCTCGGCGGGGTGTGGGGTGGTGTGGCGCATGGTTGGCAAGCTTACGTGCCGGCGGGTGGCCGGCGCCAAGGTGGAGAGCCCCATCCAGATCGGGATCAACCCGGGGCGCGCATCAGCGTGTGACTCAGCCCGGAGCACGCATCAGCGTGCTCTTGCCGAACAGGCTCTCGATCAGGTCGACCGCCAGCTCGGCGGTCTGGTTGCGCAGGTCGAGGGCCGGGTTCAGCTCCATCACGTCCAGGCTGGCCAGGCGGCCGGTGTCGGCGATCATCTCCATGCACAGCTGGGCCTCGCGGTAGCTGGGGCCGCCGCGCACCGTGGTGCCCACGCCCGGGGCGATGCCGGGGTCGAGAAAGTCGACGTCAAAGCTCACATGCAGGTGGGTATTGGCGTCCAGTGTGGCCAGGGCCAGCGCCATGGCGTGGCGCATGCCGTGTTCGTCGATGAAGCGCATGTCGAACACCTCCAGACCCACCTGGTGCACGAAGCGCTTTTCACCGGCATCGACCGAGCGGATGCCGATCTGCCGCACCCACTTCGGCTGGATGGCCGGCACCATGCCGCCGATCTCGATCAGCTGCTGCGGGCCGTGGCCGCACAGGCAGGCCACCGGCATGCCGTGGATGTTGCCGCTGGGCGTCAGCGCGTCGGTGTTGAAGTCGGCATGGGCGTCCAGCCACAGCACGCGCAGCTTCTTGCCGGCCTCGCGGCAGTGGCGCGCCACGGCGCTGATCGAACCGATGCCCAGGCAGTGGTCGCCACCCAGCAGGATGGGCAGCCGCCCCAGCGACAGCTCGGCCAGCACGGCGTCGTGCACCGCCCGGTTCCAGGCCGTCACCTCGGCCAGGTGGCGGTAGCCGTCCACCGGCGGTTGCCAGGGGTTGTAGGGGCCGCTGAGGTTGCCGCGGTCGACCACCTCGAGGCCATGGCTTTCGAGCGTGGGCTGCAGCTGCGCCACGCGCAAGGCCTCGGGGCCCATGCTGGCGCCACGGCTGCCGGCGCCGATGTCGGTGGGGGCGCCGATCAGGCTGATCGGCAGGTTGGGGGTGTTCATGGGCGCGATGGTAGTGGCGTGGCCTGGGCTGCCTATCATCGCCGCAGGCCCCGGCGCGAATCCGGGCCGCAGCACAGCAAGGGAGGGTGATCACATGCCGCAGGCCGGTCACGACACACCGGCGGCCGCCGCGGCGGGCCCGCCGGCCTGGGTGCTGGGCGCGCTGGCCGTGGCCGCCGATCTGGCCTGGCGCGCGCTGGCGCTGGCGCCCTGGGCGTTTTTTCTGCTGCTGGGCGCCCTGTGGTGGCAGCAGCCCTGGGCCGCCTGGCTGGCCGTGGCGGTGCTGCTGCTGCTGGGCTGGGCGCTGATGCCGCTGCAGCCGCTGGCCGGCGAGCCGATCACGCGTGCACAGGCGCCGGGGCTGTTTGCCCGGCTTGACGAGATCCAGCGCCAGCTCGACTGCCGCCCGGTGGCGCAGGTGCTGCTGGGCAGCGAGTTCAATGCCGGCGTGGTGGACGGCGGGGCGCGGCGCTGGCCGCGCCGTGTGCGCCACAGCCTGGTGATCGGCGTGCCGCTGCTGGCGGTGCTGAACGAGGCCCAGGCCCGTGCCGTGCTGGCCCATGAGCTGGGGCACCTGTCGCGCCGCCACGGCAGCCTGGGCCAGTGGGTCTACCGGGCCCGGCTGGGCTGGCTGGCGTTGCAGCAGGCGCCGCCGGGCGATGGTTCGGCCTTCGATCGACTGGTGAGCTGGTTTGCACGCCGCTTCGCGCCATGGTTCTCGCGCCTGGCCTTCGCCCATTCGCGGCGCTGCGAATACGAGGCCGATGCTGACGCCGCACGCCTGGTGTCTCCGGCCGACGTGGTGGCCGCGCTGGCCCTGCTGCGCGTGGCCGAGGGCCGCATGCAGGCCTGGCGGCACCACGTCTACCCGGGCCTGCTGAGCCAGCGCGCCGACGCCATGGTGCTGGGCTGGCACGAACACCTGCCGGCACTGCTGGCCCGGGCCCCCGACGCCGGTGAGCGCGCCGCCGCCTGGGGCCGGCCCCCCGGTGCGAACGACACCCACCCCAGCCTGCCGCAGCGGGCCGCCGCGCTGGGCCTGGCCGGGCCCGAGACCCTGGCGCTGCCGGCCCTGGCGCCGGGCCACTGTGCCGGCGCGGCCTGGCTGGCCGACTGGCCGGGTGCGCTGGCGGGCTGTGCCCAGCGGGCCATGGCCGCGATGCACTGGTGCACGCTGGCGCGCCACCTGTGGCTGGCCCGGCTGCGCGCCTGGCTCGATGGCCAGGCGCGGCCGGCGGGGCTGCCTGCCAGCCTGGCCCATGCCGAGGCCCTGCAGCAGCTGGGTCAGCCCGGGCCGGCCCTGGCCATGCTGGAGGCGCTGGCGGCATTGGGCGGCGCCGACCCGCAGCGCGACCATGCGCTGGCCCTGGCCTGGCTGGCGCAGCCCGGGGCGCCGGCCGCGCGCGTGGCCGCGGCGCTGGCGCTGCTGGAGGCGGCGGTGCAGGCCGAGCCGGCCCTGGCCTGGTCGGCACGCGCCGCGGCACTGGCCGAGGCCCAGGCGCAGGCCGACGGCCCGGCCATGCAGCACCTGGCCGCCCGGCTCAGCCGCGCCGGCGAGCGCCGCGCCCAGGCCTTGCAGCAGGCGCATGCCTGCATCGAATCGGCCGGCCTGGCGCCGCCGCGCCTGCCCGCGCATGCCTTGTCGGCGCTTGACGATCTGTGCGCCCAGCTGCCCGGCGTGCTGCAGGCCTGGAGCGGCCATGCACCAGTGGCCAGCCGCGATGGCCGGCGATTTGACGCGCATGTGCTGGTGCTGCAGGTCGACCCCGCGGCCTTGCAGGCCGCCGGTCTGCTCGACGACGACCTGAGCGACGCTGCATTGACCCTGCTGCAGGCAGCGCGCCCGATGGCCGGCGATCTGGTGCTGGCCCGCATCAGCTTCAGCACCGAGCGGGCCTTGCCCGAGGTGCTGGCGCGCAGCGCGGCACGGCACTGGCCGGGTGGTGCGCGGGCCGAGATCCAGGTGGCTGAACCGGGCGGCTGAACCGGCCCTGTCAACGGGCCGTTAGGTTGTGGCCGGCTGCGAGCCGGGCTGAGCACCCGCGCCGTTGAAGCCGTAGTGCGCGGCCAGCACGCCCCAGGCCTCTTCGGCGGTCTCGACAAAGTGGAACAGCCCCAGGTCGCCCGGGCTGATCATGCCGGTGTCCACCAGGTGCTGGAAGTTCACCAGCTTCTCCCAGAACGCGCGCCCGAACAGCAGGATCGGCCGGCGCCGGCTCTTGCCGGTCTGGATCAGCGTCATGGTCTCGAACAGTTCATCGAGCGTGCCAAAGCCGCCCGGAAAGCACACCAGCGCGATGCTGCGCATCACGAAGTGCATCTTGCGCAGCGCGAAGTAGTGGAACTGGAAGCACAGCTCCGGCGTGATGTACGGGTTGGGCTGCTGCTCGTGCGGCAGCACGATGTTCAGGCCGATGCTCTTGCCGCCCACCTCGTGCGCACCGCGGTTGCCGGCCTCCATGATGCCGGGACCGCCACCGGTGACCACGTAGATCGGCGTGTCGTGCGCCCGCGAGCGCTCGGTCACGATGGCGGCAAACTCGCGCGCCGCCTCGTAGTAGGCGCTCATGGCCAGCGCGGCCTCGGCGCGGCGCAGGGCATCGGCATCGTCGGCGCCCCGCGCGGCCTCCACGCGGGCCTGGGCCTCGTCGCGCGGCAGGATGCGCGCCGAGCCGAAGATCACGATGGTCGATTCGATGCCCTGCTCGCGCTGGATCAGCTCGGGCTTGAGCAGCTCGAGCTGCATGCGAACCGGGCGCAGCTCGTCGCGCAGCAGAAACTCGGTGTCGGTGAAGGCCAGGCGGTAGGCGCTTTCCGGGCCGTCGTACAGCGAGGGCGGCTGTGCCGCCTGCGCGTCTTGCTCGGCGGTGGGAAAGTTGCGCGCAGTCAGCGCGCCCAGGTGCCGGGCATCGGGCTTGGCATCGGACTTGGAGTCGGACTTGGGGTCGGTCATGGTGGCAGCTTAACGCCCTGCGGGCACGGAGAAAACCCGTTGCGGGCTAGCATGCCACCCGCTTCTTGAACCTTGGCTTTGGAAAGGCGGGCCGCCGATGGGCTTGCGCGCGATCACGCTCGACCTGGACGACACGCTGTGGCCGGTGTGGCCGGCCATTCACCGCGCCGAGGCGCGACTGCACGACTGGATGCGCGAACACGCCCCGGCCACCGCGGCCGCGCACGATGTGGCCGCGCTGCGCGAGATCCGCGCCGCCGTGGCCCGCGACCTGGCCGACCAGGCGCACGACCTCAGCGCCATGCGCCGCGAGAGCATCCGCCGCGCGCTGCTGGCGGCCGGCGACGACCCCGCGCTGGCCGTGCCGGCCTTCGACACCTTCATGGCCGCGCGCCAGCAGGTTGAGCTGTTTGACGACGTGGTGCCGGCGCTGGCCCGGCTGGCGGCGCGTTATCCGATCGTGGCGCTGTCCAACGGCAATGCCGATGTGCGGCGCATGCCGGCGATCGCCGGCTACTTCAGCGCCAGCCTCAGCGCGCTGGATCTGGGCGTGGGCAAGCCGGCGCCCGCGGCCTTTGCCGCCGCCTGCGCCCGGGCCGGTTGCGCGGCGCACGAAACTTTGCATGTGGGCGACGATGGCCATGCCGACATCGACGGTGCGCTGGCCGCCGGCCTGCAGGCCGCCTGGGTGCGCCGGCCCGAACTGCCGCCGCCGGCCGCGCCACAGCGCACGCCGCAGCATGTGGTGACCGGCCTGGCCGAGCTGGTGACGCGGCTGGGCTGCTGAGGTTTCAAGAGCTCCGGACAAAGGCGCTGGGGAGGTCACCCGAGAAATCGACCGCATTCCCGGTGCAACTTTCACGCCAGTCTTCACTCAGTGGAAAAAGCGCGGTCTTATACTGACCGCGAACCCCATGAATGGCAGGCCCGAAGGGGCCAAGGCGGACACGATGACGGGCAAATTGAAGGTGGCAGGCCTGCTGGCGCTGGGCGCCCTGGCTGGCGCGCTCACCACGATGCAACTGCAGGCCAATGCCCGCAGCTCGCTGGCACCGCTGCCGCTGGAAGAGCTGCAGCAGCTGGCCGCGGTGTTCGGCATGATCAAGAGCGACTATGTCGAGTCGGTGGACGAGAAGAAGCTCATCTCCGACGCCATCGGCGGCATGGTGGCTGGGCTCGACCCGCACTCGGTCTACTTTGACAAGAAGACCTTCAAGGAATTTCGCGAAGGCACCACCGGCAAGTTTGTCGGCGTGGGCATCGAGATCGGCATGGAAGACGGCCTGGTGAAGGTGGTCTCGCCGATCGAGGGCTCACCGGCCTTTCGCGCCGGCCTGAAGCCCGGCGACCTGGTGACCAAGATCGACGACAGCGCGGTCAAGGGCCTCAGCATGGACCAGGCCGTCAAGAAGATGCGCGGCGAGCCCAACACCAAGGTCACGCTCACCATCTTCCGCAAGCTCGAGAACCGCAGCTTCCCGGTGACCATCACGCGCGAAGAAATCCGCGTGCAGAGCGTGCGCGCCAAGCTCATCGAGCCCGGTTACGCCTGGATCCGCGTCAGCCAGTTCCAGGACCGCACGGTTGACGACTTCGCGCGCAAGCTCGAGGAGCTGTACAAGAGCGAGCCCAACCTCAAGGGCCTGGTGCTGGATCTGCGCAACGATCCGGGCGGTCTGCTCGAGGGTGCGGTGGCGCTGTCGGCGGCCTTCCTGCCCAGCGAGGTCACGGTGGTCAGCACCAACGGCCAGATCGCCGAGAGCCGGGCCACCTTCAAGGCCTCGCCCGAGTACTACGTGCGCCGCGGCAGTGCCGACCCGCTCAAGAAGCTGCCCGCCGCACTGAAGCATGTGCCGCTGGTGGTGCTGGTCAACGAAGGTTCGGCCTCGGCCAGCGAGATCGTGGCCGGCGCGCTGCAGGATCACAAGCGCGCCACCATCATGGGCGCGCAAACCTTCGGCAAGGGCTCGGTGCAGACCGTGCGTCCGCTGTCGGCCGACACCGCGCTGAAGATCACCACCGCGCGCTACTACACGCCCAGCGGCCGCAGCATCCAGGCCAAGGGCATCGTGCCCGACCTCTGGATCGACGAAACCGCCGAGGGCAATGTGTTCGCCGCGCTGCGCATGCGCGAGGCCGACCTGGAAAAGCACCTGGGCGAGAAGAACAAGCCCGCCGGCGCCGCAAGTGGGGCCGATGCCACCGAAGCCGCGCAGCAGAAGGCGCGCGACGAGGCGCGTGAAGAGGCGCGCAAGAAGCTCGAGGAAATGGCCGCCAAGACCAAGGAGCCGATCAAGCCGCTGCCCGAATTCGGCAGCGCCGAAGACTGGCCGCTGGTGCAGGCCCTCAACCAGCTCAAGGGCAAGCCGGTGGCGGTGAGCAAGACGCTCAGCGAGCGCAAGGCGGCGCTGGACGAAGACAAGCAGTAACTGGAGCACCCGGCGCCGGTGTACCGGCGCCACCCGCCAGTTCAAGGCCCGCTTCGGCGGGCCTTTCGCATTCGGGGGCTATGCTTCGTGCCAGCATGAATGACGACCAACTGCTGCGCTACTCGCGCCACATCCTGCTTGACGAGATCGGCATCGAGGGTCAGGCACGCCTGCTCGCCAGCCATGCGCTGGTGATCGGTGCCGGCGGGCTGGGCTCGCCGGTGGTGCTGTACCTGGGCACGGCCGGCGTGGGCCGCATCACGCTGGTGGACCACGACACCGTGGATGTGACCAACCTGCAGCGCCAGATCGCGCACAACCTGGCGCGTGTGGGCCAGCCCAAGGCCGAGTCGGCGCGCGACACCCTGGCCGCGATCAACCCCGACGTGCAGGTGCTGCCGGTGGTGCAGCGCGCCGATGCGGCCTTTCTGGCCCAGGCCGTGGCCGCGGCCGATGTGGTGCTCGATTGCAGCGACAACTTTGCCACCCGCCATGCCGTGAACGCCGCCTGCGTGGCCGCGGGCAAGCCGCTGGTCTCGGGCGCGGCCATCGGCTTCGATGGCCAGATCTCGGTGTACGACACGCGCACGGCCCAGGCGCCGTGCTACCACTGCGTGTTTCCGGCCGATGCCACCTATGAGGAAGTGCGTTGCGCCACGATGGGCGTGTTTGCGCCGCTGGTGGGCATCATCGGCAGCATGCAGGCCGCCGAGGCGCTGAAGCTGCTGATCGGCACCGGCAGCTCGCTGGCTGGCCGCCTGCAGATGCTGGACGCCCGCACGATGGAGTGGACCGAGATCCGCATGCCGCGGCAAAAGGGCTGCACGGTGTGCGGACACCGCGCCTGAGCGCGGCCTGACGCTCAGCCGCTCAGTCGCCCAGGGCCCGCAGCGCGTCGGATTCGAGGATCTGCACCGCCGGGCCGTTGCTGGCCAGTGCCCGGTGCAGCGCCCGCGCCACGCAGTCGGCAGGGATCGGCCGCAGCCGACGCGGCAGCAGCCAGCCGATGGCCGGCGCCAGGCGCTGGGCGATCTGCTCGCCGGCGCGCACGGGCTGGCCCAGCGCCGCACGGTCACCCAGCAGCAGCGAGGGCCGGGCGATCACCAGGCGCGGCCAGTCCATGGCGATCAGCGCTGCCTCGGCCTCGCCCTTGATGCGGTTGTAGAACACCGCCGAACCGGCCTCGGCGCCCAGCGCCGACACCAGGCCCAGGCGCTGCGCGCCGGCGGCGCGTGCCGCCTGGGCAAAGGACAGGACGGCGTCGAGATCCACCGCACGGAACGCGGCTTGCGAGCCTGCGGTCTTGATCGTGGTGCCCAGCGCGCAGAAGGCCGCGTCGATGTCCGGCAGCACGGGCCCGCCGGGCTGGCCCAGACGGGCCGGGTCGGCGAACAGCGCGCGGGTCTTGGTGTCGGGCATCACCCCGGCCGCCGGTGCGCGGCGCAGCACGGCATGCACCGCGGTCACGGCCGGATCGGCGGCCAGCGCCTGCAGCAGGGCCCGGCCCACCAGGCCGCTGGCGCCGGCCACGGCCACGCGCCGCAGCGCGCTGCTGGGGTGGCGGTTCACGGCAGGAAGGGGCGCATGGCGTGGGCAGTGCAGGCCGTGGCGGGGGGAGTGCGGAGGGACGGACGGCGCGGCAGGTGCTGCACGCGCGCGCCGGCCGCAGGCCTCGCCGGGCCTCAGTGCGTCAGCGCTTGGGCGAGGTCAGGCGCGAGACCAGGCCGCCCGCGCCGCTGCGCTGGCCGCCACCGGAGCCGCCACCGCCGCTGCGCTGGCCACCGCCATTGCTGCCGCCGTTGCCGCCACCGCCGTTGCCACCACCGTTGCCAGCCTGGCGCGGCTGGCCGCCCTGGGGGCCGTTGCCACGGCCACCCTGGGGCGCCGGGCCGCGGCCACCTTGCGGCGCCGGCCGGCCCTGGCCACCACCGCCCGAGCCACCACCCGAGCCACCGCCCGAACCGCCACCAGGGCCGCGGCCGCCGCCCTGGGCACCGCGATGGCCACCGCCACCGCCGCCACCCGGCCGGCCACCACCACCCGGGCGGCCCATGCCGCCGCCGGGGTTGCGCTTGGTGCCGCCCACGCCGATGGTCATGCGGCCCAGCACGATGGGCTCGGCGCGCTCGTCGGCCGGGGCCTCGAAGCCGGCCACCGCCTCACGCGGGATGCTGCGCTTGATCAGCTTCTCGATGTCCTTGAGGAAGATCTCCTCGTCCAGGCACACCAGGCTGATGGCCTCGCCCTGCGCGCCGGCACGGCCGGTGCGGCCGATGCGGTGCACATAGTCTTCGGGGATGTTGGGCAGCTCGAAGTTCACCACGTGCGGCAGCTGGTCGATGTCGATGCCGCGCGCCGCGATGTCGGTGGCCACCAGCACCGGCAGCTCGCCGCTCTTGAACTCGCTCAGCGCCTTGGTGCGCGCGCCCTGGCTCTTGTTGCCGTGGATGGCCATGGCACCGATGCCGCGGTCGTTCAGGTACTCGGCCAGGCGGTTGGCGCCGTGCTTCATGCGCGTGAACACCAGCACCTGGTGCCAGTCACCTTCGCGGATCAGGTGCGCCAGCAGCTCCTTCTTCTTGTCGCGCGCGACCGGATGGATCTTCTGCGCGATGGCGTCGTTGGTCTGGTTGCGGCGCGCCACCTCGATCAGCGAGGGCTGGTTCAGCAGGCGGTCGGCCAGGGCCTTGATGTCGTCGCTGAAGGTGGCCGAGAACAGCAGGTTCTGGCGCTTGGGCGGCAGCACCGCCAGCACCTTCTTGATGTCATGGATGAAGCCCATGTCGAGCATGCGGTCGGCTTCGTCCAGCACCAGGATCTGCACCTTGCTCAGGTCGAGCGTGCCCTGGCCGTGGTGGTCGAGCAGGCGGCCCGGCGTGGCCACCAGGATGTCGATGCCCTGGCGCAGGCGGTCGATCTGCGGCTGCATGCCCACGCCGCCGAACATCACCATGCTCTTGAGCGGCAGGTACTTGCCGTAGGTGCGCACGCTTTCTTCCACCTGGGCCGCCAGCTCGCGCGTGGGGGTGAGGATCAGCGCGCGGATCATGGCGCGGCCGCGGCTGTCGCGCACCGGGGCCTCCACCGACAGGCGCTGCAGCAGCGGCAGCGTGAAGCCGGCGGTCTTGCCGGTGCCGGTCTGGGCGCCGGCGAGCAGGTCGCCGCCCTGCAGCACGGCGGGAATGGCTTGCGCCTGGATCGGGGTGGGAGCGTCGTAGCCTTGTTCGTGGACGGCGCGCAGCAGCGGCTCGGCAAGGCCGAGATCGGTGAATTTCATCGGGTTGGGTGTGCTCGCCCCGGGGGGAGTGGGGCTGTGCTCGATCAGCCTCGCAACCACTCGTTGCCGAGGGCTCCAGTCGGAAGAGGCTGTCAGGTCGATGTGGAGGTCGGATCGACTGTGCCCGCGTGACTGGTGGCGCTGGCACAGGCCCATTGTAGCGGGCGGGGTGCCCGCCAGCGGATGACAAGGCCTGCCATCGCGGCGCAGTTCACTGCCACGGCCGCTGTCATGGCCCGGTCATGGCCTGGGCGGGCACTTTTACAATCGCCGCTCCTTCACCGCAGCCCGGCCCACCCGGCCGCCTGCTGCCAGACAGGGCCCGTGCCGCAGCCGCGCACCCGGGCCCCCCCAGCCGGAGCCTCACGATGGACACCCGCACCCACCCCGCCCGCGAACGCTTGCAGCGCGTGCGCGACGCCCTGCTTGGCCAGGGCGCGCATGCACTGCTGGTGCCCAGCGCCGACCCGCATCTGTCGGAGTACCTGCCCGGCCGCTGGCAGGCGCGTGAATGGCTGTCGGGCTTTACCGGCTCGATGGGCACGCTGGTGGTCACGCGCGACGAGGCGGCGCTGTTTGCCGACAGCCGCTACTGGGAGCAGGCCGAGCGCGAGCTGCAGGGCAGCGGCATTGCGCTGGTGAAGATCCCCACCGCCGCAGGCGCGCACCACATCGACTGGCTGGCCCAGCACACACCGCGCGGCGGCACGGTGTGCGTGGATGGCGACGTGCTGGGCCTGGCGGCCGCGCAGCAGCTGCGCGGCGCGCTCGAGCGTGCCGGCATCCAGCTGCACACCACGGCCGACCTGATGGACGCGGTGTGGCCCGACCGGCCGGCACTGCCGCAGGCCGGCGTGTATGCGCACGAGGCGCCCTATGCGGCCGAGCCGCGTGCCGCACGCCTGGCGCGGGTGCGCGAGGCCATGGCGCGGCATGGCGCCACGCAGCACTTCGTGTCCACCGTCGACGACATCGCCTGGATTACCCACCTGCGTGGCGCCGATGTCGAATACAACCCGGTGTTCCTGGCCCATCTGCTGATCACCCTGACCGGTGCCACGCTGTTTGTCGGCAGCGCGCAGCTGCCCAAGGTGCCGCCCGCACTGGCCGCCGAACTGGCCACCGACGGCATCACGCTGGCGCCCTATGACAGCGCCGCCGCGGCGCTGCGCGCGCTGCCCGGTGAGGCCGTGCTGCTGGTCGACCCGCGCCGCATCACGCTGGGCTTTCGCCAGCAGGTGCCGGTGGGCGTGCAGGTGATCGAGGCCATCAACCCCAGCACGCTGGCCAAGTCGTGCAAGGGCGAGGTCGAGGCCGCGCACATCCGCGAGGCCATGGCCGAAGACGGCGCCGCGATGTGCCACTTCTACGCCTGGTTCGAGGCCGCGCTGGCCCGCGGCGAGCGCATCAGCGAGCTCACCATCGACGAGAAGCTCAGCGCCGAGCGCGCCCGGCGCGCCGGCTTCAAGGGGCTGAGCTTCTCCACCATCGCCGGCTTCAATGCCAATGGCGCGCTGCCGCACTACCGGGCGCTGCCTGGCGCCTATGCCTGGATCGAAGGCAACGGCCTGCTGCTGATCGACTCGGGCGGCCAGTACCTGGGCGGCACCACCGACATCACCCGCGTGTGGCCGATCGGCCAGGTCAGCGCGGCGCACAAGCGCGACTACACGCTGGTGCTCAAGGGCACCATGGCGCTGTCGCGGGCGCGTTTTCCGCGTGGCACGCTGAGCCCGATGCTCGATGCCATCGCCCGTGCGCCGCTGTGGGCCGAGGGCCTGGACTACGGCCACGGCACCGGCCATGGCGTGGGCTACTTCCTGGCCGTGCACGAAGGCCCGCAAAGCATCAGCAAGGCCATTGCCGAGCCGCAGATGGCCATGCAGCCGGGCATGATCACCTCCATCGAGCCCGGCCTGTACCGCTCGGGCCAGTGGGGCATCCGCATCGAGAACCTGGTGATGAACCGGCCGGCCGCCACGCCCGAGCACGGTGCCTTTGGCGAGATGCTCGAGTTCGAGACCCTGACCCTGTGCCCGATCGACACCCGCTGCATCGAGCGCAGCCTGCTGCGCAGCGACGAGGTCGACTGGCTCAACGCCTACCACGCCACGGTGCGCGAGCGCCTGGCACCGCGCCTGAGCGGGGCCGCGCTCGACTGGCTGATCACGCGCACCGCGGCCTTGTGAGCGCCCCCCGGGCCGGGCTGCCGGCCATGGGCATCGACGTGGGCGGCACCAAGATCGAGGCCGTGCTGCTGGACGCCCATGGCGCGCAGCGGTGGCGCGAGCGCCGGGCCTCGCCCTCGACCGACTATGCGGCCATGCTCGACAGCATCGGCGCGCTGGTGGCCGCCGCGCGCGCAATGGCACCTGAAGGCCTGAGCATCGGCCTGGGCACGCCCGGCAGCCTGAGCGCCGACGGCCGCATTAAGAACGCCAACACCCAGTGCCTGAACGGTCGCGCGCTGGCCGCCGACCTGCAGCTGCAGCTGGGCCAGCCGGTGCGCCTGGCCAACGATGCCAACTGCCTGGCCTTGTCCGAGGCCACCGATGGCGCGGGGCAGGGTGCGCCGGTGGTGTTTGCCGCCATCCTGGGCACCGGCACCGGGGCCGGCATCGCGGTTGATGGCCGCGTCTTGACCGGCCCCAACCGCCTGGCCGGCGAATGGGGCCACAACCCGCTGCCCTGGGCGCCGCCCGACGAGCCGCAGCTGCCCTGCTACTGCGGCCAGCAGGGCTGTGTGGAAACCCTGGTCAGCGGCCCCGGCATGGCGCGCGAGCATGCGCTGCGGCATGGCGGCAGCCTGAGCGCGCTGCAGATCGCTGCCGCCGCCGAGGCCGGCGAAGCCGCGGCCCAGGCCACGCTGGCGCGCTGGCACCAGCGCCTGGCGCGAGCCCTGGCCGGCGTGATCAACCTGCTCGATCCGCAGGTCATCGTGCTGGGCGGTGGCCTGTCGCGCATCGCCAGCACCTATGCCGTGGTGCCGGCGCTGTGGCAGCGCTGGGTGTTTGCCGGTGGCCTGCAGGAGCCGGTGCGCACCCGCCTGCTGCCGGCCCGGCACGGCGACGCCTCGGGCGTGCGCGGCGCCGCCTGGCTGTGGCGCGAGGCCGCGCTGGCGGCCGGGCGCCGGCAGCGCGCGCACCCGCCGCCCGGCCCGCGCCGGCGCATGCAGGGATAATCCCGCCATTCGCGCCGGCCCAGGCGCGCCTTGTCCCCGACCTCGAGCCCTCCGCACACCATGGCCCAGTACGTCTTGTCGAAACCACTGCCCGGCGCCGCCGGCCTCTCCACGCTTCGCTTCGGGAGGGCCCTGTAATGGCGCAGTACGTTTTCACGATGAACCGTGTCTCCAAGACGGTTCCGCCCAAGCGCCAGATCCTCAAGGACGTGTCGCTGTCGTTCTTTCCCGGCGCCAAGATCGGCGTGCTGGGCCTCAACGGCTCGGGCAAGTCCACGCTGCTGAAGATCATGGCCGGGCTCGACAAGGAGATCGAGGGCGAGGCCGTGCCCATGCCAGGCATCAAGATCGGCTACCTGCCGCAGGAGCCGCTGGTCAACCCCGAGCAGACGGTGCGCGAGGCGGTGGAAGAGGGCATCGGCGGCGTGCTGGCCGCCAAGGCCCGGCTAGACCAGGTGTATGCCGAGTACGCCGAAGAAGACGCCGACTTCGACAAGCTGGCCGCCGAGCAGGCCGAGCTCGAGGCCATCATTGCCGCCGCCGGCAGCGAGAACACCGACCTGCAGCTCGAGCTGGCCGCCGACGCGCTGCGCCTGCCGCCCTGGGACCAGACCATCGGCGTGCTGTCGGGTGGCGAGAAGCGCCGCGTGGCGCTGTGCCGCCTGCTGCTGAGCAAGCCCGACATGCTGCTGCTCGACGAACCCACCAACCACCTGGACGCCGAATCGGTGGAGTGGCTCGAGCACTTTCTGCAGCGCTTCTCGGGCACCGTGGTGGCCATCACCCACGACCGCTACTTCCTCGACAACGCCGCCGAGTGGATTCTCGAACTCGACCGCGGCCACGGCATTCCCTGGAAGGGCAACTACTCCGACTGGCTCGACCAGAAGGAAAAGCGCCTGGAGAGCGAGCAAAAGACCGAAGACGCCCGCATGAAGGCGATGAAGGAAGAGCTGAAGTGGGTGCGCAGCAATGCCAAGGGCCGTCAGGCCAAGAGCAAGGCGCGCCTGGCCCGCTTCGAGGAGCTGAGCGACTCCGACTACCAGAAGCGCAACGAGACCAACGAGATCTTCATCCCGGTGGCCGAGCGCCTGGGCAACGAGGTGATCGAGTTTGAAGGCGTCACCAAGAGCTTTGGCGACCGGGTGCTGATCGACAACCTGAGCTTCAAGGTGCCGGCCGGCGCCATCGTCGGCATCATCGGCCCCAACGGCGCCGGCAAGTCGACGCTGTTCCGTATGATCCAGGGCGTCGAGCAGCCCGATGGCGGCAACGTCAAGATCGGCAAGACGGCCAAGCTGGCCTTCGTCGACCAGAGCCGCGCCAGCCTGGCCGCCGAGAAGACGGTCTGGGAAGACGTGTCGGGTGGCCTCGACAACATCGTGGTGGGCAAGTTCGTGATGCCCAGCCGCGCCTACATCGGCCGCTTCAACTTCAAGGGCAACGACCAGCAAAAGCTGGTGGGCAGCCTGTCGGGTGGTGAGCGCGGCCGCCTGCACCTGGCCAAGACCCTGGCCCAGGGCGGCAACGTGCTGATGCTCGACGAGCCGTCCAACGACCTCGACGTGGAAACCCTGCGCGCGCTGGAAGAGGCGATGCTGGAGTTTGCCGGCTCGGCCATGGTGATCAGCCACGACCGCTGGTTCCTCGACCGCATCTGCACCCACATCCTGGCCTGCGAAGGCGACTCGAAGTGGTTCTTCTTTGACGGCAACTACCAGGAGTACGAGGCCGACAAGAAGAAGCGCCTGGGTGAAGAGGGCGCCCGCCCGCACCGCCTGCGCTTCAAGAACATCAAGTGACCGGGCGCGCCTGAACCTGCTGCGCGGGCCCATCGCGGGCCCGCGCTGCCTGCCGTACCGGCGTGCGGCTGCGCGGCTCGACCCACGCTGAGCCCGCTCGCGACGGTTCTTGCCCGCCTGGCTGGTGCCCGTCAGCACCGCGGGCCGGGCGCTCCAAACCGCCACTGATCGCATCGCCGGCCCCTGGGCCGGCGTGGCCGCTCGGCATGGCCTCACAATCGTCAGGACGCTCCACTGTGGAACCCTGCCGATGCCGCTCGCTCACCCGCAATCCGTCTGGCGCCTGTCGGCGCTGACCACCGCCGCCCTGGCCACGCTGCTGGCCGGTTGTGCCCAGCTGCCCGGCCAGGTGGGTGCCCCGGCCACGGCCGCGCCGGTGGCCGCTGCGGCCTCGGCACCGCCCGCACCACCCACGCCAGCCGCGCCGGGCGCCAGCGCGCCGGCCAGTGCCCGTGCGGCGGCGGGCCCGGCACGCGCCGCCAGCGGCCCGGCCGCCGCGGCCACCCCGCCGGCACCGCCGGCCCCCGGCCAGCCGCCGCCCTTTGCCACGGTGATCAAGGACGCCACCGAGGTCAAGGGCCTGTTCACCGCCTGGCGCAAGGACGAGAAGCTGTGGCTCGAGCTGCGGCCCGAGGATTTCAACAAGCCCTTCTTCCTGTCGCCCAAGCTCAGCTCGGGCATCGGCGAGCAGATGCTGTTTGGCGGCCTGATGCTGCCCTCGCCGCGCCTGGTGCAGTGGAAGCGCGTGCACAACGTGGTGCGGCTGGAGGCCATCAACCACCAGCAGGTGGCCAAGGACGGCACGCCCGAGGCGCGTGCGGTGGCCAGCGCCATCTCGGCCAGCCTGCTGGGCAGCATTCCGGTGGCCAGCGCGGCGCACCCCGAGCGCAAGTCGGTGCTGATCGACGGCGGTGCCATCTTCGTGGGCGACATGCTGGGCCTGGGCGCCACGCTGCAGCGCACCTTCCGCCAGGGTTACAGCTTCGACGGCCGCAACTCGGCCGTGCTGGGCGTGCGCGGCAAGCCCGAGCTGCTGGTGCTGGAGGTGCAGAACCACTACGCCACCGCCAACCTGGCGGTGCCGCAGCCGGGCATGCCGCCGGGCGCGCCGCTGCCCACCGTGCCGCGCGGCCTGGCCGATGCACGCAGCCTGTTCCTGGGCATCCACTACTCGTTGGCGCGCCTGCCCGAGCAGCCGATGGCCGCGCGTGCGGCCGATCCGCGCGTGGGTTACTTCCTGTCGACCACCGACGACTTCAGCGACGACCTGGCCCGCTCGCCGCGCCAGCGCATCGTGCACCGCTGGCGCCTCGACAAGAAGGACCCGGCGGCCGAGCTGTCCGAGCCGGTCAAGCCGATCACCTACTGGCTCGACCGCAACATCCCGGTGAAGTACCGCGCGGTCATCACCGCCGGCGTGCTGGAGTGGAACAAGGCCTTCGAGAAGATCGGCTTCAAGAACGCCATCGAGGTCAAGCAGCAGCCCGACGACGCCGACTGGGACACGCTGGACGCCGGCGTGGCCTCGGTGCGCTGGATGGTCAACCGCGAGCCGGTGTTCGGCGCCATCGGGCCCTCGCATGTCGACCCGCGCACCGGCGAGATCCTTGACGCCGACATCGGCATGGAAAGCCTCTCGTCGCGCAACATCCGTGCGGCGCGCGCGCGCATCCTGGGCGCGGCCAGCGGCCCGGCCGAATGGGCGGCGCTGATGCAGGTGGCCACGCCGCCGGCCGATGGCCATGCCGCCGCGGGGCACCTGGCCTGCGCCCATGGCGACCAGGCCGCCGAGCAGCTGGGCTTTGCGCTCGATGTGCTCACCGCGCGCGGCGACCTCGAGCCCGACAGCGCCGAGGCCCAGGCCTTCGTGATGGCCTATCTGCTCGATGTCACGATGCACGAGGTGGGCCACACGCTGGGCCTGCGGCACAACTTCCGCGCCTCGCGCATCTTCAGCGACAAGCAGGTCGGCGACCCGGCGTTCACCAAGGACCACGCCTTCACCGGCTCGGTGATGGAGTACGCGGCGATCAACCTGCCGCGCCCCGGCGAGCCGGCCGCCGCGCCCTTCCAGACCACGCTGGGCCCCTACGACTACTGGGCCATCGAGTACGCCTACAAGCCCATCGCCGCAGCGGAAGAGAAGGCCGAGCTGCAGCGCATTGCCGGGCGCAGCGGCGAGCGCGAGCTGGCCTACGGCACCGACGAGGACAACTTCCTGGGCACCGACCCCGACGCGCTGCAGATGGATCTGGGCGACGACCCGATCGCCTTTGCCGCGCGCCGCTTCGACATCGTGGCCGATCTGCTCAAGCGCCAGGAAACCCGCCCGCTCAAGCCCGATGAAGACTACGCCGGCCTGCGCCGCTCGGTGGCCTATGCGCTGCGCGATGCCGGCCGCGCCGCCGGTGTGCTGCTGCGCCAGGTGGGCGGCGTGCGCTCGCTGCGCGACTACCCCAACACCGGCCGCGACCCGCTGCAACCGGTGGCCGCCGAGACCCAGCGTGCCGCGCTGGCGCTGCTGAGCAAGCGCGTGCTGGCCGCCGGCGCGTTCCAGGTCAGCCCGGCGCTGCAGCGCCGGCTGGCGCCCGATTTCATGGAGCGCCTGGAGCTGCTGGCCAGCACGCCGACCGAGTTTCCGCTCACCCAGAACGTGCTCGACCTGCAGCGCGCGCTGCTCGGCCGCCTGATGAGCGACGATCTTTCGCGCCGCGTGCTCGACAACGAGGAGCGGGTCGACAAGCCCGAGCAGGCCCTGCACCTGCGCGAGCTGTACCAGCAGCTCGAGGCCGATGTCTGGAGCGAGCTGGGCGGCAGCGGCGCGGCGGGCGAGATCGGCGCCGCGCGGCGCGAGCTGCAGCGCGAGCACCTCAACCGCCTGGCCGCGCTGGTGCTGCGCCCGGGCCAGCTGGGCCGGGCCGACGCACGTGCCCTGGTGCGCAGCCAGGCCAGCGCGCTGCTGGGCCGCATCGAGCGCGCCGGCCGCCACGCCGGCCTCAGCGCCGACACCCGCGCGCACCTGAAGGACAGCGCCGAATCGCTGCGCAGCGCGCTGGCCGCGAAGCTGGAGCGCAGCGGGGCATGAGCGCGCCGGGCCGCTCCCAGGCGCGAACCCCGCAGCGCTCTGCGCGGAGGGGGGGGCGGTGAGCCTCGTGGCGCCTGCCATCGCCCCTGCCCCCGCCAGGGGGTGGCGCGCCTGGCTGCGCGGCCTGAACCCGCGCACCCTGGGCTGGGTGATCGGCCTGGCGGTGCTGGGCGCGGCGCTGCTGAACCCGATCTTCAAGCCCTCGTTCCTCGAGCTGTCGGGGCGCACCGTGTTCGTGGCGCTCACCTGCCTGCTGGCCTTCAGTGCGGCCGGGCACTGGCAGCCGCGCTGGCTGCCGGGCGGCATGCCGCGCTGGCTGGTGCAGTCGCTGGCGCTGGCGCTGGCGGCGCCGCTGGCCACGCTGGTGGTCTACCTGGTGGCCTCGCGCGGCGACATCCGTGCCTTTGTCTCCAACGAGGCGCGGCTGTTCGGCTTCTTGTGGATCTCGGTGCCGGCCATCCTGGTGGGCCTGGTGCTGGCGCTGGGCTCGCTGCTGCGCGAGCGCGAGGCCCAGGCGCGCACGCTGCGGCTGCAGCTCGACCTGCACCAGGCCGAGCTGGCGCGCCAGGCGGTGGACGCCCGGCTGGCGCTGCTGACCGCGCAGATCGAGCCGCACTTTCTGTTCAACACCCTGGCCAATGTGCAGGCGCTGGTGGAAACCGGCTCGCCGCGCGCGCCCGAGGTGCTGCGCAGCCTGATCGCCTACCTGCGCGCGGCCCTGCCGCGCCTGCACGAGGACGGCGGTCTGCCCTCGCTGGGCAACGAGCTGGCGCTGGTGCGCGCCTACCTCGAGCTGATGCACCTGCGCATGCCCGACCGGCTGCGCTATGCGGTCACGGTGGCGCCCGGGGTCGAGGCGGTGCGCTTTCCGGCCATGTCGCTGCTGACCCTGGTGGAAAACGCCGTGCGCCACGGCATCGACCCGGCCGAGGACGGCGGCCTGATCGAGGTGAGCGCCGCCCGCGCCGACGATGGCACGCTGCTGCTGCGCGTGGCCGACACTGGCGTGGGCATGGCGCCCACCGCCGCGCCGGGCACCGGCCTGGCCAATCTGCGCGAGCGCCTGGCCAGCGTCTACGGCAGCAGCGCGCGGCTCGAGCTGACCGAGGTGGCCCCGCACGGCGTGTGCGCCGAGATCCGCGTGCCGCCGCCGGCCTGAGCGGCCGCACCGCCGCACTGACGCCCGACGCCCGACGCCACCCCCATGACACCGACCTGCCTGATCGCCGACGACGAGCCGCTGCTGCGCGAGCACCTGGCCAGCCATCTGGCCCGGCTGTGGCCGGCGCTGCAGGTGGTGGGCCAGGCGCGCAACGGCCGCGAGGCGGTGGCGCTGCAGGCCCAGCACCAGCCCGACATCGTGTTTCTCGATGTGCACATGCCCGGCCTCAGCGGGGTGGACGCGGCCCGGGCCATTCGCGAGGCCGAGGCCGCCGAGCAGCCGGGCGCTGGCGGTGGCGGTGGCGGCGGTGGCAATGCGGGGGGTGCCACCGGCGGGCCCGTGCGGCGCGCGCAGCTGGTCTTTGTCACCGCCTACGAGCAGTACGCGGTGCAGGCCTTCGAGCAGGGCGCGGTCGACTACCTGGTGAAACCTTTCGAGGCCGCTCGCCTGGCCGACACGGTGGCGCGCCTGCGCGAGCGGCTCGATGCGCCCGCGCTGGCGCTGCCCGCCGCGGCGGCCACTGCCGCCGAGGCCACTGCCGCCGAGGCCGCGGCCGACGACGACGGCTCGGGCCGCATCGACGCGGTGCTGGCCCGGCTGGCGGCGCGCCTGCAGCATGCCGGCGGCCGCGCCTGGCTGCAGTGGATCAAGGCCTCGGTGGGCCAGGCGGTGCGCCTGATCCCGGTGGACGAGGTGATCTACCTGCGCTCCGACGAGAAGTACACGCTGGTGGTCTGGCAGGGTGGCGAGGCGCTGATCCGCAAGCCCATCCGCGAGCTGGTGGACGAGCTCGACCCCGAAAGTTTTGCCCAGGTGCACCGCTCGGTGATCGTCAACCTGCGCGCCATCGCCCAGGTGGTGCGCGGCGCCAATGACACGGCCGACGTGCACCTGCGCGGCCGCGCCGAGACGCTGCCGGTCAGCCGCAGCTTTCTGCACCTGTTTCGCCAGATGTGAGCCGGGGCCGGGCCGCTGCGCGGCCCATTACAGTCGCCCCCCATGAATCTGCTGCTGGCCAAACCTTTTGAACTGCTGCCTGCGCTGGACTGGCTGGCACTGGCGCTGTTTTTTGCCGGCTGGGTGGGCTATGCGCTGTGGGCCAAGCGCCGCGCCGAGGTGCGGCCGTCGATCCTGGCCACCACCAACCGCTGGCGGCGGCGCTGGATGCTGCAGGTCACCTGGCGCGAGAACCGCATCGTCGATTCGGCGGTGGCGCAAAGCCTGTCGGCCAGCCCGTCGTTTTTTGCCTCCACCAGCATCCTGATCATCGGCGGCCTGCTGGCGGCGCTGGCCTCCACCGAGAAGGCCACCGAGCTGGTGCAGGAGCTGCCCTTTGCCGCGCGCACCTCGGCCCTGGTGTTCGACCTGAAGCTGGCCACGCTGGCGGCGATCTTCGTGTTCGCGTTTTTCCGCTTCACCTGGAGCATCCGCCAGTACAGCTTTGGCGTGGTGATGGTGGGCGCCGCGCCCGATGTCAGGCGCTACGCCAACGATGCCGAGCGCGAGCTGTTTGCCGACCGCGCCGGCCGCGTGATGGGCCTGGCGGCCGAGACCTTCAACGACGGGCTGCGCGCCTACTACCTGTCGTTTGCGGTGGTGGCCTGGTTCGTCTCGGCCTGGGCCTTCATCGGCGCCACGGTCTTCGTGCTGTGGGTGCTGTACCGGCGCGAGTTCCACAGCGAGGTGCTGCACGCGCTGCGGGCCGGCCTGGACTGAGCTGCGGCCGCCCGGCCGGCCGCGCTACTTCAGAAACGCCTGCACCACCGCCACGGTGCGCGCCGGGTCTTCCTCGTGCGGGATGTGGCCCAGGTCGTCGAACACCTGCACTTGCGCGCCGGGGATGTCGGCGGCAAAGCGCTGCGCCGTGGCCGGCGGAATCAGGCGGTCGCGGCCGCCCCACAGCACCAGCGTGGGCTGGGTCACGCCACGCACCTGGGCCACGCCTTCGTCGGGCGTCCATTGCCGCGCGCGCTCGATCAGCGCGGCGCGATTGCCCTCGCGCAGCGTCAGCTCGTGGTAGCGCTCGACCATGGCCTCGGTGACGTGCGCCGGGTCGCCCATCACCAGGCTCAGGCCTTCGCGGATGAACGATTGCGGCAGCACATGCTCGGCCACCCGGCCCAGCACCGGCACGCGGGCGATGCGCCAGCCCAGCGGAATCTGCGCCACGTTGCGCTGGTAGCCGGCGGCATCCACCAGGATCAGCCGCTCCACCCGCTGCGGCGCGCTGGCGGCGATGCGCCAGGCCACCTCGCCGCCCAGCGAGTTGCCGGCAATGCTCACGCGCGGCAGCTTGAGCTGGTCGAGCACGTCGAGCACGAAGCGCGCGTACTGCTCGCCGGTGTAGGGCCGGCCGGCATAGGGCCCGTCGAAGGGCCCGGTCAGGCCGAAGGCCGGCAGGTCGAGGCTGATCACGCGGCGCGTGCCGCGCAGCGCGCGCACCCAGCCGTCCCAGGTGTGCAGGCTGGCCGAGGTGCCGTGCAGCAGCAGCAGCGGCACCGGATCCTGGCGCGGGCCCTCGTCGCGGAAGTGCACCAGCTGGCCGCCCAGATCGAGAAACTGCGAGGGCGGCGGTGCCCAGCGGGCCACCAGGGTGTCCACCGGGCGGTCGGGGGCGCGCACCAGCGGCAGCGCCAGCGCGCTCAGCAGCAGCAACAGGCCGAACAGGCGCAGCAGCAGGGCGCCCATCACGCGCCGGCCGCCGCGCTGGCGGGGTGCAGCGCCGGGTCGAGCCCCAGGCGTTCGTCGAACACGAAACAGCGGCCATGCCAGCCCGGCGCCTGGCCCGCGGTGGCCTCGAAGTACTTCAGGATGCCGCCCTCGAGCTGGTAGCTGTGGCTCAGGCCCATCTCCTGCATCACGATGGCCGCCTTTTCGCAGCGGATGCCGCCGGTGCAGTAGCTCACGATGGTGGCGCCTTCCAGCTCGGCGCGGTGCGCGGCCAGGGCCGCCGGAAACTCGCTGAACTTGTCGATGCGCCAGTCGATGGCGTTGTCGAAGGCGCCGTCGTCCACCTCGAAGGCATTGCGGGTGTCGAGCATGCGCACCGGGCGGCCGGCGTCGTCATGGCCCTGCCCGAGCCAGCGCGCCAGCACCTCGGGGGCCACGGCCGGGGCGCGCCCGGCTGCCGGGCGCACGGCCGGGTGGTTCATGCGGATGATCTCGCGCTTGATCTTCACCTTCAGGCGCTTGAAGGGCGGGGCCTCGCTCCAGCTCTGCTTGGCCTCGAGCCCGGCAAAGCGTGCGTCGGCGCGCAGTGCCGCCAGCCAGGCGTTCACGCCGTCGGCGCTGCCGGCCAGGAACAGGTTGATGCCTTCTTCGGCCAGCAGCACGGTGCCGGTGAGTTGCAGCGCCTGGGCGCGCTGGTGCAGCGCGTCGCGCAGCGCCGGCAGGTCGTCCAGGGGCACGAAGCGGTAGCTGCTGATGTTCAGGATGGCGGCCATGGCGCCCATTCTAGAAAGCTCGCCGCGGCCCGCCAGCACGCCTCGCGAGGGGCCGGTGGCGCTGGTTAGACTTGTCGCTCACCTGGCCTGTTGGCCGGGCAGGCCATCCATGAACAGGGAGTCGACACCATGATGCAAACCACCAACCCGCAGCCCAGGAATCTGCTGCCCAAGGCCCCGCTGGCCCAGAACCCGTTGCGCCTGGGCGCGCTGGCGCTGATGCTGGCCCTGGCCGGCTGCGCCACCGAAACCTCGCGCACCGTGGCCGTGCAAAAGGTCGAGTCGGCCTCCACGCCCTACCGCGGCGCGCGTGTGCCGGTCTCGGTGGGCAAGTTCGACAACCGCTCGAGCTTCGGCCGCGGTGTCTTCTCCGACGGCGTCGACCGTCTGGGCAGCCAGGCCAAGACCACGCTGGTGTCGCACCTGCAGCAGTCGCAGCGCTTCAGCGTGCTCGACCGCGAGAACCTGGCCGAAACGCGCCAGGAGGCGCAGTTCCAGGCCAAGGCCCAGGGCATCAAGGGGGCCGAGTTCGTGGTCACCGGCGATGTCACCGAGTTCGGCCGCAAGGAGGTGGGCGACCAGCAGCTGTTCGGCCTGCTGGGCCGCGGCAAGAGCCAGGTGGCCTATGCCAAGGTCACGCTCAACATCGTCAACACGCTCACCTCCGAGGTGGTGTATTCGGCCCGTGGCGCCGGCGAGTACGAGCTGTCCAGCCGCGAGGTGGTGGGCTTTGGCGGCACGGCCGGCTATGACGCCACGCTCAACGGCAAGGTGCTCGACCTGGCCATGCGCGAGGCGGTCAACGCCCTGGTCAGCGGGCTCGAGGCCGGCCAGTGGTCGGTGGCGCCGTCGGGGGCCAAGCCTTGAGCGGCCGCACGTCAGGCGCACGGCCGGGCCGGGCCGGTGCGAGGGCGCTGGCGGCGCTGGCGGCGCTGGCGGCACTGGTGCCGGTGCTCTGGCTGGGTGGCTGTGCGCAGCCGGCCAAGCCGATGTACCACTGGGGTGGCTACGAGCGGCAGGTGTATGCCTACCTGAACAGCGACACCAGCACCGCGGCCGAGCAGCTCGGCATCCTGCAGGCGCAGGCCGAGAAGGCCCGCGCCCAGCAGGCAGCGCTGCCGCCCGGCTTTCGCGCCCATGTGGGCCTGCTGCAGCTGCACCTGGGCAACCCCGACGAGGCGCGGCGCCAGCTGCAGGCCGAGAAGGCGGCCTTTGCCGAGGCGGCGCCCTTCATGGACTTTCTGCTCGCCCGGCTCGACCAGCGCCCGGCCGCTGCACCCGCTGCACCCGGTTCAGCCAGCCCGGCGGCCAAGCCGGCGCTGCCGGCCACGGCCGCCTCCGCAGCCAAGGCGCCCTGAACCCCCGTACAAGGACACCCCCGATGACCCCGACTTTCGGCCCCCGCGGTTTGGGCTGCCGCCTGCCGCGCTGGGCCCAGCGCCTGGCGCTGGCCGTGCTGCCGGCCCTGCTGGGCGCCTGCGCCACGCCCAAGGCCCCGTTCGACTACACCGCCTACCGCCAGAGCCGCCCGGCCTCGCTGCTGGTGCTGCCGCCGATCAACGACTCGTCCGACGTGAAGGCCAGCAACGGCGTGCTGGCCACCGCCACCGCGCCGCTGGCCGAGGCCGGCTACTACGTGCTGCCGGCCGCGCTGGTGCACGACACCTTCCGCGAGAACGGCCTCAGCACGCCGGCCGACATCCAGGAGGTGTCGACCGCCCGGCTGCGCCAGATCTTCGGTGCCGACGCCGCGGTCTACCTGCGCGTCAAGCAGTACGGCACGCGCTACCAGGTGGTGGGCAGCGAAACCCGCGTCACGGTGGAAGGCCGCATCGTCGACCTGCGCAGCGGTGTGCAGATCTGGCAGGGCGCGGCCACCGCTTCGTCGGCCGAGCAGAGCAACAGCAACCAGGGCGGCCTGGTGGGCCTGCTGGTGAAGGCGGTGGTCGAGCAGGTGCTCAACACCGTCACCGACGCCAGCTTCGGCTATGCGGCCATCGCCAACCAGCGCCTGCTGGGGGTGCCGATGCCCAACGGCGTCCTGCCCGGCCCGCGCCGGCCCGACCCGGCGGCCACGGCGGCCCGGTAACGCGCGTGGGCTGCCCGGACCGTGCCCGGGCCGGCCCCGGGCTGCGTCAGGGCGGCTCAAAGGGCGGGGGGCTTCCTACAATGCCGCATGCCCTTCGTCCACCTGCGCACCCACTCCGAATATTCCGTTGTCGACGGCACGCTGCGCGTCGATGACGCCGCCGCGCTGGCCAAGGCCGATGGCCAGCCGGCGCTGGCCATCACCGACCTCAGCAACCTGTTCGGCGCGATCAAGTTCTACAAGGCCTGCCGTGGCAAGGGCGTGCAGCCGATCATCGGCGCCGATGTCTTCCTCGAGCCCGAGGGCACCGACAAGCTCCCCAGCCGCCTGCTGCTGCTGGTGCAAAGCCGCCAGGGCTACCTCAACCTGAGCGAGCTGCTGGGCCGCAGCTGGGTGCTCAATGCCCAGCGCGCCCAGGCCTGGGTCAAGTGGGAGTGGCTGGCCGAGCTGGGCGGCGGGATGATCGCGCTGTCGGGTGCCGACCTGGGCGCCGTGGGCATGGCCCTGCTGGCCGGCGATGTGGAGCGCGCGCGAAACCAGGCGCGGCGCCTGGCCGGGCTGTTTCCGGGCCGCTTCTACCTCGAGCTGCAGCGCGGCGGCCTGCCCAACCACGAGGCCCATGTGCGCGCCGCCGTGCCGCTGGCGGCCGAGCTGGGGCTGCCGGTGGTGGCCACCCACCCGGTGCAGTTTGCGGCGCCGGAAGACTTCGAGGCCCACGAGGCGCGGGTGTGCGTGGCCGACGGCGAGACGCTGGCCAACCCCAAGCGCATCAAGCGCTTCACCCGCGAGCAGTACTTCAAGACCCAGGCCGAGATGGCCGCGCTGTGGGCCGACCTGCCGGTGGCGCTGGCCAATACGCTGCAGATCGCGCAGCGCTGCAGCCTGACGCTGCAGATGGGCAAGTTCTACCTGCCCGACTTTCCGACGCCGCTCATGGCCGACGGCACGCCGATGCCGATGGGCGACTACTTCCGCCAGGCCAGCTTCGAGGGTCTCGAAGACCGGCTGCGGCAGCTGTTTCCCGATGCCGCCAAGCGCGATGCCGAGCGCCCGCGCTACGTCGAGCGGCTGGAGTTCGAGATCGGCACCATCCTGAAGATGGGCTTCCCGGGCTACTTCCTCATCGTGTCGGACTTCATCCTGTGGGCCAAGGCCAACGGCTGCCCGGTGGGCCCCGGCCGGGGCTCGGGCGCGGGCTCGCTGGTGGCCTATGCGATGAAGATCACCGACCTGGACCCGCTGCACTACAACCTGCTGTTCGAGCGCTTCCTGAACCCCGAGCGCGTGTCGATGCCCGACTTCGACATCGACTTCTGCCAGGGCAACCGCGACCGGGTGATCGACTATGTGAAGGACAAGTACGGCCGCCAGGCCGTCAGCCAGATCGCCACCTTCGGCACCATGGCCGCCAAGGCCGCGCTGCGCGACATCGGCCGTGTGCTGGGCATGGGCTTCGGCCATGTGGACAGCATCGCCAAGCTGATCCCGGCGCCGCCGGGCAAGAGCGTGACGCTGGCCCCGGTGCCCGAGGGCTACAACCCCGACAAGGACCCCACCATCTACGCGCGCCACGAGGCGCCCGAGCTGGGCGAGCGCGAGAAGACCGACGAAGAGGTGGCCGAGCTGCTGAAGCTGGCCATGCGCGTGGAAGGCATGGTGCGCAACATCGGCATGCATGCCGGTGGCGTGCTGATCGCGCCGGGCAAGATCACCGACTTCTGCCCGCTGTACCAGCAGCCCGGCAGCGACTCGGCGGTGAGCCAGTACGACAAGGACGACGTCGAAGCCATCGGCCTGGTCAAGTTCGACTTTCTGGGCCTGGCCACGCTCACGATCCTGGAGCTGGCCAAGGACTTCATCGTGCGCCGCCATCCGGCGCAAAAGGACTTCAGCTTCGAGACCCTGCCGCTCGATGACCCGCGTGTCTACAAGCTGTTCTCCGAAGGCCTCACCGAGTCGGTGTTCCAGTTCGAATCGACCGGCATGCAGAAGATGCTGCGCGAGGCGCGGCCCAGCCGGCTGGAAGACCTGATCGCGCTGAACGCGCTGTACCGCCCGGGCCCGATGGACCTGATCCCCAGCTTCGTGGCGCGCAAGCACGGCAAGGAGGTGGTGGAGTACCCGCACCCGCTGCTGGGCCAGGTGCTGGGTGAGACCTACGGCATCATGGTCTACCAGGAGCAGGTGATGCAGAGCGCCCAGATCCTGGGCGGCTACAGCCTCGGCGGCGCCGACCTCTTGCGCCGCGCGATGGGCAAGAAGAAGGCCGAGGAGATGGCGCAGCATCGCCAGATCTTCCGCGAGGGCGCGGCCAAGAAGGACATCCCGGCCGAGAAGGCCGACGAGGTGTTCGACCTGATGGAGAAGTTTGCCGGCTATGGCTTCAACAAGAGCCACGCCGCCGCCTACTCGCTGCTGGCGTACCACACGGCCTGGCTGAAGGTGCATTTCACGGCCGAGTTCTACGCCGCGAACATGACCATCGAGATGGACGACACCGACAAGCTCAAGGTGTTGCTCAACGATGCCAAGCTCTTCAACATCGCCTTCGATGCGCCCGATGTCAACACCGGCACCTGGCGCTTCGAGCCGGTGGACAACAAGCGGGTTCGTTATGCGCTGGGCGGCATCAAGGGCACCGGCCAGGGCGCGATCGAGGCGCTGGTCGAGGCACGCAGCGAGGGCGGCCCCTTCCTCAGCTTCTTCGACTTCTGCGCCCGCGTCGACCGCAAGCGCGTCAACAAGCGGGTGGTCGAGGCGCTGATCAAGGCCGGCGCCTTCGATCTCATCAGCATCGAGCGCGACCCCGCCTGCGCCGACACCGACCGCGGCCGCTCGCGCCTGCTGGCCAGCGTGGGCCTGGGTTTTGAATTTGCCGAGGCCCAGGTGGCCAATGCCTCGCAGGGCGGCCTGTTCGACGACGACAGCCACGGCTCGCATGCGCAGGAGCCGCCGCTGGTGGCCGCCGCGCCCTGGGGCGTGCGCGAGCGCCTGTCGCACGAGAAGACGGCCATCGGCTTCTACCTCTCGGGCCACCTGTTCGACGAGTGCGAGCCCGAGGTGCGGCGCTTCTGCAAGCGCCAGGTGGCCGACCTGGTGGACAGCCGCGATCCGCAGCTGGTGGCCGGCATCGTCAGCGACCTGCGCTTCATCAACGGCCAGCGCGGCCGCGTGGCCATCTTCAAGCTCGACGACAAGACCGAGAGCATCGAGTGCGTGGCCAACGAGGCCCTGATCGAGAGCGCGAAAGACCTGCTGAAGGACGACGAACTGCTGCTGATCCAGGGCCGGGTGCAGACCGACCGCTTCAATGGCGGCGGCCTGCGCTGCAATGTGCAGGCGGTGTGGGGCCTGGCCGCGGCGCGCGCGCGTTTTGGCCGCTGGCTGAGCCTCACGCTCGACGGCAGCGCCGCCGAGCGCGACCCGCGCCTGCTGGACGAACTGGTGACCACCTGGCCGGCGCGGCGCGAAAGCACCGAGCAGGGCGAGATCACCCAGGGCCTGATGCTGCGTCTGAAGCTCCGGCGGCCCGGCGCCGAGGCCGAGCTGGAGCTGGGCGACGCGGCCCGCATCTGGCCCTGCGACGAGGCGCTGGCGCGGGTGCGTGCGCTGGCCGGTGAAGGCCGCGCGGCCATCGTCTACGAGGCCTGACCGGATGAAGAAGGGCCCGCGCAAGGCGGGCCCTTTTGGATTGCGGGTGTGCGCCCGTTGCCGGGGCACACCGATGGGCGCATGAGGACGCATGAGGGGCGCACAACGTGCGCTCAAGCGCCCTGCTGGGTCAGGACACCGACGGTCGCGTGGGGGCGCCGGCGTAGTGCACGCCGTTGACCGTGGCGCCCGATTCGGACAGGCGGCGCGCCAGGCGTGCACCGATGCCGCGCACGCGCCGCATCAGGTCAGACCAGTCGGTGAAGGGCGTGGTGCTGCGCGCAGACACCACGCGCTCGGCCAGGCCGCCGGCCAGGCCCTCGCAGGCCAGCAAGGCCTCGAGCGTTGCGTTGTTGATTTCGAGCGGCTTGACCGACGCGCACAGCGCATCCAGCCAGACCGCCATGTCGCCGCGCCACACGGTGCGCGCATTGGCGGCCACGGGCAGATCGGACGGTTCGGCGGTTTCGGGCGGCGCTGCGGCACGGCGCGGACGGCGTGCTCGGGTGGGGGTGGCCAGGTCGATGGAGGCACCGCTGGCGCGGCTTCGGGTGGGTTCGCGTTCAGGCATGGAACGCCGATTGTCGCCGATGGTGCCAACGTGCCACCGCGAGCTGTGCGCGCACGGCCAGGGAACGCAGATCGCGACGGCCATCGCGGCCCCGCGCGGCCAGGATATCGGCCGCGCCGTCGAGCTGTCCGGCCCTGACCATGGCCGCGCACAGCGCCAGGCCATCGGCCCCCTGCAGCAGGGCATCGGGCAGCTGGGCCACCAGGGCCCGCAAGGCCTTGGCCGGCAGCACCTGCGGCAGATGCTGCAGGCCCTGGAAGCCGAAGCTCGCCATGCTTTCGGCGGGCCAGGCCTGCGAGAAGCGCAGCGCCATCTCGGGCGGCGCAAAGCGGATGTCGTGCACCAGCTCCAGGTGGCGGCGATGGGTCTGGCAGATCGCCAGGTCGTCGGCATGATCGGCCGCCACGCCGGCCTTGCGCAGCGCCGCCAGCAGCCGCCGTGAACGCAGCGAAAACGCCCCATGCCCCACCGAGCAGGCGGCCGGCACGCCACGCATCGGCGCGCCGATGTAGTCGTAGAGCAGGAAGTCGGGGTTCCACTGCGCCACGTCGCGCACAAAGGCGTCGTGCCGCACGATCAGTGCATGGCTGGTGTAGACGTGCGGCGCCAGCTCCTCGAGCATGAACTCGGCATGGCTGCGCGCGTCGGTCAGCTGCAGGCCGCGCAGGTGCACCTCGCGCGGCGCATCCTGCACTTGCGTGGGGTCGGTGAACAGCAGCACCTCGCCAAAGTCGGCCAGGCGCATGCAATGTTGCAACGCGGCCAGGCTGGCCGCCGGCAGGCCCATGTCCACGCACACCAGGGTCACTTCGGGCAGTTGCAGGCGGGGGGCGGTGGCGCTCATGGTCAGGCCCCATTGTCGACAAGAAATGAGCGCAGTCTGAGCGATGGCCCGCGCTTGGAGGGGGCGCAGGCCTCCACCCACTCCTGGGGGCGGCATGTGGGGGCTGTCATGCCGTGCGCCTGGCCGGCGTTCACAATGGTTCACGTGGCGTGCTGTGCGCCCTGCCGTTGCGGTGGCGTCTGCCGCTGGCCGCGTTGCCCGATGCGTGTTCTGGTCGTCAACCACTTTCCGGTGCTGCCCGCGCGTTTTGGCGGTCAGCAGGCCGTGCTGGGGCTGGCGCTGGAGCTGGCGCGGCAGTGGCCCACCACGCTGCTGTGGACCGAGCGCCACGCCGCCGGCCTGCAGGCGCTGCAGCACGACGGTCAGTACCTGCTCGGCTGCGCCGTGCCCATCGCCTGGCGGCAGCGGCGCCTGGCGCGCTGGCTGGCGCCGTGGCTGGGCCGCGCCGATGGCGACCTGGCCGCACTGCTGTGCTGCGGCCACAACCACGCGCTGGCGCGGCGCCTTGAGTCGCTTTGCGCCGACGGTGATGTGCTGGTGCTGGCCCACCCCTGGCTGTGGCCGGCGGTGGCGCAGCTGATGCAGCGGCGCCGCGTGAGGCTGGTCTACGACGCCCACAACGTCGAGGCCGTGCTCAAGCGCGGCAGCTGTCGCGCCGGCTGGCTGGCCGATCGCCTGGTGCGCCGGGTGCAGGCGGCCGAGGCCGACATCGTGCGCCACGCCGAGCTGGTGCTGTGCTGCACCGCGGCCGACGCGCAGCAGCTGGCCGCCGCCGGTCTGGCGATGGACCGCTTTGTGGTGGGCAGCAAGGGCTGCACCACGGCACCCACGGCTGCTGCAGCGGCCGCGGCGAAAGCCCGGTGCGGTGGCGGCCGGGTGCCCGGGGCCGCGCCGGTGGCCTTGTTCGTCGGCTCCAGCCACCCGCCCAACGACGAGGCGGCGCGCTGGATCGCCGGCCACCTGGCACCGGCCCTGCCGGGCTGGCGTTTTCGCATCGTTGGCAGCTGCGCGCATGCGCTGGGGCCGCTGGCCGCCGGCGTCGAGGCGGTGGGGCCGGTGGACGCGCTCGATGCCGAGCTGGCGGCGGCCGACGTTGCGCTGAACCCGGTGCGTTTGGGCTCCGGCATCAACATGAAGCTGTTCGACTACCTGCAGTACGGCCTGCCGGTGCTGGCCACGCCACTGGGTGCGCGCGGCTTCGAGCCGCTGGACGGCAGCGGCATCCAGGTGCTGCCGCGCGATGACTTTGCGGCGGCACTGCGCCGGCTGCTGGCCGATGCGGCGCTGTACACCCGCCTGTCAGAGGCCGGGCCACGTACCGTGGCGGCGCGCTTTCAATGGCCGGTGGTGGGCGCGCGGGTGCGTGCCGCCGTGCAGGCCATGCTGGGCGAACCGCCGACAGCGCCGGCGGCCGTGGCCGTGGCCGCTAACGCGCCAGCAGCTGCCGATACAGCGCCAGATACGCCTGCCCGCAGCGCGCCCAGCTGAAGCTGCGGGCGTGGGCCAGCACGGCGTCGACGCGGCCGGGCTGGTCAAAGTCGGCCAGGCCGTCCTGCACCACGGTGCGCATCGCCGGGCCGTCGAAGCGGTCGAAGTAGTAGGCCACCGCACCGCCCACCTCGGGCAGCGAGGTCAGGCGCGACAGGAACACCGGCTTGCCGAACTGCATGGCCTCCAGCGGCGGCAGGCCGAAGCCCTCGGTCAGCGACGGAAACAGGAAGCCGCGGCAGTGCGCGAACAGCCAGGCCTTCTGCGCCTCGCTGACGTTCTCGATCAGCTGCACATGGCCCAGGCCCCGGCGCTGGATCTCGCCGCGCAGCTGCTCCGAATCCACCGAGCGCGGCCCGGCAAACACGAAGGCCTGCCCGGGCATGGCGCTGGCCAGCTCGAGCAGGGCCTTGACGTTCTTGGACGCGGCCATGCGGCTCAGGTGCAGCAGGTAGCCCGGGCGCGGCGCGTCGGGCAGCGGCTCGCGCGGCGCGCTGCTGAGATCGCTGACGCCGTTGTGGATCACCTGCGGCGCCAGGCCGAGGCCCAGGGCCAGATGGCGCTGCATGTCGTCGGCCACATGCCGGGTGATGGCCACCAGCGCGGTCTGGCGCTGGCACAGGCGGGTGAGCTTGCGCAGGTACTTCGGCACCTTGCGCGGCGCCTTCGAGTAGACGAAGTTCAGGTCGTGCACCGTCAGCAGGCGCTGGCGCGTGCCGATCGGCGCGCGCAGCCGGATGTGCTGGTGGATGGTGTGCCACAGGTCGAAACGCTGCGCGCCCCAGTGCGGCAGGCGCTGCCAGGTGTGGGTGGGGATGTAGTGCAGCCCGTCGCCAAAGCAGCCGTGCAGCGCCTGCGGCAGGCGCACGTGAAGGGCGATGCCTTCTTCACGCAGCGCCGGCGCCTGGGCGGCCAGGTACTCGCCCAGGCGGCGCGACACCTCGCCCAGGCCGTCGTGCCAGGTTTCCAGCCGGCCCAGGCACAGGCCGATGTGGCGCAGCTCAGCCATGGTGGCCGCCTGGCGGTGCCAGGCCAGGGGCGGTGCGGTGCGGGGTCATGGCAGTGGCAGGGTTTGTTGCAGGGCTTCGTCCACCGTGGGCCAGCGCGGCCAGTGGCGCAAGACCCGCACCGTGGGCCCCCAGGGTGCCCACTGCTCGGGTTTGGTGGGGCCCAGCACGCTGAGCACCGGCGCGTCCACCGCGGCGGCCAGGTGGGCCGGGCCGGTGTCGTTGCTCACCACCAGGCCGGCGCGGCGCAGCAGGCCGCCGTAGACGCCCAGCTTCACGCCTTCGAGGCTCAGCACGCCGGGGTGCTGGGCCAGGATGGCTTCTTCGCCCGGGCCCGGGCAGGCCACGATGTCGCGTGTGCCGGCCAGCGCCGCATGCAGTGCGCGGGTGTAGTCGGCAAAGGCCGGCCAGGTCTTGTCCTGCTTCTCGAACAGGCCGCCGGCAAAGGGGCAGATGACGATGAAGCCGGGACGGATGCCGCGCGCGGCCAGCAGGGCGTCGGCGGCCGCCTGGTCGGCCGGCGCGGTGGCCAGGCCGATGCGGGCCGGCGCCGCCTGCTCGATGCGCAGAAAGCGGCAGGCCAGCTCCCAGTAGCTGGTGAGCGCATGGCCGCCATAGGTGATGGGCTCGGCGCGCCGGAGCAGCAGGCCACGGGCCTCTTGCGCATAGCCCACGGCCCGCAGGCCGGCCAGGCGCATCTCGAGCGCGCCCGAGAACGAGGTGGGCAGCACCAGTGCGTTGTCGCGGCGGTCAAAGCCGGGGTCGAGCGCGCGGGCCTCGGTGCGCAAGGCGCGCAGCTGGGCCACCCGCTCGCCCAGCTTGCCCGGGCGGCCATGGGTGGGCCAGCCCTGGCCGGCCAGCAGCGGCCGGGCCCAGCCCTTGCCCACCAGCACCGGCTGGTAGCCATGGGCCTGCAGCAGCTGCAGGGCCGGCACGCCGAGGATCACGTCACCCACCCAGTTGCGCAGGCGGACGATCAGCGGACGAGGGGGCATGCAGGGCAGGGTGTCAGGCGGGGAGAGGGCGCGTCGGCCCGGCCCGCGGCCGTCCGATAATCGCGTTTTTGCATTCTGCCATTCGCCATGTCCAACACCCTGCCGCCCCAGCCGGCCCTGCCGGCCGCCGCCGACGTGATTGCCCTGCACGACCGCCTGCTGGCCAGCGCCGGCTGGCCCGCCCAGGCGCTGGCCGCCGCCGACGACGGCCTGTGGCACTGGGTGCAGGCCAACCACTGCTTCAACAGCCGGCTGTGGGCCGAGGAAGACCTGGCGCGCCGCACCACCGTGGGCGCCGCCGACATTGCCGCCAACAAGCGCGCCATCGACGGCTTCAACCAGGCCCGCAACGACGCCACCGAGCGCGTCGACGAGATCCTGCTCACCGCGCTGGGCCTGGTGGATGCGGCCTCGGCGCGCACCGACGCGCCGGTGTCCACGGTGCCGGCCGGCGCGCGCCTGAACAGCGAGACTGCCGGCAGCATCATCGACCGCATGAGCATCATGGCGCTGAAGGTGCATGCCATGCGCGCGCAGACCGAGCGCAGCGATGTCGACGAAGACCACCGCGCCGCCAGCCGCGTGAAGCTGGCGCGGCTGCAGCAGCAGCGTGCCGATCTGGGCGCCTGCCTGGAGGCCTTGATCGCCGATGCGCAGGCCGGGCGGGCCTACTTCAAGGTCTACCGCCAGTTCAAGATGTACAACGATCCGCGCTTCAACCCCGAGCTGGTGAAGGAAGCGAAGGCCAAAGCTTGAACCTCAGCAGCGGCCGTGTCCTGATCGTCAAGACCACGTCGATGGGCGACGTGGTGCA
Source organism: Aquabacterium sp. OR-4 (assembly GCF_025290835.2). Taxonomy (NCBI): domain Bacteria; kingdom Pseudomonadati; phylum Pseudomonadota; class Betaproteobacteria; order Burkholderiales; family Sphaerotilaceae; genus Pseudaquabacterium; species Pseudaquabacterium prasiolae. Next base: position 1,009,821 of record NZ_JAOCQD020000002.1, on the reverse strand, counting down.
TGCGCTGCCGGCCATCAGCGACATCCGCCACTACCGGCCCGGCATCGGCATCGACTGGCTGGTCGAGGCGCCGTTCGCGGCCATTCCGGCCCTGCATCCGGCGGTGCGGCGGGTGATCCCGATCGCCTGGCGCAAATGGCGCAAGAGCCTGCTGGCCGCGCCCACGCGTGCCGCCATCGCCCAGGCCCGGGCCGACCTGCGGCGCGACGAGTACGACCTGGTGATCGACCTGCAGGGCCTGCTCAAGAGCGTGCTGTGGGGCGCCCAGGCGCGCGGCCCGCTGGCCGGTTTTGACCGCGACAGCATCCGCGAGCCGCTGGCCGCGCTGGCCTACCGGCGCATGGTGCGGGTCTCGCGCGAGGCGCATGCGGTGGCGCGCTGCCGGGCGCTGGTGTCGGGCCTGCTGGGCTACCAGCTGCCCGAGCAGTGGCCCGAGGCGCGGCCTGATTTCGGCATCGTGGCGCCAGCCTTTGCGGCCGGCGACTGGCAGCCGCCGGCGCTGGCCGCGGCCCTGATCCCCTGCGCCAGCCGGCCCGAGAAGCTGTGGCCCGAGGCGCACTGGATCGCGCTGGGCCAGCGCCTGCGCCGTGCCCGGCTGACGCCGGTGGTGGTGTGGGGCAGCGACGAGGAGCGCCAGCGCGCCGAGCGCATCGCCGCGGCGTGCGAGGGCATCGTGCCGCCGTTTCTCAGCGTGGCGCAGATGGCGGCGGTGCTGTCGCGCGCGCGCCAGATCGTGGGCCTGGACACCGGCTTCAGCCACCTGGCGGCGGCCTTCGGTGCGCCCACCATCGGCATCTACTGCGACCACGAGCCCGGCCTGGCCGGCATCACCGGCCCGGGGCCGGTGGCCAGCTTCGGCGGCAAGGGCCAGGTGCCCTCGCTGGACGAGGTGATGGCGCAGCTGGACAAGCACCTCGGGCCGCGCTGACGCCGCGGGGGCGTCCGGGCGGGGCCGGCGAGGGGCTCAAAGCTCCTCGATGCGCTGCGGCGGGAAGGTGTCCCAGCCCAGGCAGCCCGGGCATTGCCAGAAGTGGCGCTGGCTCTCGAAGCCGCAGGCCGCGCAGCGGTAGCGCTGCAGCGGCCGTGCGGCGCGTGCCACGGCCTCGCGCACGGTGGCCTGCGCCTGTTCGGGCCACAGCGCGGCCGCTTGGTCGAGCAGGTCGATGGCGGCCGTCAGGCTGGGCTGTTCGCGCAGCAGGGCCGGCAGGCGCGGCGATGCGCCGGGTGCGTGGCCATCGGCGCGGGCCAGGGCGCGCAGCAGGTCGATGCCCGGCTGCTGCTCGAACAGGCGGTTCAGCGTGTCGCGCAGCGCCGGCAACTGGCCGGCAGCCTGGGCACAGGCCACGGCATCGCCGGCCACGCGGGCAAAGGCATCGGGGTTGCGCTGGGCCAGGGTCTGGTAGACGGCCAGCGCCGCATCGGCGTGGCCGGCCCGTGCCAGCCGCTCGGCGCGCTGCACCCAGGGCCGCGCCGACTGCGGTGCCGCGGCCTGGGCCTGCAGCAGCAGCGTTTCGGCGCTGCTGCCGTCACCGCGCGCGTCGGCCTCGGTGGCCTGCTCGCACAGGTAGTGGGCGATGCGTGTCGCAAACGAGCCGGCGCCGGTCTTCTCGAGCCGTCCGGCCACCTCGGCGGCGCCGGCCCAGTCGCGCGAGCGCTCGTGCAGGCTCAGCCGGGCCAGCCGCGCCTCGGTCTCGAAGGGCGTGCCCTCCAGCGCGGCAAAGGCGGCCTCGGCGCGGTCAAACAGGCCGGCCTTCATGAAATCATGGGCCAGCGCGTATTGCGCGCGTTCGCGGTCGCCCTGGCTCAGGTCGGCGCGCTGCAGCAGATGCTCGTGCACCCGCACGGCGCGCTCGAACTCACCGCGGCGGCGAAACAGGTTGCCCAGCGCGAAATGCAGCTCGCTGGTGTCGGGGTCGTGCTGCACGGCCTCGATGAAGGCGTCGATGGCCTTGTCGGGCTGTTCGTTGAGCAGCAGGTTCAGGCCCTTGAAATAGGCCTTGGGCGCCTCGCGGTCGGTGCGCTTCCACTGCCGCAGATCCATGCGCGAGGCCACCCAGCCAATGGCAAAGGCAGCGGGCAGCGCGATCAGCAGCGCAAACAGCAGGCTTTGGGCGTCCAGCTCCATCGTGCTCACAGGCCTTCGCGTGGCGGATGCTCGGGGCCGAACTCCGAGGGCGCCACGGTGGGCGGATCACTGGCCTTGCGCGGCGGTGGCGGTGGCGGCGGGGCGTGGCGGCGGGCCACGCGGCGGTGCCGCCACCAGGCCGGCACCATGGCCAGCACGCCCAGCGCGGCACCGGCGGTGAGCGCCACCAGCACCACGATGACCAGCGGCGCACGCCACTGGTAACCGAAGAACCAGCGCACCGTCACCTCCTGCTCGTTGTTGAGCGCGAAGGCGAACAGGGTGAAGAAGATGAAGGCTCGCAGGAGCCAGACGGCCAGTCGCATTGCAGCGCCGATTCTACGGAGGGCCCCAGGGGCCCGCAGCGAAAAAGCCACAGCCTTTGACGCACGGCGCCCAAAGAACAACGGGGCCCCGCAGGGCCCCGTCTGGGCTTGGCACGAGCGTGCCGGCCGCTTCAGTCGAGTGCGGGTTGCCGCACCGGTGATTCGTCGTCGGTGACCGGTTGTTGCAGATCGACCGCTTCGCGCAGGGCCTTGCCCGGCTTGAAGTGCGGCACCAGCTTTTCAGGGATGGTGACCTTCTCGCCGCTGCGCGGGTTGCGCCCGAGCCGCGGCGGCCGACGGTTGATCGAGAAGCTGCCAAAACCACGGATCTCGATGCGGTGGCCACGCGCCAGGGCGTCGCTCATCGCATCCAGGATGGTCTTGACCGCGAACTCGGTGTCGCGCTGGGTGAGCTGACCGAAACGTTCGGCCAGCTTGTTCACGAGGTCACTGCGGGTCATGAAAAGCGGGGTACAGCAGGAGAAGAAGCCAGCAACCGTGATCGCAGCAAACCCCGGAGGGGACAGACCGCCCAAAGGGCGGTCAGGGGAGCGCGGTCATTTCGGAAGGGCCCAAGCCGATCCGGGTTGCCCGGTCGGCTTGGGTTGCCCCCTCGGGGGGCCGCCGCCAGACGGCGGCGGGCTCCACTTACTCGCGGTCTTGCATCTTGGCGCGCAGCAGCGCGCCCAGGCTGGTGGTGCCGGCGTTCTCGCGCTCGTTGCTCTGCGACAGGCGCTGCATCTGCTCTTGCTGGTCGGCAGCGTCCTTGGCCTTGATCGACAGCTGGATCGAACGCGCCTTGCGGTCGACGTTGATGATCATCACCGAGACCTCGTCGCCTTCCTTCAGCACGTTGCGCGCGTCTTCCACGCGGTCGCGGCTGATTTCAGAGGCGCGCAGGTAGCCGGTGACGTCGTCGTTCAGCTGGATCTCGGCGCCGCGCGGGTCGACGGTCTTGACCTTGCCGTTGACCAGGGCACCGCGGTCATTGACCGAGGTGTAGTTGGCAAACGGGTCGCCGTCGAGCTGCTTGATGCCCAGGCTGATGCGCTCGCGCTCCACATCGATGGCCAGCACGATGGCTTCGACTTCCTGGCCCTTCTTGTAGTTGCGCACGGCCTGCTCGCCCGGCTCGTGCCAGGACAGGTCGGACAGGTGCACCAGGCCGTCGATGCCCGAAGCCAGGCCCACGAACACGCCGAAGTCGGTGATCGACTTGATCGGGCCCTTGACCTTGTCGCCGCGGTGCACGGTGCCCGAGAACTCTTCCCAGGGGTTGGCCTTGCACTGCTTCATGCCCAGGCTGATGCGGCGCTTGTCTTCGTCGATCTCGAGGACCATGACTTCGACTTCGTCGCCCAGCGAGACCACCTTGGACGGGGCCACGTTCTTGTTGGTCCAGTCCATTTCGGAGACGTGCACCAGGCCTTCGATGCCGGGTTCGATCTCGACGAACGCGCCGTAGTCGGCGATGTTCGTGACCTTGCCGAACAGGCGGGTGCCCGACGGGTAGCGGCGCGACACGCCCAGCCAGGGGTCGTCACCCAGCTGCTTGATGCCCAGCGAGACGCGGTTCTTCTCGGCGTCGAACTTCAGCACCTTGGCCGACAGCTCTTGACCCACGGTCACCACTTCGCTCGGGTGACGCACGCGGCGCCAGGCCATGTCGGTGATGTGCAGCAGGCCGTCGATGCCGCCCAGGTCGACGAACGCACCGTATTCGGTGATGTTCTTGACCACGCCGTGCACGATGGCGCCTTCGGTCAGGGTCTCGAGCAGCTTGGCGCGCTCTTCGCCCATGCTGGCCTCGATCACCGCGCGACGGCTCAGCACAACGTTGTTGCGCTTGCGGTCGAGCTTGATGACCTTGAACTCCATGGTCTTGCCTTCGTACGGCGTCAGGTCCTTGACCGGACGCGTATCGATCAGCGAGCCCGGCAGGAACGCGCGAATGCCGTTGACCAGGACCGTGAGACCGCCCTTGACCTTGCCCGAGACCGTGCCGTTGACGAACTCACCGCTGTCGAGCGCGTTCTCGAGGCTCAGCCACGAGGCCAGGCGCTTGGCCTTGTCGCGCGACAGGATGGTGTCGCCGTAGCCGTTTTCGATGGCGTCGATGGCCACCGAGACGAAGTCGCCGACTTGCGTCTCGACTTCGCCTTGATCGTTCTTGAATTCCTCGATGGGAATGTAGGCCTCGCTCTTGAGGCCGGCGTTGACGACAACGTAGTTGTAGTCGATGCGCACCACTTCGGCGGAGATGACCTCGCCGGCGCGCATGTCGCTTTTCTTGAGCGACTCTTCAAACAGCGCAGCAAAGCTGTCGATGGCAAACGGGCTGTCGGGGATCTGGTCCAGGGATTGGGACATGCGGGAGTTCCTTGGTGCCGGCGGAAACCAAGTGCGTGAGGAATGCCGGCGGGGTTGAATGCAGCGCAGGCTGCGGTGGATTGAACACACTGCCGGCGCGGTGCACCTTGCGGTGCGGCAGGGGCGCGCGGCAGACCGGGGTAACGCGGCTTGCCTAGGCTTGACCTGTGGCAAACGGCCCGCGTGCGTCCCACCAGCTCAGCACCCGATCAACCGAGGTTTCGATCGACAGGCCCGAGTTGTCGAGCAGCAGCGCGTCTTCGGCTGGCTTGAGCGGCGCGACGGTGCGGCTTCTGTCCCGCTCGTCACGCGCCTCGAGGTCGGCGCGAAGGTCGGCGAGTGTGGCAGAAATTCCCTTGGAAATCAATTGCTTATGCCGCCGCTCGGCGCGCATCGCGGCGCTGGCGGTGAGAAACAGCTTCAGCGGCGCGGCTGGAAAAATCACTGTGCCCATGTCGCGGCCGTCGGCCACCAGGCCGGGCAGGGCGCGAAAACCGAGCTGCAACGCCTCGAGCGCGGCGCGCACTGCGGGCAGCGCGGCAATGCGCGAGGCCATCGAGCCCACCTGCTCCTGGCGCAGTGCGGCCGCCACATCGGTGGCGTGGCCGTCGGGGCTGGTGAGCAGCACGCGCTCGCCGTCGAAGCGCAGCTTCAGCGCGGCGGCCACGGCGGCCACGGCGGCTTCGTCGTCGGCGGCCACGCCCTGGCGTTGCGCGGCCAGCGCGGTGGCGCGGTACAGCAGGCCCGAATCGAGCTGGTGCCAGCCCAGGCGCGCGGCCACCTCGGCGGCCAGCGTGCCCTTGCCCGAGGCGGTGGGGCCGTCGATGGTGATCACCGGGATCTCGTCGGTGCGCGCCTGCGCCACCGAGAACAGCGCCTCGAAGTACTCGGGGAAGGTCTTGGCCACGCACTTCGGGTCGAGGATGCGCACCGGCATCGGCGCCGCCCGCGTGCCGTCACCGGCCAGCGGGTGGAAGGCGGCCAGCGAGAAACACATCGCGATGCGGTGGTCGTCGTAGGTGTGGATGGCGGCCGGCCGCCAGGCGCCGGCGGTGGGCGGCGTGACGGTGATCGCGTCGGGCTCCTCCACCACGCTGGCGCCCAGCTTGCGCAGCTCGGCGGCCATGGCGGCGATGCGGTCGGTCTCCTTGACGCGCCAGCTGGCGATGTTGGTCAGGCGGGTGCTGCCTTCGGCATACAGGGCCATCACCGCCAGCGTCATCGCGGCATCGGGGATGTGGTTGCAGTCGAGCGTGATGGCGCGCAGCGGCCAGGCGCCGCGGCGCACCAGCAGGCGGCCGGGCTCGCCCTGCACCTGGGCGCCCATGGCCTGGGCGGCCTCGATGAAGCGGATGTCGCCCTGGATCGAGTCCAGGCCCACGCCTTCGATGACCAGCGGCTGGTCGGTGGCCGCAATGGCCCCCAGCGCGACGAAGTACGAGGCCGACGAGGCATCGGCCTCGACATGGATCTCGCCGGGCGTGCGGTAGCGGCTGCCGGCCGGGATGGTGAAACGCTGCCAGCCCTCGCGCTGCACCGCGATGCCGAAGCGCGCCAGCAGGTTCAGCGTGATCTCGACATAGGGCTTGCTGATCAGCTCGCCGCTGACCGCGATGGTGATGGCGCCGGCATCGGACGCCAGCGGCAGCGCCAGCAGCAGCGCGGTGAGGAACTGGCTCGAGACATCGCCTCGCACCGGGATCTCGCGCCCGGTTTGCAGGGCGCCCCCGGCCTGGCCGTGCAGCCTGAGCGGCGGATAGCCGGGTGTGCCGAGGTAGCTGACCCCGCAGCCCAGCGCCACCAGCGCATCCACCAGGTCGCCGATGGGCCGCTCGTGCATGCGCGCCACGCCCGACAGCGTGAAGGCCCCGCCCTGCAGTGCGGCCAGCACCGCCAGTGCCGCGGCCAGCGGCCGCATGGCCGTGCCGGCATTGCCCAGGAACAGCGCCGCCTCGTGCACCTGCAGGCGGCCACCCAGGCCGGTGATGGCCAGCGCGCCGTCGGCCCGGTCTTCGAGCCGGCAGCCCAGCGTGCGCAGCGCATCGCGCATCACCCGCGTGTCGTCGCTGGCCAGCAGCTCGCGCACGAGCGTGGTGCCCTGGCTCAGGCCGGCCAGCAGCAGCACGCGGTTGGAGATGCTCTTCGAGCCGGGCAGGCGCACCGTGCCGGCGGCACCGCGCAGCGGCGGCAGATCGAGGTGGGGGAGGTCAAACATGGCGAAGGGCGGCTACGGCGCGTGCGGCACGGCGCAGCGTGGCACCGCGCATGGCCGGGGATGAAGGGGCTGGGGGCGCGGTCAGGGCGTGCCGCTGCCGTGGCCGCGGCCGGGGCCACCGATCTGCCAGTGGCTGCGCGGCTCCGACGCGGTGCGGATGCGCTCTTCCAGCAGCTCGCCGTCGCCATTGAGCATGGCGCGCTCCATCATCTCGAGCGCATAACGGAAGCGCTGGCTCTGCTTGAGCACCTCTTCGCGGTTGGCCAGCAGGATGTCGCGCCACACCGCCGGATCACTGGCCGCGATGCGCGTGAAGTCGCGAAAGCCCGGGCCGGCCAGCGACAGGAACTCCGGCCCGGCCGGCTGGTTGACGATGGCCGAGAAGTAGGCAAAGGCCAGCAGGTGCGGCAGATGGCTCACGGCGGCAAAGGCCGCGTCGTGGTTCTCGGGCGACATGCGCAGCACCTGGGCGCCGATGGCGTTCCAGACATCCGAGGCCTTCTGCACCAGCTCGGGCCGGGTTTGCGGCAGCGGCGTCAGGATGACCTGGCGGTTGTTGTACAGCGTGGCGTCGGCGTGCTGCACGCCGCTGTGCTCGCTGCCGGCGATCGGGTGGGCGGGCACGAAGCTGCCGACGCGCTCTTTCAGCACGCGGCGTGCGGTGTCGACCACATCGCGCTTGGTGGAGCCCACGTCCATCACCAGCACATGCGGCTCCACCAGGTGCATGATGGCCTTGAAGGTGACCTCGGTGGCGGCCACCGGCACGGCCACCAGCACGATGTCGGAGCCCGAGATCGCCAGCAGCGCCGACTCGGCCGCGGTGTCGATGACCCCCATGCGCCTGGCCAGATCGGTGGTCGACGGCGACTTGCTGTAGCCGACCACGCGCTTGACCAACCCGGCGCGCTTGAGCGCCAGCGCGAACGAGCCGCCCATCAGGCCGCAGCCGATGACACCCAGCTGGTTGAACATGATGTCAGGCCCGCCCTGCCGCCCGAAGGGCCTGATGAGCCCCCTGGGGGCGCAGCGAACGAAGCGAGCGTGCGGGCAGTTTCATCTCAGTGCACGTCCACGGGGTAGGCGCCCAGCACCTTGAAGAAGGCGCAGGTCTCGCGCAGCGCGTGCAGCGCGGTGTTCATGCGCGGCTCGTCGGGATGGCCGTCGAGGTCGATGTAGAAGAAGTACTCCCACTGGCCCGAACGCGCCGGGCGCGACTCGAAGCGGGTCATCGACACGCCGTGCTCCTTCAGCGGCACCAGCAGATCGTGCATGGCGCCGGGCTTGTTGGGCACGCTCACCACCAGGCTGGTGCAGTCATGGCCCGAGGCCTTGGGTGCGGGATGGCGGTCGGGGTGGGTGACGATGGCGAAACGGGTGCGGTTGTGGGCGTCGTCCTGGATGGCCGGCGACACCACGTGCAGGCCGAACTCGGCCGCCGCACGCAGGCTGGCAATGCCGGCGATGCCGGCATCCAGTGCCGCCAGGCGGGCACCTTCGGCATTGCTGGACACCGGCCGCCGCTCCACGTCGGGCAGGTGGTGGCTGAGCCAGCCATGGCATTGGGCCAGCGCCTGCGGATGGGCGGCCACGGTGTGGATGCCGGCCAGCGCGTTGTCCTTGCGCAGCAGGTTGTGGCGCACGATCAGGCTGGTCTCGCCGATGATGAACAGCGGCGAGGTCAGAAACAGATCCAGCGTGCGGGCCACGCCACCCTCGGTGGAGTTCTCGACCGGCATCACGCCGAAATCGGCGGCGCCGGCGGCGGTGGTGCGCATCACCTCGTCCATGCTGGCGCAGGGCACCTTGACGATCGAGCTGCCGAAGTAGCCCAACGCCGCCTCTTCACTGAAGGTGCCGGCCGGGCCCAGGTAGGCCACGCGGGTGGGCGTCTCGAGCGCGCGGCAGGCGCTCATGATCTCGCGCCAGATCGGCGCCACGTTGTCGTTCTTCAGCGGGCCGGGGTTGGCGCTTTTCAGGCCGTCGATGACCTGCGCCTCGCGCTCGGGGCGAAACACCACCGAGCCTTCCTTCTTCTTGAGCTCGCCCACCGCCAGCGCCAGGCCGGCGCGGCGGTTCAGCAGCGCCAGCAGTTCGCGATCGACCGAGTCGATGCGCTCGCGCAGCGCCAGCAGCTCGGGTTGCACGGGCGTGGCGCCGCCAGGGGCCGGCGTGCCGGTGGTGGTGGTGTCATCAGCCATGGCGGCGGGCAAATTGGTTCAGGTAGTCGACCAGGGCCATCACGCCCTCGATCGGCATGGCGTTGTAGATCGAGGCGCGCATGCCGCCCACGCTCTTGTGGCCCTTGAGCTGCAACAGGCCGGCCTCGCGCGCACCGGCCAGAAAGGCCTCGTTGAGCGACTCATCGCGCAGAAAGAAGGGCACGTTCATGCGCGAGCGGCCATCGTGCGCCACCTTGTTGAGGTAGAAGCCGCCGCTGCCGTCGAGCGCGCCGTACAGCAGCCGGGCCTTGGCGATGGCGCGGCGTTCCATCTCGGCCACGCCGCCCTGGCGCTTGAGCCACTGGAACACCAGCCCGGCGATGTAGATGCCGTAGGTGGGCGGGGTGTTGAACATCGAGCCGTGCGCGGCCACGGTCTTGTACTCGAAGGCGCTGGGGCAGATGGGCAGCGCGCGGTCGAGCAGATCCTCGCGCACGAACACCAGCGTGAGGCCGGCCGGGCCGATGTTCTTCTGCGCGCCGGCAAAGGCCAGGCCCACGCGGGCCCAGTCGATGGGGCGCGACAGGATGTGGCTGGAGCAGTCCACCACCAGCGGCGCGTCGCTGCCGAGCGCGGCCAGATCGGGCAAGGCGCCGAACTCGACGCCGTGGATGGTCTCGTTGCTGCACACATGCACGTAGGCAGCGCCCTGGCGCAGCTGCCAGCCGGACGGCGCCGGCAGCGAGGTGTGGCCGTCGGCCTCGTTGCTGGCGGCAATCGCCACATCGGCGTACTTGCGCGCCTCGCCGGCCGACTTCTTGGACCAGGCGCCGGTGACCACCAGATCAACCAGCCCGCCGCGCGACAGGTTCATCGGCACGATGGCGTTTTCGCCCAGGCCACCGCCCTGCATGAACAGCACGCGGAAATGCGCCGGCACCGCGAGCAGTTCACGCAGGTCGCGTTCGGCGGCCTCGTGGATCGAGACGAACTCCTTGCCGCGGTGGCTCATCTCCATCACGCCCATGCCCGAACCGTGCCAGTCGAGCATCTCGGCAGCGGCTTCGCGCAGCACTTCTTCGGGCAGCACGGCCGGGCCGGCCGAGAAGTTGTAGGGGCGGTGGGTGGTGCTCATCGGCGGACTGCGCAGTGGGGGCCCCGGTTTACTTCTTGCCCGAGGCCGCGGCGGCCGGCGGCTTGACGCCCCCGCCGGCCGGCGCGCCGCCCTGCGCACCCTGCGCCGGCAGGCCCAGCTTCTTGGCCACCGATTGCTCCAGCGCCTTGAGCTTGGGCTCGATGGTGCTGCGGGTGTCTTCCACCACCTTCTGGCCCAGCAGCTGCTGGCTCTGCGGCACGATCTCGCTGAACTTGCGGCTCACCGGCGACTCGAGCCAGGCCACCAGGGTCTTGAGCTCGTCCTCGCTGAACTTCTCCTCGAGCAGCGGGCCGATGGTGGTGGCGGCCAGCTTGACGGCGCGCTCGCGCATGTAGGGCGCATTGGTGTCGAAGAACTTCTTCACCTCGGCCTGGATGTCCTTGCCCAGCGCCTCGCGCTTGTCGGCCGGCACCTGGCCCAGCGCACGGCCGGCACCCTGCAGCAGCAGCTGCGCCGGCTCGCCCAGCAGCGCGCTGCCGATGTTCTCGAAGCCGCCTTGCTGCAGCTTCATCACCTTGGCCACCAGTTCCTTCTTGGCCGGCGAGCTGGCGGTGGCCGAGGCGGCCGCTGCCGGAGCGGCCGCCTGGGCCAGCGCCTGGCCAGCGCTGGCGGTGAGCAGGGCCACGGTGATGGCCTGCGCCAGCGGTCGGAAAAACGTCATGCGGGATCCTGGTTGGGGGAGTCGGTGCCGGCGTCGGTGCCGGGTTCGGCATCGGCGTTGCCGCTGCCGTCGTCGTTGGCGTCGTTCTCGACGATGCGCTGCAGGCCGCTGAGCTTGCTGCCGTCGTCGAGCGCGATCAGCGTCACGCCCTGCGTGGCGCGGCCGAGTTCGCGGATCTCCGACACGCGGGTGCGCACCAGCACGCCCTTGTCGGTGATCAGCATGATCTCGTCGTTGGCGCGCACCAGCGTGGCGGCCACCACCTTGCCGTTGCGCTCGCTTTGCTGGATGGCGATCATGCCCTTGGTGCCGCGGCCGTGGCGGGTGTACTCGACGATGCTGGTGCGCTTGCCGAAGCCGTTCTCGGTGGCGGTGAGCACGCTCTGGCTCTCGTCTTCGGCCACCAGCATGGCGATCAGGCTCTGGCCGTCTTCCAGCATCATGCCGCGCACGCCGCGGGCCTGGCGACCCATGGCGCGCACATCGTCTTCATCGAAGCGCACCGCCTTGCCGCTGTCGGAGAACAGCATCACGTCGTGCTTGCCGTCGGTGAGCGCGGCGCCGATCAGGTGGTCGCCCTCGTCCAGGTCGACGGCGATGATGCCGGCCTTGCGCGGGTTGCTGAAGTCATCGAGCGCCGTCTTCTTCACGGTGCCCAGGGCGGTGGCCATGAAGATGTAGTGGTCGCCCGGGAAGCTGCGGAACTCGCCGGTCAGCGGCAGCACCACGTTGATCTTCTCGTCGGCCTGCAGCGGGAACATGTTGACGATGGGCTTGCCACGGCTGGCCCGCCCGCCCTGCGGCACTTCCCACACCTTGAGCCAGTAGACGCGGCCGCGGTTGCTGAAGCACAGGATCCAGTCGTGCGTGTTGGCGATGAAGAGCTGGTCGATCCAGTCGTCTTCCTTGGTCGCCGTGGCCTGCTTGCCGCGGCCGCCGCGCTTTTGCGCGCGGTATTCGGTGAGCGGCTGGCTCTTGATGTAGCCGGTGTGGCTGAGCGTCACCACCATGTCGGTGGGCGTGATCAGGTCCTCGGTGCCGAGCTCCTGCACGTTGTGCTCGATCATCGAGCGGCGGGCGCCCAGCTTGGTCTGGCCGAACTCGCTCTTCAGCGCGATCAGCTCGTCGCCGATGATGGTCGTCACCCGTTCGGGCTTGGCCAGGATGTCGAGCAGGTCGGTGATGACGGCCATCACCTCGCGGTACTCGCCGATGATCTTGTCCTGCTCCAGCCCGGTCAGGCGCTGCAGGCGCATCTGCAGGATCTCGCCAGCCTGGTCGTCGCTCAGGCGGTACAGGCCATCGGGCTGCAGACCGTAGCTGTCGGGCAGGCCATCGGGGCGGTAGGCGCGGCTGCCGCCGGGCGTGGTGCCCTCGGTGCGCATCAGCATCTCGCGCACCAGGCCCGAATCCCAGCGCTTGGCCATCAGCGCGGCGCGCGCCACCGGCGGCGTCGGGCTGTTCTTGATGGTCTCGATGAACTCGTCGATGTTGGCCAGCGCCACCGCCAGGCCTTCGAGCACATGGCCGCGCTCGCGGGCCTTGCGCAGCTCGTACACGGTGCGCCGCGTCACCACCTCGCGCCGGTGCTCGAGGAAGATGTCGAGCAGCTGCTTCAGGTTGCACAGCTTGGGCTGACCGTCGATCAGCGCCACCATGTTCATGCCGAAGCTGTCCTGCAGCTGCGTCTGCTTGTACAGGTTGTTCAGCACCACCTCGGGCACTTCACCGCGCTTGAGCTCGATGACCACGCGCATGCCCGACTTGTCGGACTCGTCCTGCAGGTGGCTGATGCCCTCGATCTTCTTCTCGCGCACCAGTTCGGCAATGCGCTCGAGCAGCGTCTTCTTGTTGACCTGATAGGGGATCTCGTCAACGATGATGGCCTGCCGCGCGCCGCGCTCCAGGTCTTCAAAGTGCACCTTGGCGCGCATCACCACCTTGCCGCGGCCGGTGCGGTAGCCCTCGCGCACGCCGCTCAGGCCGTAGATGATGCCGGCGGTGGGGAAGTCGGGCGCCGGCACGATCTGCATCAGCTCGTCGATCGAGGCGTCCGGCACCTTCAGCAGGTGCAGGCAGGCGTCGACCACCTCGTTGAGGTTGTGCGGCGGGATGTTGGTGGCCATGCCCACCGCGATGCCGGCCGAGCCGTTGACCAGCAGGTTGGGCAGCCGCGCCGGCAGCACCGTGGGCTCTTTCTCAGAGCCGTCGTAGTTGGGCGCGAAGTCGACCGTTTCCTTGTCGATGTCGGCCAGCATCTCGTGGGCGATCTTGGACAGGCGGATTTCGGTGTACCGCATCGCCGCGGCGCTGTCGCCGTCGACCGAGCCGAAGTTGCCCTGGCCATCCACCAGCATGTGGCGCAGACTGAAGGTCTGCGCCATGCGCACGATGGTGTCGTACACCGCGGTGTCGCCGTGCGGGTGGTACTTACCGATCACGTCGCCGACGATACGGGCCGATTTCTTGTACGGGCGGTTCCAGTCGTTGTTGAGCTCGTGCATCGCGAACAGCACGCGGCGGTGCACGGGCTTGAGCCCGTCACGCGCATCGGGCAGCGCTCGCCCGACGATCACGCTCATTGCGTAATCTAGATAGGAGCGCCGCATCTCCTCTTCGAGGCTGATCGGCAGGGTTTCCTTGGCGAAGGACGTCATGCGTTTGCGGCGGGCTGAAGCGCCGGGCATCAAGGAGGCCTGACCGGCGTCCCGGGCGGGCAATCCATCATTCTAAGCGGCGCCGGGTTGTCGCGGCGATGCAACATCCTGGGCCGTTCGGCGCGTCCGGAGGCTGAAAAGCGGGTCGGCCGAAATGTGCGTGGCACAATGATTCATCGGTGGCAAACGCCTGCCGAACCAGGTGTTTGTCGGCTTTTCTTGCTTCCGATTTGGACGTTACGCAGTGATCTGCGGCTTTCCTCGAGAGGAGAATCATGAAGAAACTGAACAAGGTGGCGGTGCTCTTCGCGTCGGCCGCAATCGTTGCGCCCTTGGCGGCTTTCGCCCAGGTCAGCACGGGTGGCGACAATTGGCGCGGCACGGATGGCACGGTGTGGAAGAACGGCACCAATGAACTCTGCTGGCGCGATGCGCAGTGGACGCCCGCCACGGCGGCCGAACAGTGCGATGGCGCACTGAAGAAGGCTCCGCCGCCGGCCCCGGCCCCCGCTCCGCGTGTGGCGCCCCCGCCGCCCCCGCCGCCGGTGGTGGCTCCGCCCCCGGCTCCGGTTGCACCGGTTGCCCCGGTGCCGGCCCCCGCGCCGAAGCCCACCAGCGAGAAGGTGACCTTCGCTGCTGACGCCTTCTTCGACTTCGACAAGGCTGTGCTCAAGCCCGAAGCCAAGGCCAAGCTGGACGACCTGGTCGGCAAGACCTCGGCCGTCAGCCTGGAAGTCGTGATCGCCGTCGGCCACACCGACTCGGCCGGTGCCGACGCCTACAACCAGAAGCTGTCGGTTGGCCGTGCTGAAGCCGTCAAGGCCTACCTGACCGGCAAGGGCATCGAGAAGAACCGCGTGTACACCGAAGGCAAGGGCGAGAAGAACCCCGTTGCCGACAACAAGACCGCCGAAGGCCGCGCGAAGAATCGTCGCGTGGAAATCGAAGTGGTTGGCACGCGCGCCATCAAGTGATGACCTGCCCCTCGGGGCCTTTCAGCACCCAGTAAAAAACCCCGCCTCGGCGGGGTTTTTTGCGTTCTGGCCGAGGCCATCGGGGCCTTGGCGAACGGGCCTGGGCGAAGGCGCCCTGGGTGATGGATCAGGCCGGCGGCAGCTGGCCTGTGGCGGCCAAGAGGTCGCTGCCGGGCCTCAGCGCGCGGCCTGGCGTTGCGTGGCCACGGCGCGCCCCAGCTCGATGACCGCCAGCGCGTAGTAGGCCGACCAGTTGTAGCGCGTGACCGCATAAAAGTTGGTGGTGCCGGCGATGTGGCTGGGTGCGGCGTCGCCGTTCTGCAGTTCCACCAGCGCCAGTGGCCCGCCATGTGCGCGGCCGTCGGCGTCGAGTTCGGCGCCATGCTCGGCCAGCTGCGCGGCGCTGAAGCTGGGCAGGATGTCGGGTGCCAGCAGCCGGGCGCGCTCGGTGGTGTCGACCGGCGGGCGCACCGCGAAGTGGGTGGGCATGCCGCGCTGCCAGCCGTGGCGCACCATGTAGTGGCCGATGCTGCCGATCACGTCGGCGGCGCTGGACACCATGTCGATGCGCCCATCGCCGTCGAAATCGAGCGCATGGCGGTTGATGCTGCCCGGCATGAACTGACCCAGGCCCATGGCGCCAGCGAACGAGCCCTTCACGCTGCTCGGCTCCAGGCCCTGGCTGTGGGCCAGTTTCAGGAACTCGCCGAGCTCGTCGCGGAAGAAGGCGCTGCGGTCCTTGCGGCCGCTGGGAAAGTCGAGGCTCAGCGTGGCCAGGGCGTCCAGCACGCGAAAGCCGCCGGTGAGCCGGCCGTAGTAGGTCTCGACGCCGATGATGCCGATGACCAGTTCAGCCGGCACGCCAAAGCGCTCGGCCGCGGCATCCAGCCAGCGCGCCTGCGCGTCCCAGAAGGCCACGCCGGCCTGCACCCGCGCCGGTTCGACGAAGCGCGCGCGGTAGGCCTGCCAGTTCTTGGCGCTGCCCGCCGGTGGCGGCATGATCAGCCGCGCCACGGCGGGCACCAGCCGGGCGCCGGCCAGCTGCGCCTGCACCCAGGCCGGGTCGAGGCCATGGCGTTCGGCAATGTCGCGGGCCAGTGCGGCAGCCTCGGGCCGGCCGGCATAACTTGGGCCCGCAGCGACATCGGTGGCTGGGCGCTTGGGCTGGGCGGCCTTGGCCGGCTTGGCCGGCCTGGCTGCCTTGCGTGCCGGGGCCGCCTTGGCGCCCGGTGGGCGGGCCGATGCCGCCGGGCTGGTTGCCTGGGCCTGTGCCACCGGGCCGAGGCCCGCGCCGGCCAGCGCGAAGGCCAGCGCCCAGCTCAGCGGACGCAGGGTGGGGTGCCGGTTCGGTGCGCGCATGCCCGGCATTATCGGCGGGGTGATGGCGGTGGCTGGCCGCTGCTTGTGGGCGCCGTGCTGGTGGCCGGGGTTGTGGGCGCCGGGCCGCTGGCCGTGGGCGCCGGGCCGCTGGCCGGGTGCGGGGCAAGCACGGGCAGGCGCCGGGCGGCGCGCAGCACGGCGCGCCAGGCGGCGCGTTCGTCGGCCGGCAGTGCGCCTGCATGGCCAGCGCCTGGTTTGGCGCTGGCGCCGGTGCCTGGGCTGGAGCCCGGGCCGTAGCGCAGGTGCTCCAGTGTGTTCAGCGCCTGCACCAGGGCGGCGGCGGCTGCCGCGGCCTGGCCGTGGCCGTGGCGCGCCAGCACGGCCGCGGCCAGCGTGCGCGGTGCGTGCTGTGCAGCAGCGCCGACGCCGCGCTGCTGCAGGGCGTGCACCATGCGGGCCTGCAGGCGCTGGCGCGGGTCCTGGCGATGGCGGTCGCGCCAGGCCCACAGCGCGCCCGCTGCCGCCGTGCCGGCCAGCACCAGGCCCAGCGCCCGGGCCAGGTCGCTGGCATCGGGTTGGGGCACGCCCAGCTCCTGCAGCAGGTTGATCTGGCGGGTGCGCGACCAGCCCATCACCCACAGCGTCCAGCGGCCGTCCAGCGTGTCCCAGGCGCGGCGCAAGCGGTTGGCCAGAGCCGGGTTCATGGTGCGCAGCGCGCCGGCCACCAGGCCCGGCGCGGGTTGCAATGCGCGGCTGGCGCGCACCCGCTCCGGCGCCACCGCGGCGGTGGGATCGGCCCGCAGCCAGCCGGCGCCGGCCTGCCAGTATTCGGCCCAGGCGTGGGCATGGCTCTGGCGCACGATGCGCCAGCCATCGGCATCGGGATCTTCGGCGCCCTGGTAGCCGGTGACCACGCGTGCCGGCACGCCCATGGCCCGCATCAGCACCACGAAGGCGCTGGCGTAGTGCTCGCAGAAGCCCTCCTTGCCGTCGAACCAGAACTCGTCGACCGCATGGCGGCCGTTGGCGGCGCCATAGGGCGGTGGGGCCAGCGTGTAGGCATAACTGCCCTGGCGCACCTGGGCCTGCAGCGCGGCGGCCAGCGTGCGCGCATCGGCGTCGGCGAGCTGGCGGCGCATGCTGCGCGCCCAGGCCACGGCACGCGGGTTGAAACCTTCGGGCAGGCGGCGCAGCAGCTCGAGCTCGAACGGGTCGGCGCTGGTGCCGTGGCTGAAGCGGGTGTAGGCCTCGGCGCGCAGGCGCAGCCGCTCGGTGACCAGGCGGTCGGTGCGCCACTGCAGATCGGTGCCTTGCCACAGGGTCCAGTCGGGCAGCACCGGGGCGCTGCCGGCGCGCTCGGGTGTGGCCTCCAGCAGCGGCAGCAGCGGCAGGCGGATCGGCTCGAGCACCATCTCGTAGCCTAGCCCCGGGCCCCGGATCTGCAGGTCGGTCCAGCGCAGCGGGTGGCGGGTGGCGGCGGAGACCGAGGCCGTCCACTCCAGGCCGTCAAAGCGCGACAGCACCGGGCCGCGGAAGTACAGGTCGGCCGCGCGCAGCGCCGGCTGTTCACCGCCCGGTGAATCAAAGCGCACGCGAAAGGCGATGCTGTCGTCCTTGGCCAGTTCGGCCACGCCGCCCAGGCGCAGCGAGCCCGACAGGCCGGTGCGGCCCACGCTGTCGTTGGGCAGACCCCACAGCGGGCCGATGCGCGGAAACAGCAGGAACAGCACCGCCATCACCGGCAGCCCCAACAGCGCCAGGCGCAGCGCCACGCCGCCGGCGCGCGCCAGCGGTGGCCGGCCCACCGGCATGTTGGCCAGCACCAGCGCGGTGAGCAGGCCCCAGGTGGACACCAGCATGCCCAGCGCCGTGAGCAGCGACTGCGAGTTCAGCGCACTGGTGAGCACCAGGAAGAAGCCGAGGAAGAACACCACCATCGCATCGCGGCGCGCGCGCAGCTCCAGGGTCTTGAGCGCCAGCAGCACCACCAGCAGCGTGATGCCGGCCTCGCGCCCGAGCAGCGTGCGTTCGGTCAGCAGGGTCAGCGCCACCGCGCTGCCCAGCACCAGGGCCACCGTCCAGCGGCCGGGCAGGGTGCGGCCGGTGACGGCGATCTGCGCCCGCCACAACAGCACCAGCAGCGTGAGGCCACCGCACCACGGCGGCAGGTGCAGCAGATGGGGCAGGGCGATCCAGCCGATCAGCGCCAGCTGGAACAAGGTGTCGCGGGTGTCGCGCGGCCAGTGGCGCCAGTGCTGCCAGCGCGTGTGGCCGCCGGCCGAGCCCGAGCCCGAGCCCGAGCCCGAGCCTGAGCCTGAGCCTGAGCCTGAGCCCTGAGCGGCGCCCGGCGGGCGGGCTGCGGTGCTGGATGGCGGTGGCTGCGCGGTCATGGCGTGGCTGGGTGCCGGGATGGGCCGCTTGGGCGCGGTGGCGTGGCCGGATCAGGGCTGCCCGTGGCCGGCCACAGCGCCAGGGCCTCCAGCGCGGCACGGCGCTGGCCATCGCCCACGGCGCGCGGCAGTGCCACGCCGGGCAGGCGCAGCGCATAGGGCAGGCCCTGGCGCTCGGCCGCTAGGACCCAGGCGGCCAGGCGCGCCAGGCGGCCTTCGGTATCGGGGTGGGGCGCTGGTGTGGCCGCCGCTGCGCCACGGCCCGCCTGGGGCAGGGCGGCTGGCGCATGCCGGCCTTGGCTGCCGGCGCCGCATTGCTGCCAGTCGAGCGTGAGCGTCTGGCTGGCGCTGCGGCGGGTGTCGCGGCTGACCAGGCTGCCGCTGCGCGCCACCTTCTTCCACACCACCTGGCGCAGCGGGTCGCCGCGCCGCCAGGGGCGCACGCCGTCGAACTCGCCACCGCCGCCGGCCTGGGTGGGCAGGGTCTGGTGGCCTTCCACGCCGGTGTCAGCGGCCGGCAGCGGCGGTGCCGGCCGTTCGGGGGCCGGGTAGACCAGCAGCTCGGCCGCCGGCCGCCACACGCTCCAGGCGCGAAACAGGCCCAGCGGAAAGTGCGTCTCGATGCGCAGCGTGGGCACGGCATGGCGGCCACGCTGCGGCGTGGCCACCTGCAGGTGCACCAGGCTGCTGCCCAGCGCCGGCACATCGCACTGGGCCAGCGCGCGCGCCGGCTTGCGCGACGGCTCGGCCGCCAATGGGCGGTGGTAGACGGCCAGGCCCACGCCATGGCGCTCGCGCCCCGGGTTGTCGATGACGATCTCGAGCGTGGCCGGCTCGCCGGCAAACACCGGCTGCGGCAGGCGCAGGCGCAGCGCCAGGCGGCGCAGGTTGGCGTGGGTCTGGTGCATCGACACCAGCGCCGCGCCGCCCAGCAGGAAGGTCAGCGCATAGCCCAGGTTGAGCTGGTAGTTGATCGAGGCCAGCAGCATCACCAGCAGCGTGAGCGCAAAGCCCCAGCCCGAGCGCGTGGGCAGGATGTAGAGGTTGCGCTGGCTGAGCTGCCAGCTGTCGCTGCGCGGCAGGCGGTTTTCAAGCCAGCGGCGGAACCTGCGCCTGAGCATGGCCAGGCCGGACATCAGCGCGCCAACCGAGCCGGCAGCCGCCGCGGATCGGGCTCGGCCGGGCCGCAGTTGGCGTGCTCCTGGCGGGGAGGCGCCGCGGGCGCTTCGGGCGGGTTCAAGGGATGCCGACAGCCTCGATCATCGCGCGCACCTGCTCCACGCGGCCGCGGCCGGCGCTGTTCAGCGGCACCAGGCGGTGCGCGGCGGTTTGCGGCAGGATGGCCTGGATGTCATCGGGCGCGGCGTAGTCGCGCTGGGCCAGCAGCGCGCGGGCGCGCGCGGCGCGCAGGATGGCAATGCCGGCGCGCGGGCTCAGGCCCTCGACGAACCACTGGCCCGAGCGCGTGGCGGCGATCAGCGCCTGCAGGTAGTCGAGCAGCGCGCCCGACACATGCACGCGGCCCACGGCGGCCTGGGCCTCGCGCAGCTGCTCGTTGTTCATCACCGGGGTCAGGCGCTCGACCAGCTGGCGGCGGTCTTCGCCGGCCAGCAGGGCCCGCTCGCTGGCGCGGTCGGGGTAGCCCAGGCTGATGCACATCAGAAAGCGGTCGAGCTGGCTTTCGGGCAGCGGGTAGGTGCCGAGCTGGTCGCTGGGGTTCTGCGTGGCGATCACGAAGAAGGGCCGTGGCAGCGGCCGGGTCTCGTTGTCCACCGTGACCTGCTGCTCCTCCATGGCCTCGAGCAGGGCGCTCTGGGTCTTGGGGCCGGCGCGGTTGATCTCGTCGGCCAGCAGCACCTGGGTGAAGACCGGGCCTTGATGGAAGGCAAAGGCCTCGCTGCTGCGCTCGAACACACTGACCCCGATGAGGTCGGTGGGCATCAGGTCGGCGGTGAACTGCACGCGGGCAAAGCGCAGACCCAGCGACACCGCCAGCGCGTGCGCCAGCGTGGTCTTGCCCACGCCGGGCAGGTCTTCGATCAGCAGGTGCCCGCCAGCCAGCAGGCAGGCCAGGCAGTCGTCGATCTGTGCCCGCTTGCCCACGATCACCGTGCTAATCTGATCTGCGAGACGGGTGAGCTGCTGCGCAAGCGTGGGTTCAGACATGCGCGGCACCATACCGGAAAAACCGAGGAGCTCCAGCCATGTCCACCGCCTTCTACACCCATGCAGACTGCCGTCTGCACGACATGGGTGCGGGCCATCCCGAGTGCCCGCAACGGCTCGACGCAATTCACGATCAACTGCTGGCCTCGGGCGTCGACATGGCGCTCGATCACCGTGAGGCGCCGCTGGCCACGCTCGAGCAGATCGAGCGCGCCCACACCGCGCACTACGTGATGCAGCTGAAGGATTTTCTCGAGCAGATCCAGGCCACCGGCGAGCCGCGCCACCTCGACCCCGACACCGTGGCCTGCCCCGGCACCTGGCGTGCCGCGCTGCGCTCGGCCGGTGCGGCGATCGCGGCCACCGAGGCGGTGGTGAAGGGGGAGGCCGAAAACGCCTTCTGCTCGGTGCGCCCGCCTGGCCACCACGCCACGCGCGACGAGACCATGGGCTTTTGCTTCTTCAACAACGTGGCCATCGCGGCGCGCCATGCGCTGGACGTGATGGGCCTGCAGCGCGTGGCGATCATCGACTTCGATGTGCACCACGGCAATGGCACCGAGGACATCATCGCCGACGACGAGCGGGTGCTGATGTGCAGCTTCTTCCAGCATCCGCTGTACCCCAACAGCGGCGCGGTGCCCAAGGGCACCAACATGGTCAACGTGCCGATCCCGCCCTACACCCGCGGCATGGAGGTGCGCGAGATCATCGACGCGATGTGGATGCCGCGGCTGGAGGAGTTTGGCCCGCAGATGATCTTCATCTCGGCCGGCTTTGATGCCCACCGTGAGGATGACCTCGGCCAGCTCGGCCTGGTGGAGGCCGACTACGAGTGGATCACCCGGCGGCTGAAGGACGTGGCCGACCGCCATGCCAAGGGCCGCATCGTCAGCGTGCTCGAGGGGGGCTATGTGCTGAGCGCGCTGGCGCGCAGCGTGGTGGCGCATGTGCGGGTGTTGGCGGACGTTTGAATTCGTCCGCTTGCCGGCTGCGCTTGACTTGCTGAGTCCGGCGCGCTGCCGAGGTCGTCACATGCGATCGCCAGCGCAAGGCCGAGGCCACCGCGCGGCCGGCTGACGCCGTGTCACCCGCCGTCGGCCTTCCGGCCAACGGCTCCTTCTTTGCCTGCGTCAGCCGGCCGCCCGGCGTCCTCGGCCCGAGGCACCGCGCTTTGCCGAGGCGCTCGGCGTCGGTGTTGGCGTTGTGGTGGCGATCCGTCTCGCTCTTGGCCTTTTGACGACCTTGGCCACCAACCCCAGGTACTCCTGAAAGCTGTCGCGCAGGCACAGCGCAAACTGTTCGGGGTCGGGCATCAGTTCGCGGCAGGAGGTGGGCGAGATCACCACGCGGCCGTCGTAGCGGGTCACGGCAAAGGCCAGGCCCAGGCCGTCGCTGATGGGCAGGATGGCCGAGTAGTAGCTCAGGCGTGCACCGCACAGGTATTGCGGCTGCGCCGGTGCCGGAATGTGCGTGAGGGTGCAGTGCGCCGGCGGGGCGCGGCGGCCCAGCTCGGCACCGGCACGCTGGGCCAGGCGGCGGCTCCAG
This sequence comes from Aquabacterium sp. OR-4, assembly GCF_025290835.2. NCBI lineage: Bacteria > Pseudomonadati > Pseudomonadota > Betaproteobacteria > Burkholderiales > Sphaerotilaceae > Pseudaquabacterium > Pseudaquabacterium prasiolae. The sequence continues at coordinate 987,751 of NZ_JAOCQD020000002.1, read as the reverse complement.
GCCAGCATGGCGGCCGAGGCCTGCTCGCCGGCCTCGCGCCATTCACGGCCGCCCAGGGCCTGGGCCACGACATCGGGCGCGGCCTGGCGCTGGTCGCGGATGCTGGCGAGGCGGACGAGCGGATCGGCCTGCTCGGTGTGCAGGCCGGCGTGGCGCCAGGTGGGGCCGGCGTCGGTGGCCGCGTCGGGGGCGTGGCCGGCGGGCAGCAGGGCGCTCAGGCCGTGGCCGTCGGGCAGTTCGTCATGGTGGTCGAGGTAGCGGCGCAGCGCACCGCCGCACACGGCCAGCATCGCATCGTCCAGCGTGGCGCCGGGCACCAACTGGCGCACGGCCTCGAACTCGGCATCGCTGAAGCGGCGGGTCTCGAACACGCGGTGCGGCGACACCACCGAGTTGAAGCGCGTGGGCGGCAGGTTCTCGGGGCGCAGCAGCATCTCGCGGGCCAGCGCGGCGGCGGCGGGCGCCACATGGCTGGCGGCGCGCCACAGCGGCCGCGCCAGGCGCAGCGGCGCGGCGGCCGATTGCACCGCGCCGCGCGCCACCAGGGCCAGCCGGCCGGGCGCGGCATCGGCAAACCAGGGCTCGGGCGGGCCGGTGTCGGTGGCAGCGGCGCAGGTGTCGTGCAGCAGGCTGGTGAGGGCGCTCACCGCGCCCAGTTCAATGGCCGCCAGATGGGTCTTGAGCAGCAGCGCGAAGCTGCCCACCGGCAGGTCGAGAAAGCTGTCCAGGCCCTCGATGACATACAGCTCCCACAGCGGGCGGTCGAGGTCGAGCGCGCGCGCATGGATGCGCGAGGCCTGGATGCAGAACTGGCGCCAGTCGCCCGGCTTGGGCAGGGCGATGTGGCGCACGTGGTACTCGAGGTCGAAGTTCTCGTCATCGACCCAGTACGGATGATCCAGCCCCAGCGGCACGCGCTGCAGGCGCTGGCGGAACAGCGGCGCACGGTGCAGCCGCCGCTCCAGATGCGCCAGGATCTGCTTGAAGCGCACCACGCCGGCCGGCGCGGTGCTCTGGTCGTAGATGTGCAGCAGGCTGACGTTGGCGTTGGAATGCGCCGTGTCGGCGTAGAGGTAACCGGCGTCGTGCCCGCTGAGCTGGCGCATCGTGGGTGGTGGCTGGTGGCTGGTGGCTGGTGAACGGCTGGCCCGGGCCGCTCAGGCGGCGGCTGGGGCCTTGGCCGGCTTGGCCGGCTTGGCAGCGGCCTGGGCGGTCTTGGCCTTCTTGACGGCCTGGATGGCATCGGCCAGCGGCTTGGCCGCGGCCTTGACCACCGGCTGCGCGGCGGCCTTCACCGTGCGCTTCACGCCGGCGGCGGCGCGGCGCACCGGCGCCTTGGTGGTGGCCCGCTGGCTGCGGCCGGGCTTGGCGCCGGCGGCGCTGCGCGCCAGCTTGTCGGCGCCATCGGCCAGGCGCTCGGTGAGCGCCAGCGCGGCCTGCACGCCGGGCAGCGTGATGCGCGCCGCGGTGTCCAGGCCGTTGGCGATGACGCGGTTGTCCACGCCGTCGGCCAGTTGGGCCACGCGCTTGACCTGGGCGGCAACGCCCTTGGAGGCCACGCTGATGGCCTGCTCGGTGCGGTCGCTCACCAGGTCGATGCCCTTGTCGGCCAGGCTGCCGGCCTGGTGGCTGGTGCTGCGCAGGGCGGCGGCCAGGCGCGGCGCGTAAGGCTGGGCGCGCTCGGCGGTGGGCGCGGTCAGGCGCTGCTGGATCACGGCCACCAGGCGATGCCCACCGGCGCGGTAGGCGCCCACGGTGCGTTCGGCGGCCTTGGTGGCCGTGGCCACGGTTTGCAGGGTGGCGGTGCGCAGGGTTTGACGGGTCATGAGAGCCTCGCTGGGTGGGTGATGGACAGTGTGTGCGTGTGGGGTGGGCGGCGCCTGAGGGATCACCCTGCGCCGCCCGTGCCCACACTGTCGCCCTGCAGCCCTAGAGGGCGAAACCCAAAACCCGCCGTCCGGCCTAGGGTGTGCACTCCAGTCGGCGCGGCCGGGCCCGCCGTTGCGGCTTGACCGCGCTCAAGTGCCGGCAGGCCTGCGCACTGCAGCATGGCGCATGCCTTGCACGCCAGCACCCGCCGCAGCCCGCGCACCGGCCGCTGCCGCGCCGCTGGTGTTTCGCGCCCGGGGCCTGGGCAAGACCTACCAGGCCGGCGACGTGCCGGTGCTGGCGCTGCGCGACGTGGATCTGGACATCCACCGCGGCGAGTTCCTGGTGCTGCTGGGCCCGTCGGGCAGCGGCAAGAGCACGCTGCTCAACATCGTGGGCGGGCTCGAGGTGGCCTCGGCCGGCACGCTGTTCTATGAAGATCAGGAACTCACCGCCGCCGACGACGCCGCGCTCACCCGCTATCGCCGCGAGCACGTGGGCTTCGTGTTCCAGTTCTACAACCTGATCCCCAGCCTCACCACCTGGGAGAACGTGGCGCTGGTCACCGACATCGCGCGCGAGCCGATGCCGATCGAGCAGGCCCTCGGCCAGGTGGGCCTGCTGCCGCGGCGCGACCACTTTCCGGCCCAGCTCTCGGGCGGCGAGCAGCAGCGCGTGGCCATCGCCCGGGCCATCGTCAAGCGCCCGCAGGTGCTGCTGTGCGACGAACCCACCGGCGCGCTCGACTACGCCACCGGCAAGCGTGTGCTGGAGACGATTGCCGGCGTCAACGCCGCGCTGGGCACCACCACGGTGGTGATCACGCACAACGCGGCCATTGCGCAGATGGCCGACCGCGTGGTGCACCTGGGCGACGGGCGCATCCAGCGCATCGAGGTGAATGCGCACAAGCGCGATCCGTCGGCCTTGAGCTGGTGAGCCGGCATGAAGGCCTTGGACAGAAAGCTGCTGCGCGACCTGCGCCTGATGTGGAGCCAGGTGCTGACCATCGCGCTGGTGGTGGCCAGTGGCATCGGCGGTTTTCTCACCAGCCTGTCGGCGGTGGAATCGCTGGACGACGCCCGCGAGGCCTACTACGCCCAGGGGCGCTTTGCCGAGGCCTTTGCCACGCTCAAGCGTGCGCCTCTGGCGCTGGCCGAGCGGCTGCGCGCCGTGCCCGGCGTGGCCGATGTGCAGACCACCATCGAGCAGGTGGTGCGCATCACCGTGCCGGGCAGCAGCGACCCGGTGCTGGGCCAGCTGATCGGCATGGACCGTCGCAACCCGCCGCGCCTGAACCTGGTGACGGTGGTGGCCGGGCGCGGCCTGCACCCGCCCGGCACCGATGCCAGTGCCAGCGGCGCCGACGGCGACGGCGCGGTGATCGACGCGCTGGTGAGCCAGGGCTTTGCCCGGGCGCGTGGCCTGCCGCCCGGTGCCACGCTGCAGGCGCTGGTCAATGGCCGGCTGCGCACGCTGCGCGTGGTGGGCTGGGCGCTGTCGCCCGAGTTCATCTTTGCCGGGCTGTTCGGCATGCCCGACCAGCGCGGCTTCGGCGTGTTCTGGGTCGATCACGATGCCCTGGCCGCGGCCTACGACATGAGCGGCGCCTTCAACCGCGCCGCCGTGCGCCTGGCGCCGGCCGGCGCGCGCACGGTGGGCGAGCGCGCGGTGCTCGATGGCATGGCCGCGCTGCTGGCGCCTTATGGCGGCAGCGAGCCGCTGGGCCGCGCGCACCAGACCTCGCACGCCATGCTCGACAACGAGATCAACGAGCAGCGCGTGCTGGGCACGGTGCTGCCGGCCATCTTTCTGGCGGTGGCGGCCTTTTTGCTCAACGTGGTGGTGAGCCGCCTGGTGAGCACGCAGCGCGAACAGATCGCGGCGCTGAAGGCGCTGGGCTACCCCAACAGCAGCATCGCCCGCCACTACCTGCAGCTGGTGGGCCTGATCGCGCTGGCCGGCCTGGGCCTGGGCGTGGCGCTGGGCCACTGGCTGGGCGGGCTGCTGATGGGCCTGTATGGCGAGGTGTTTCACTTTCCGGGCATGGTGCACCGGGTCGATCCGGCCCTGGTGCTGCTGGCCGGCGGCATCACGCTGGCCACCGCGGTGGCGGGCACGCTGAGCGCCATCCTGGCCACGGTGCGGCTGACGCCGGCCGAGGCCATGCGACCGCCATCACCCGGCCACTTCAGGCCCACGCTGGCCGAGCGGGCGGGCTTCACCCGCATGACGCCGGCGCTGCGCATGGTCTTGCGCAACATGGAGCGCAAGCCGCTGCGCACCGCACTCGGCATCGTGGGCGTGGCGGCGGCGGTGGCCATCGTGGTGATGGGCAACTTCTTTCGCGATGCCATCGGCCTGATCGTCGACACCGAGTTCGTGCTGAAGATGCGCAGCGATGTCTCGGTGTGGATGGTGGAGCCGGTGGACGACCGCCTGGCGCTGCAGCTGGCCCGCCTGCCCGGGGTGCTGGCGGTGGAGAGCACGCGCTTCGTCGACGGCACGCTGGTGGCCGGCCATCGGCGCGAGCGCATCCTGGTGCGCGGTTTGCCCGAGCTGCCTGATCTCTACCGCATCGTCGATGTCGATGGCCGTGCCGCGCTGCCATCTGCCAGCGGCCTGCTGCTCACCGACCGCCTGGCCCAGAAACTGGGCGTGCGCGTGGGCGATGTGGTGCAGCTCACGCTGCCGCAGGGCAGGCGCCGCGAGTTGCAACTGCAGGTGGACGGCCTGGTGCGCGAGATGATGGGCCTGAACGCCTACATCCGCCGCGATGCGCTGAACCGTGCGCTCGGCGATGGCGATCTTTCAAGCGGCTTCGTGCTCAGCCTGGAGCGTGGGCGCGAGGCCGAGTTCCTGGCCGCCACGCAGCGCCTGCCGGCGGTGAGCGGCGCCTTCAGCAAGGCCACGATGCTGCGCAACATGCAGGAGATCACCGCGCGCAACATCCGCATCATGAGCAGCGTGCTCACGGCGTTTGCCTGCGTCATTGCGGTGGGCGTGGTCTACAACAACGCCCGCATCGCACTGGCCGAGCGCGCCTGGGAGCTGGCCAGCCTGCGCGTGCTGGGCTTTACCCGCGGCGAGGTCACGGCCCTGCTGCTGGGCGAGATGGCGCTGCAGATCGCCGTGGCCCTGCCGCTGGGCATGCTGCTGGGCCGCGGCCTGGTGGGCCTGACCGCGCAGCTGCTCAAGAGCGACCAGTTCTTCTTTCCGGTGGTGATCTCGCCGGCCACCTATGCCATGGCCGCGCTGGCCGTGGTGGCAGCGGCGCTGGCCAGCGCGGCCGTGGTGAGGCGGCGCATCCACCGCATCGACATGGTCTCGGCGCTGAAGACGCGGGACTGACCTTCGGACAAGCCTTGCCATGAAACGCAACACCCGCATCATGATCGCCGCCGCCAGCCTGGCCACGCTGGGCCTGCTGGCCTGGGCCTTTGCGCCGCGCCCGCTGGCGGTGGAGGTGGCCACCGTGGCCAAAGGGCGCTACGAGCAGGCCGTGGTCGAAGACGGCCGCACCCGCCTGCGCGACCGCTATGCCGTCACCGCGCCGCTGGCCGGGCGGCTGGCGCGCATCACGCTGCGCGAGGGCGATGCGGTGCAGGCCGGCCAGCTGCTGGCCGAGATCACACCGCAGCCCGCACCCATGCTGGATGCGCGCACCCGCGCCGAGCTGCAGGCCCGCGAGGCCAGCGCGCGTGCCGGCGTGCAGCGCGCCATGGCCGGCGTGGGCCAGCAGAAGGTGGCGCTGGCGCAGGCGCGCATCGATCTGGCGCGCAGCGAGCAGCTGGCCCAGCAGGGCTTCGTGGCACCAACCCGGCTCGACAGCGAACGCCTGGCCGTGCAGGCCGCGCAACAGGGCCTGACCGCCGCCGAGCAGGCCCAGCATGTGGCTGAGCACGAGGCGCAGCAGGCCCGTGCGGCGCTGCAGGCCAGCGCGCCGGCCGGCAGCGCCACCGGCGCGCCTTTTGCCGTGCGCGCCCCGGTGGCCGGCCGCGTGCTCAAGGTGGCCCAGACCAGCGAGACCAGCGTGGCCCCCGGCACGCCGCTGCTGGAGCTGGGCGACACCGCCCGGCTGGAGATCGTGGCCGAGCTGCTGACCACCGAGGCCTTGCCGCTGGCCGCCGGCGCGCCGGTGCGCATCGAGCGCTGGGGCGGCGCGGGCGAGCTGCAGGCGCGGGTGCGCCAGGTCGAGCCGGCCGGCTTCACCAAGGTCTCGGCGCTGGGCGTGGAAGAGCAGCGCGTCAACGTGCTGATCGAGCTGACCAGCCCGCCGGCGCAGTGGCGTGCGCTGGGCGATGGCTACCGCGTGGGCGTGCGCGTGTTCACCCAGCAGCGCGACGGTGTGCTGATGGTGCCGGTGAGCGCGGTGTTTCCGCGCCCCGGCCAGGCCGCCGTGGCCGGCCAGGCCGCGGTGTTTGTGCTGGCCGATGGCCACGCCCGGCTGCGGCCCGTCACCCTGGGCGGCCGCAACGGCCAGCAGGCCTGGGTGGGCAGCGGCCTGGCCGAAGGCGAGACGGTGATCGTCTACCCGCCGGCCGCGGTAGCCGATGGCGTGCGGGTGAAGGCGAGGATGGTGCCTGCGCTGGCGGGGGGAGGCTGAGCGCAGCGGCGCTGCGGCGCCGCGTTAGCATGCCGGCCATCATGCGATTTGAAGGCACCCTCACGCGCTGGGATGACGCGCGCGGTTTCGGTTTTCTGGAGTCCAGCCAGGGCGGCGAGCCGATCTGGGTGCACGCGCGCGCCATCAGCGGCCTCGACGGCCGGCCCCAGGCGGGCCAGCGCTTTTCGTTCGAGGTCGAACTGGGGCCGCAGGGCAAGAAGCGCGCAACGGCCGTCAAGCCGCTGCGTGCCGCGCCACCGCCGCGTGCACCACGGCGCGGCGCGGTGGCGGCAGGGGGCGCGGCCAGCTTGCTGCTGCTGCCGGCCTTTGCGCTGCTGGCCCTCGGGGTGGCGCTCTGGTGGCGCCCGCCGGGCTGGCTGCTGTGGCTGTATGTCGGCGCCAGCGCGCTGGCCTTCGTGATGTACGCGATGGACAAGTCTGCAGCCGAGCGCGGCGACTGGCGCGTGGCCGAGAGCCAGCTGCACCTGGTGGCGCTGGCCGGCGGCTGGCCGGGCGCGCTGCTGGCCCAGCAGCTGCTGCGGCACAAGACCATCAAGGCCAGCTTTCGCCAGACCTTCTGGGGCACGGTGCTGGCCAACGTGGCGGCCTTTGTCGGCGGCAGTGCCTGGCTGGCGCGGCAGGCGGCCGGCTGACAAGCCGCAGCTGTGGCGGCGGCGCCGTGCTGCCTCAGATCGGCAGCGCCTCGTGCGTCAGCAGCCTGTAGGCCATGCCCGGCAGGCCGGCGGGTTGAAAGGGCTGCCAATGGCCTTCGGGCTGGGCCAGGCGGTCGGCCACCACGCACATCACCATGGCGTTGAAGCCCAGGCCGGTGTGGCTGCCGGCCACGCGGATGTTCTCGACCTGGCTGTCGGGGCCGTCCACGGTGGCTTCCTGGGGCGGCACCACGCCGTCGCTGATCGAGTACAGGCAGCTCACCGGCACCGGCGGCAGCTGGCGCTCGCGCAGCTGCTTCACGCGCGGCTGCATCACATGCACCTCGGGGCCCATCGGGTGGGCGATCAAGCGGTACAGGGCCTTCACCAGCGGCGGTGAGCGGCTGCCCTCGGGGCCCACGCTGATCGGGCTGCCCAGCGTGATGACCTGGCGCACACAGTCGCTGGCCTGCAGCGCGCCGTACATCGAGAACACGCCGCCCAGGCTCCAGCCCACCAGGCTGACGGTGCGGCCGGTCTTGTGGTGCAGGTGGCGGATCTTTTTTTCCAGCGCCTCGGCATGGCGGCGCTGGAAGCCGATGTTGCGGCCCAGGCCCCAGGTCTGCACGTCGTAGCCGCGGCCGCGCAGAAACAGCTTCAGCGCCACCAGCGTGCCTTCGTCGGCCATGAAGCCGGGCAGCAGCAGCACCGGGTGGCCGTCGCCTGGCTGGGCGCCGGCCAGCATCGGCCAGGCCATCGGCAGCATGGCCATCTCCAGCAGCGCGCGCCACTCGATCAGCGAGTGCAGGGTGTGCGGCGCGCCGCGGTGCGGGTGTCGGGTGGCCATCGGGTGATGCCTCGGCTGTGCGAACCGCTGGATTGTCCGCCCCGGCCTGGGGCGCCCGTCGGGAGAGCTGTCTAGAGGATTCCCTGCAAATCGGCCCGGCCGCAGCGCCAGGCGCGGTGTTCTCGTCACCTGCGCGACAGCGCGCCAGGCCGGGGCCACAGGTCGGAGCGCAGCCCTGGCCACACGCGCCCAGCCCGCCCAGCCCGCCCACCCAGCACAATGATCCGATGCCCACGACCCCGGCCGCCGCCCCCGACCGCGCGCCATGCCCCGCGCTGCAGGCCGCCGAGGCCTGGTTTGCTGGGCGCGGCTGGCTGCCGTTCGCTTTTCAGCGCGAGGTCTGGGCGGCCTGCGCCGAGGGGCGCAGCGGCCTGCTGCATGCCACCACCGGCGCCGGCAAGACCTACGCCGTGGGCCTGGGTGCGGTGCTGCGCGCGGCCACGCTGGGGGTGCCGATGCAGGCCGGGCCGGAGCGTGCCCAGGCCGGCGCCGCGCCGCCGCTCGGCTTGCTCTGGATCACGCCGATGCGCGCGCTGGCGGCCGACACGCAACGCGCGCTGGCCGCGCCGCTGGCCGATCTGGCACCGGCCTGGAGCCTGGGCCTGCGCAGTGGCGACACTGGCAGCGCCGAGCGCGCGCGGCAGGACCGGCGCCTGCCCACCGCGCTGGTCACCACCCCCGAATCGGCCACGCTGCTGCTGACCAAGGCCGATGCCCGGGCGCTGCTGCGCGGCGTGCACACCGTGGTGGTGGACGAGTGGCACGAGATGGTGGGCAACAAGCGCGGCGTGCAGGTGCAGCTGCTGCTGGCGCGCCTGCAGGCCTGGAACCCCAGGCTGGTGGTGTGGGGCCTGTCGGCCACGCTGGGCAATCTGCCGGCGGCCATGGCCATGCTGCTGGGCCCCCGGCCCCGGCGCCCGGCGCCGCGCCTGGTGCGCGGGCGCATCGACAAGGCGCTGGTCATCGACACCCTGCTGCCGGCCCAGCCGGGGCGCTTTTCGTGGGGCGGCCACCTGGGCGCGCAGATGCAGCAGCCGGTGGCCGACGAGATCGCCCGCACCGCGGCCAGCGGCGGCAGCACGCTGGTGTTCACCAATGTGCGCTCGCAGGCCGAGGCCTGGTATCAGCTGCTGCTGGCCGCCCGCCCCGAATGGGCCGGCGAGATCGCGCTGCACCATGGCTCGCTCGACAAGGGCGTGCGCGAATGGGTGGAGGCCGGCCTGAAGGCCGGCCGGCTGAAGGCGGTGGTGGCCACCTCGTCGCTCGACCTGGGCGTGGACTTCCTGCCGGTCGAGCGCGTGCTGCAGATCGGCTCGGCCAAGGGCGTGGCGCGGTTGCTGCAGCGCGCCGGCCGCTCGGGCCACCAGCCGGGGCGGCCCAGCCGCATCACGCTGGTGCCCACCAACACGCTGGAGCTGATCGAGGCCGTGGCCGCGCGCCGCGCCGTGGCCGCCGGCCGGGTCGAGCCGCGGCAGGCGCCCGAGCAGCCGCTGGACGTGCTGGTGCAGCACCTGGTGACGGTGGCGCTCGGCGGCGGCTTTGCCGCCGACTCGACGCTCGGCGATGGCTGCACGGCCGACGCGCTGTACGACGAGGTGCGCCGCACCTGGAGCTACCGCGCGCTGCCGCGCGAGGCCTTCCAGTGGGCGCTGGATTTCGTGGTGCGCGGCGGCGCGTCGCTGGGCGCCTACCCCGAGTACCACCGCGTGGTGCTGCGCGATGGCGTCTACCGCGTGGAGGACCGCGGCATTGCACTGCGCCACCGGCTGCAGGTGGGCACCATCGTCGGCGAGAGTTCCATGCTGGTGAAGTGGTTCTCGTCGGCCGGCATGGGCGGCACGCTGGGGCAGATCGAGGAGGGCTTCATCGCCCGGCTGAACAAGGGTGACTGCTTCGTGTTCGGCGGCCGGGTGCTGGAGTACGTGCGCACCCAGGACATGGTGGCCTTCGTCAAGAAGAGCAGCGGCAAGCGTGGCCTGGTGCCCAGCTGGCAGGGCGGCAAGATGCCGCTGAGCAGCGAGCTGGCCGATGCCACGCTGGCGGTGCTGGCCGGCTGTGTGCCCGGCTGTGTGTCCGGCTGTGTGTCCGACGACGGGCAGGCCGATCCGGCCGGCGTGGCCACCGACCCCGAGCTGCAGGCCGCGCGGCCGATGCTGCAGGCCCAGGCGCGCCTGTCGCGCCTGCCCACGCCGGCGGCGCTGCTGCTCGAGCAGTACCGCTCGCGCGAGGGCCACCACCTGTTCATCTACCCCTTTGCCGGGCGCTTTGTGCACCTGGGCCTGGCCAGCCTGCTGGGTTGGCGGCTGGCGCGCGAGCGGCCCAACACCTTCTCGATCAGCATCAACGACTACGGCTTCGAGCTGCTCTCGGCCGATGCGGTCGACATCGCCGGCCTGCTCGACCACGCGCTGCTGGCCGGTGACGAGGCCGACGGCCAGCTGCTGCACGACGTGCTGGCCAGCCTCAACAGCAGCGAGCTGGCGCTGCGCCGCTTTCGCGAGATCGCCCGCGTGGCCGGCCTGGTGTTCACTGGCTATCCCGGCGCGCCCAAGAGCACGCGGCAGCTGCAGGCCTCGTCGGGCCTGTTCTACGAGGTGTTTCGCAAGTACGACCCGGCCAACCGCCTGCTCGGCCAGGCCGATGCCGAGGTGCTGGCGCAGGAGCTCGACCTGGGCCACCTGGCCGCCTGCCTGGCGCGCTTGCGCCGCCAGCGCATCGAGGCGGTGACGCTGCCTGCGCCCAGCCCCTTTGCGCTGGCGCTGATGGTGGAGCGCTTTCGCGAGCAGCTCAGCACCGAGAAGCTGGCCGACCGGCTGGCGCGCATGGTGGCCGAGTCCGAGGCCGTGCTCGATGCCGCCGAGGCCGTGCCCGCCGCGCCGCGCCGCCGCCGGGCCGCAACAGCGCCGCGATCGCCCGGTTGATCGGCGCTTTGCGTGGCCGCGGCCGCGCCACCATCGGCAGCGGGCAGGCCTGCCCGACCGGCGGCCCTGTGCCGCTCGCCATACGCGTTATTGCATTCCACCGCTCAGCCCCCCACCGGCACTGCCATGAACCTGCTGCACTCCCTGCGCCACGGCCAGCGCTTTGCCACCGCGCTGGTGCTGGTGCTGGCCGTGCTGGGCGTGCTCACCGGCGTGTCGCTCAGCCGCGCCGCCCGGCTGGGCCAGGAGCTCGAGCGCCTCGAGCAGGTGGCCCTGCCGGCCGCCCGCATGGTGCACGACCTGGCCTTGCTGGCCGACGAGGCACGCGGCCTCGAAGCCCTGCTGCTGCTGCTGGACGACGAGCGCGAGCGCCGCGATGTCGAGGCGCGGCTGATGCAGCAGCGCGGCCGCATTGCCGAGCGCCTGGCCAGCCAGGTGTCGCGGCTGCACGATGCCTCTGACCGCAAGCTGCTGGCCGATGTCAACAGCGCGCTGGGCAGCTGGTGGTCGGTGCAGGACCAGGTGCTGGGCGCGGCCCGCGCCGCCGTCGGCAATGCCAGCGAGGCCGGCCGTGCGCGCCGCCTGCTGGCCGGCGAGTCGCAGCTCGCCTACCGCCAGCTGCTCGACACGCTGGAGCGCTGGTGGCGCCACCACGACGATCTGGCCCAGTGGTCGGTGAAGAAGGCGCGCCAGGAGATCGCGCTGCGCCTGCTGCCGCTGCTGGGCGGCCTGCTGTTTGCCACGCTGGCGGCGCTGCTGCTGGCGCTGGCCCAGCGCAGCCGGCTGGCGGCACCGGCTGCGGTGGTCGCGGTGGCCGGCAGTGCCGCGGCGGCGCCCGCACCGGCGCCGGCCGCTGGCCGCTTGCCGCCGCTGGATGGCAGCCCGGCCCAGGCCGCGCACAAGCTGCTCAGCGAGATCGCGCGCCAGACCGCCGACGGCCCGCCACGGCCGCCGGACGCGGTGGCCGCTGCGGAGGTGGACGCGCGTGTGGACGCAGGTGCAGGCGCCGATGCCGCCACGGCCACCGCGGCGGCGCGCGTCAACCCGCGCACATAAGCGGCCGGCCAAGACCCGCCGGCACCGAGACGGCCGCACCCACGCGACCGCACCGCGACGCCGCTGCGCCAGCGGCTGCCGGTGCGGGCCGCGGCCTTACAGTGTGCGCAGTCCACAACCGCGGCGGCCAAGGCCACCGCCGCCCGCCATGCTGTCTTCTGCCGGCCTGCCGCAAGACACCGCCAGCCTGCTGAAGCTGGCGGCGCAGTCGATGTTCGACCTGTATGCCCAGACCGTGCAGGGCATGATGGTGGTCGACCGCGAGCACCGCATCGTGTGGATCAGCGAGGGCTACAAGCGCTTTCTGCCGGCGCTGGGCTTTGCCGGCGAGCACGAGTTCGTGGGCCAGCGCATCGAGTCGGTGGTGCCCAACACGCTGCTGGGCCAGGTCATCGAGACCGGCCGGCCGATCATGGTCGATCTGCTCACCAACCATGCCGGCACCTTTCTGGTCAGCCGCGTGCCGCTGCGCGACGGCCAGGGCCTGGTGATCGGCGCGCTCGGCATGGTGCTGATGGACCATCCCGAAAGCACCATGCAGCCGCTGATGGCCAAGTTCGTGCGCATCCAGCACGAGCTGGCCAGCACCCAGCGCGAGCTGGCCGCCGAGCAGTCGCGCCACCGCCGCAGCAAGTACACCATTGCCGCCTACATCGGCGCCAGCCCGGCGGCGCTGGAGGTCAAGCGCCAGGCGCGCCGCGTGGCCGGCACCGAGAGCACGGTGCTGCTGCTGGGCGAAACCGGCACCGGCAAGGAGCTGCTGGCGCATGCCATCCATGCCGGCTCGGCCCGCGCGGCGGCCAGCTTCGTGGGCGTCAACATCGCCGCCGTGCCCGACACGCTGCTGGAGGCCGAGTTTTTTGGCGTGGCACCCGGCGCCTACACCGGGGCCGACCGCAAGGGCCGCGACGGCAAGTTCAAGCTGGCCGACGGCGGCACGCTGTTTCTCGACGAGATCGGCGACATGCCGCTGGCCCTGCAGGCCAAGCTGCTGCGCGCGCTGCAGGAGCAGGAGGTCGAGCCGCTGGGCAGCAACCGTGTGCACAAGGTCGACGTGCGCGTGATCGCCGCCACCAGCCGCGATCTGGCCGGCATGGTGGCCGATGGCCGCTTTCGCGCCGACCTGTACTACCGCCTGCATGTGCTGCCGATCCGCCTGCCGGCGCTGCGCGAGCGCATGGCCGACCTGGAACCGCTGGCCGACAGCCTGCTCGACGACATTGCCCGCCGCGCCGGCCTGGCGCACAAGAGCCTGTCGGCCGACGCCCTGGATCGCCTGGCCGCGCACGCCTGGCCCGGCAACATCCGCGAGCTGCGCAATGTGCTGGAGCAGGCCGCGCTGATGACCGACGAGCCGGTGCTGCACCGCAGCGACATCGACCGCGCCCTCGGCTCGGCACCGGGCAGCCTGCCGGCCGGCGCCGCCGCGCCCGGCCCGGCCCTGCCGCCGCCCCGGCGCGAGCCACCGGCCCGCAGCGCCTTGCCGCCGGTGGCCCCAACGCCGGAGGTTGCGCCCGAGGTTGCGCCCGAGGTTGTGCCCGAGGTTGTGCACCCGGTGGCCCCCGAGACCGTGCCCGGGGCCTTGCCCGTGCCGCCGGCCATCGTGCCGCTGCCGCAGGCCATTGCCGAGCTCGAGGCACGCGCCATCCGCGAGGCGCTGGCGGCCACCGGCGGCAACAAGCTGGCGGCGGCACGGCTGCTGGGCATCGCCCGCGCCACGCTGTACGAGAAGCTGGCCGCCCAGGGCGCCCCCGGTTGAGGCCGTGCGCGCCGGCCCCGCCACACGCTCAACCCTTTCGTCCCCTTCGCCACCCCCTCTCGCCACCCCTCTCGCCCAGGCCCGGCCGCGCGCGCGAGATCAAGCCCCCACCCATGAGCACTCCACCGCTGTTGCACGCCCTGGCCCCCGGCGCCACGCTGGCCATCATTGCCCCGGCCGGGCCGGCGGCGGCCGAGCGCGTGGCCGCGGTGCCGGCCCTGCTGCAGGCCCAGGGCTGGCAGGCGCGGCTGTACCCCGGCTGCCACGCGCGGCATCCGGCGCATGAGTTCTTGTCGGGGCCCGACGCCCAGCGCCTGGCCGATCTGCAGGCCGCCTTCGCCGACCCGCAGGTGGACGCGGTGTGGTGCCTGCGCGGCGGCCATGGCAGCGCGCGCCTGCTGCCGGCCATGGATGTGGCGCAGCTGGCGCGCCGGCCCAAGCTGCTGATCGGCTACAGCGACATCACCGCGCTGCACCTGCTGCTCGACCGCCTGGGCTGGCCCACGCTGCATGCGCCGATGCCGGCCTCCGACCTGCTGCTGCCCGGCCGCGAGGCCGATGCTCAGGCGCTGTTCACGCGGCTGCGCCAGGGCTGGAGCGCCGGCGAGGTGCTGGCGCCGCCCCTGCTGCCCGGTGCCTGGCGGGTGCCGGGCACGGTGCAGGGCCGGCTGCTGGGCGGCAACCTCAGCCTGCTGGCGGCGCTGTGCGGCACACCCTGGCAGCCGCGCACCGAGGGCGCGCTGCTGTTCATTGAAGAGGTGGGTGAGCCGGCCTACCGGATCGACCGCTGCCTGCTGCAGCTGCGCCTGGCCGGCCTGCTGGAGCAGGCGGCCGGCTTCGTGCTGGGCAGCTTCACCGACGGTGCCGCGGTGGCCGACACCGAGGCCGTGCTGCGCGAGCACCTGGCCGGCCTGGGCAAACCGGTGCTGGCCGGCTGGCCCACGGGCCACGGCAGCCCGCACCAGCCGCTGCCGCTGGGCGTGGCCGCCCGGCTGGACAGCGCGGCCGGCACGCTGACCCTGCTGCAGGATTTTCTGCGCCCGCGCGGCGTGGCCTGATCCGGCGGCACGGCACGGCACGGCGCCGCGCCGCGCCGCGCCGCGTCACGCCGCGTCACGCCGCGTCACGCCGCGTGGGCGCGGCTCAGGGCGCCGGTGCGGTGGCGGCGGGGCTGGTGGCCAGCAGGCCTTCGCTGACGCACAGCACGCGGGTGGCGGCCAGCGTCTCGTCAAAGCGCTGCAGCGCCAGCGCCAGGGCCGCGGCGCCCAGCTGGCGCGCGTCGCGGCTCAGTGTGGCGGCCGCCTCGGCCAGGGCCGACAGGCCCAGGTTGAGCGCCGCGCCCTTGACGCTGTGCGCCGCGCGCCGCAGGGCTTCGGCATCGGCCTCGCGCATGGCCTCGCGCATGCGGCGCGAGGCATCGTCCACCTGCTGAAAAAAGCCGCCGTACAGGCCCGGCAGCTGCTCGGCGCCCATCAGCTCGCGCACATTGCGCAGCATCTGGCGATCGAGCAGGGGCACCGTGTCGCCCCCCTCCACCTGCAGCGCCGGCACCGGCGGCAGCTCGGTGGCGGTGCCGAACAGGCGCGCAAACAGCGCCTGCAGCCCGGTCAGGCTGACCGGCTTGGCCACCACCTCGCTCACGCCGGCGCGCAGGCAGCGCTCGCGGGTGTCGGCAAACACGTCGGCGGTCAGCGCCACGATGGTGGTGCGGCCGGCCGTGCCGGGCAGGGCACGAATGGCCTCGATGGCGGCCACGCCGTCCATCACCGGCATGTGCACGTCCATCAGCACGATGTCAAAAGGCTGTTCGGCGGCGGCCTGCACGGCCTGCAGCGCCTCGAGCCCGTTCTCGGCAAAGCGGCCCTGGTGGCCCAGGCGCTCGAGCAGCGCGGCCATGTACAGGCGGTTGACCGGGTGGTCTTCGGCCACCAGCACCGACAGCGAGCGCAGCGGCGCCGGCGGCAGCAGGCCGGGCCGGGCCGGCGCGGCCGGGCTCAGCAGCAGCGGGCAGTGGAAGGTGAACACGCTGCCGGCGCCCGGCGCGCTGCGCACCGCGATCTCGCCGCCCATCAGCCGCGCCAGGTTGCGCGAGATGGCCAGGCCCAGGCCGGTGCCGGCCTGGCGCCGGGCCAGCGGGTCGTCGGCCCGGCCGAAGCGGCGAAACAGCTGCGACAGCGTGTGCCGGTCCATGCCGATGCCGGTGTCGGCCACCGCAAACACCAGGCGCGGCGCGCCGTCGTCGGCGGCCTGGCGGCCGCAGCGCAGCACGATGGCGCCGGCATCCGAGAACTTGATGGCATTGGCCAGCAGGTTGTAGAGCACCTGGCGCACCCGCGTGGGGTCGAGCTGCACATGCGCCGGCAGGCCGTCGGCGGCCTCGAGCTGCAGCGCCAGGCCCTTGGCCTGGGCATTGGGCAGCAGCAAGGCCTGCACCTCGCGCAGCAGCGTGGGCAGGTGCACCGCCTGCGGCACCAGGCGCAGCGAGCCCGATTCGAGCTTGGCCAGGTCGAGGATGTCGTCGAGCAGGCGCAGCAGGTGGTTGGCCGAGTCGTCGGCCACGCCCAGCCATTCGGCCGAACGCGGGTCGCGCGGGGAGTCCTTCACCAGCGACAGCATGCCCAGCAGGCCGTGCAGCGGCGTGCGCAGCTCGTGGCTCATGTCGGCCAGGAACTCGCTCTTGGCGGCATTGGCGTCCTCGGCGTCGATGCGCGCGTCGCGCAGCTCGTCGGCCAGGGTCTGCAGGCGCTGGTGGCGTTCGTCGAGCTTGCGCATCTGGCGCATCGCCAGGCCGGCAAACAGCATCACCATGGCCACCAGAAAACCGGTCAGCGCCAGGCCGATGCGGTTGTGCTGGCGCACCTTCTCCTGGCGCTCGGTGACCTGCATCGCCACGCGGTGCGAGGCCTCCAGCATCAGCTGGTGGATCGGCGCGTCGAGCGCCAGCAGGTCTTGCAGCAGCGCGTCGGCGGCCTGCGGGCT
The DNA here is from genome assembly GCF_025290835.2 of Aquabacterium sp. OR-4. Taxonomy (NCBI): domain Bacteria; kingdom Pseudomonadati; phylum Pseudomonadota; class Betaproteobacteria; order Burkholderiales; family Sphaerotilaceae; genus Pseudaquabacterium; species Pseudaquabacterium prasiolae. Next base: position 971,061 of record NZ_JAOCQD020000002.1, on the reverse strand, counting down.
GATGGCATCGGCGCGGGTGCCGTCGCCCAGGTACAGGTCGGCACGGCGGGTGAAGGCGGCAATCGCGCTGAGGGCCGTGCTGGCCTGGCTGGAGCTGCCCAGCAGGCGCGAGGCGCGCTCGTTGTCGAGCAGGCCCACGCGCGACAGAAAGATGTCGTAGCGCAGCTTCAGCGCCGTGCTGTCGGCCTGCTCGGCGGGCTTTTGCCACTGCTCGCGCAGGCGCAGGTACTCGGTCTCCACCTGGTACAGGTTGAGCACCAGGTAGTCGTCCTGGTATTGCACGGTGAGGTTGAGCAGCGCGAACTGCCGCGCCTGCACGAAGGCGGCCGCCAGCAGCGTGGCCAGCAGGGCCAGGCCCACGATGCCGAACCAGGGCGACAGCCGCGGCGTGTTCACAGCACCTCGATGGACTTGAGCTGCCAGGCGCAGCGGCTGTAGTACACCGCATTGCGCAGCTCGCGGTGGCCGTCGAACGGGTAGACGATGAACAGCGGCCCCTTGTCGCGCACCGGCATCGGCTTGTCGTCCATCAGGCGCGCCAGCACGATGTCATAACGCAGCGCGTCGTTGGCCGGGATCTCGACTGCGTAGTCGTTCAGGGCCCGGGCGCGCAGCGTGCCGCCGGGCAGCAACTGGCCGCCGGCGGCCGCGATCACCTCGCGCAGCAGCGGGCCGCTGAAGCGCCGCGCCTGCGCGTACCAGGGGGTGTGGGTGTGGATGTGGGCCTGCGGCAGGCGCTCGAGCATGGCCATGTCGAAGCTCGCCGCCGCGCCGGCCTGGCGCAGGCGGCCCGACACGGTGAGCAGCACCGGGCCGGTGGGCGACGGCAGCGCCCAGGCGTCAGGCCTGAGCAGGGCCAGCGTGGCAAAGCCGAAAAGACGACGTCGGAACATCGGCGCAGTCTCGAAAAACCAGAGCGTCCATGGTAACGCGCCCGGGTGGCGGTGCGGTGGCGGTGCGGTGGTGGCGCGGTGGCGATCCGGTGGCGATCCGGTGGTGGTGCCGTGGTGATCCGGCGGCGGCGACGTGGCCGCGCAGCGACGCGGCCGCGGTATTCCGCTGTGCATGTCGGGCGGCGTCGCCAGGGCGACATTTCGCGGGTTCGCGGGGATGCCCAGACCCAGCGCGCTGCGGTACACCGGCGCACCGCCGGTGTATTCCGCTGCGCAAGGCAGCGGGCTCGGCATCCGCTCATGGCTTTCACCACACCCCTGTCGACGATGACCGCTACCCGCCCGCACCATGCCATCTGGCCCAAGCGCCTGCCCCGCCACCTGGTGCTGCCCGAAACCAGCCTGTGGTTCAACCTCGAGGTCACGGCCCGCCGCTACCCCGACAAGCCGGCCTACCTGTTCTTTGGCCGGCCGCTGGGCTTTGCCGAGCTCAAGCGCCAGGCCGAGGCGCTGGCCGGCTGGCTGCAGGCCCATGGCGTGGCCAAGGGTGACCGCGTGGCGGTGTTCATGCAGAACTGCCCGCAGTTCGTGGTGGCGGTGCATGCGGTGCTGCGCGCCGACGCCGTGGTGGTGCCGGTCAACCCGATGAACCGTGCCGACGAGTTTGGCCACTACATCACCGACCCCGGCACGAAGGTGGTGCTCACCACCGCCGATCTGGCCGGCATCGTGGCCGAGGCCAACGGCCGCCTGCCCGCCGCGCAGCAGCTGCAGCACATCGTGGCCACGCGCTTTGCCGACGCCATGCCCGAGCGGCTGGACGAGGCCGAGCGCCCGTCGCAGCCGGTGCTCGACTGGCTGCTGGCCGACCCGGCCCTGCCCGCAGGCGCCGCGCCGGTGACCCGCTGGAACGATGCGCTGGCCGCCGGCCACGTGGCCCGCGCCCACACCGCCGGCCCCGACGACCTGGCCCTGCTGCCCTACACCAGCGGCACCACCGGCCTGCCCAAGGGCTGCATGCACACCCACCGCACGCTGATGCACAACGTGATGGGCGGCGGCGTGTGGGGCCACTCGGGTGCCGAGGCGGTGAGCCTGGGCGTGGTGCCGATGTTCCACATCACCGGCTTCATCTACGGCTGCGTGGGCTCGGTGGCCGGCGGGGCCACCACGGTGATCCTGCCGCGCTGGGACCGCGAGCTGGCCGGCCGCATCATCAGCCGCCACCGCGTGACGCACTGGACCTGCATCCCGACGATGATCATCGACCTGTTCGCCAGCCCGCACTACGCCAGCTTCGACCTGTCGAGCCTCAAGTACGTGTCGGGCGGTGGCGCGGCCATGCCGCAGGCGGTGGCCGAGCGCCTGCAGCGCGAGTTCAACATCACCTTTGCCGAGGGCTACGGCCTCACCGAGACCGCCGCGCCCACGCATGCCAACCCGCCCGAGCGCGCCAAGCTGCAATGCCTGGGCATCCCGATCATCGGCACCGACTCGCGCATCATCGACCCCGACACGCTCAAGGAGCTGCCCATCGGCGAGACCGGCGAGATCGTCAGCTGCGGCCCGCAGGTCTTCAAGGGCTACTGGGGCCACCCCGAGGCCACCCGGGCGGCCTTCATCGAGCTGGACGGCAAGACCTTTTTCCGCACCGGCGACCTGGGCCGCATGGACGAGGAGGGCTACTTCTTCATCACCGACCGCCTCAAGCGCATGATCAACGCCAGCGGCTACAAGGTGTGGCCCAGCGAGGTGGAGCTGCTGCTGTTCAAGTGCCCGCTGGTGCAGGAGGCCTGCGTGATCGGCACCCGCGACGCCTACCGCGGCGAATCGGTCAAGGCCGTGGTGGTGCTGCGCGCCGAGCACCGTGGCAGCGCCACCCCCGACGACATCATCGCCTGGGCCCGCGAGCACATGGCAGCCTACAAGGTGCCGCGCAGCGTCGACTTTGTCGACGCCCTGCCCAAGAGCGGCTCGGGCAAGGTGATGTGGCGGCTGCTGCAGGAGAAGGAAAGCGCCTGAGCGTGACGCCGGGTCAGCCCTTCGGGTAGGTGCCCGGCAGCAGGATGCGTGTGTCCACGTTGCGCAGCTGGGTGTGGCCGCAAAAGGCCATGGTCACGTCCAGCTCCTTGTGCAGGATCTGCAGCGCGCGGGTGACGCCGGCCTCGCCCATCGCGCCCAGGCCGTAGACCATGGCGCGGCCGATCATCGTGCCGCGGGCGCCCAGGGCCCAGGCCTTCAGCACGTCCTGGCCGCTGCGGATGCCGCCGTCCATCCAGACCTCGATCTGGCTGCCCACCGCGGCCACGATGGCCGGCAGGGCGCTGATGCTCGACGGCGCGCCATCCAGCTGGCGGCCGCCGTGGTTGCTGACCACGATGGCGTCGGCACCGCTGTGCACGGCCAGCTGCGCGTCCTCGACATCCATGATGCCCTTGAGGATCAGCTTGCCGCCCCAGCGCTCCTTCACCCAGGCCACGTCGGGCCAGCTCAGGCGCGGGTCGAACTGCTCGTTGGTCCAGGCGGCCAGGCTGCTCATGTCGCTGACGCCCTTCACATGGCCCACCAGGTTGCGGAAGGTGTGGCGCCGGGTGCCGGCCATGCCTAAGCACCAGCGCGGCTTGGTCATCAGGTTGACGATGTTGCGCAGCGTGGGCCGCGGCGGCGCGGTGAGGCCGTTCTTCAGATCCTTGTGGCGCTGGCCGATGACCTGCAGGTCGAGCGTCAGCACCAGCGCGCTGCACTTGGCGGCCTTGCAGCGGTCGATCATGCGGCCCATGGCCTCGCGGTCGCGCATCATGTAGAGCTGGAACCAGAACGGCGCGCTGGTGTGCTCGGCGATGTCCTCGATCGAGCAGATGCTCATGGTGCTGAGCGTGAACGGGATGCCGAACTTCTCGGCCGCGCGGGCGGCGTGGATCTCGCCGTCGGCATGCTGCATGCCGGTCAGGCCCACCGGGGCGATGGCCACCGGCATCTTGGCCGCCTGGCCGACCAGGGTGGTGGCGGTGCTGCGGTTTTCCATGTTCACGGCCACGCGCTGGCGCAGCTTGATGCCGTGGAAGTCGCTCTCGTTGGCGCGGTAGGTGCCTTCGGTCCAGCTGCCCGAGTCGGCGTAGTCGTAGAACATGCGCGGCACGCGCTTCTCGGCCAGCACACGCAGGTCTTCGATGCAGGTGATGACGGTCATCGGCTCTTGTCTCCGGCAATTCAAGGGGGCAGCCGGTGATGCTAGCGGCGCCGCGCGCGGCCGCGGCGGAAGAATCTTCAGCCCAGGCCGGAAAGCCATTCCGCCGCGCGCGCCGAGGCGGCAGCGCACTGCGCCTGCAGCCACTGCGCAAAGGCGGCGGCGGCCTGGTGGTCGGCTTGGCCGCTGCCGCTGCTGCCGCTGCTGCCGCTGCTGCCGGTGTGGCCGCCGTGGCCGGCATGCGGCATCAGCACATAGGGCGCGGCGGCCGGCGCGGTGATGTGCGCGAACAGCGGGCGCAGGGTGCCGCTCTCAAGCCACTGGCGCGCCAGCGTGGGCCGCGCCAGCGCCACGCCCTGGCCGCACACCGCGGCCTCGAGCGTGAGGCCCAGGTCGAGCAGCTTGGGGCCGCTGGCCGGCTCGGGCCAGGGCAGGCCGGCGGCGCGCAGCCAGGGGGTCCAGGGTTCCAGCGGCGTGCGCAGCAGCGGCGCATGGGCCAGGGCGGCCGGCGTGTGCAGCGGCGGCAGGCGCGCGAGCAGCGCCGGCGCGGCCACGGCCACGACGCGGTCGTCGAGCAGCACCACCGAGCCCGGCAGCAGCGCCGGATCGCTGACCCGCACCTCGATGTCGCTGTCGTGCGGCGTGCCGTCGAGGTAGGGGATCGACAGCAGCACCTCCAGCTCGATCTCGGGGTGCGCGGCGCAGAAGGCATCCAGCCCGGCCACCATCACCTGGCGCGCAAAGGTGGGCGGCACGCTGACCCGCAGGCGCTGCTGGCGCTGCGTGCGGCGCTGGTGCAGCGGCATGGTGGCCAGCAGGGCCAGCGCGTCGCGCACCTGGCCCAGGTATTCCTTGCCGGCCGCGGTGAGCAGCAAGGCCTTGGCGCCGCGGCTGAGCAGCGGCGTGCCCAGCAGGTCTTCCAGCGTGGCCACGCGCTTGCTCACCGCGCTGGCGGTGATGGCCAGCTCGTCGGCCGCGCGCTCGAAGCTGCCCAGCCGCGCCGCGGCCTCGAAGGCGCGCAGGCCGTCGATGGACGGAAAGCGCAGGTCGTGCGGGTGGACGGGGGGCGCGGTCATGGCCGGCGATTGTCGGCCTGCGGGGCGCGGGTGCGCTGCCGCGCAGCGACGTCGCGGCCGTCAGGCGCGGCGGGGGCCGCGGGGGCTGGGGTTGTCAGCCGCAGCTGCTGCCGCCGCAGCCGGTGATCGGCTCGAGCGCCGGCTCGCGCAGCGGTTCGCCATTGCCGTCCAGCGTCACCGCGCAGCGGCCGGTCTCGGGGTCGAAGCCGACCAGGGCCATGTGCTGGGCGAGGGCGGCGTCCATCTGCCGGGCGTGCTGCGGAAACCAGATCGCCAGCTCGCCCACGGCCAGGCGCAGCGGCTCGAAATCGGCCTGCTCGCGGGCGCGCTTGGCGCATTCGAGCATCACGTCGAGCACGGCCTTGTGCTGGAAGGTGTGGCAGTTTTCGGGCGCAAAGCCGGTGGCCTGCATCCAGCGGTCTTCCTGGCCGAAATGCTCGACCGTGTGCTCGCACAGCGTGGTCCAGCGCGTCAGCAGCGTGGCCTCGTCCAGCGTCAAGGCGGCCTCGGTGTCGGCCAGCAGGGCCACGAACTCCTCGTGCGTGCCGTCCATGCGGGGGTGGTCGAGGGCGAGATCGGCGCTCCAGGCGAGAGTGGACATGGCTATCGGGTCAGGGCTTTGGCAGAGGCGCGAGCGTAGCAGGCGCCGTGCGCCGCCGCGCCGCGGCCGGTGGCCTGCGCTTGTGGCAGCGCAAGGGCCGGCCGGGGCGGATAGCATCGCTGCCATGAGCCTGCCCGACACGCCGCCTGCGCAGGCGCCCCGCCAGCCGCTGTGGGCGCGGGTGCTGTGGCTGCTGGCCGGTCTGGCCAGCCTGCTCACCGGCATCGTGGGCATCTTCGTGCCGCTGCTGCCCACCACGCCCTTCGTGCTGCTGGCGGCGTTCTGCTTTGCGCGCGGCAGCAAGCGCTGCGAGGCCTGGCTGCTGGGGCACCCGCGCTTCGGGCCGATGGTGCGCGACTGGCGCGAGCACCGGGCGATCCCGCTGCGCGCCAAGCAGCTGGCCTGGACGATGATGGCCATCGGCTGCGTGCTGGGCGGCCTGCGGCTGCCGCTGCGCTGGTGCTGGGTGCCGGCCGCCTGCTGTGCCGTGGTGGCCTGGTGGATGTGGCGTCTGCCCACGCGCCT